>NZ_JAPSKN010000175.1 GCF_031181705.1 Streptomyces sp.
GGGTGGACCCGGACCTCGAGCACCCGCCCGCGGCGCAGGTTGCGCGAGGCGACCTGCACATCGTCAGGGTTGTCGACGATGCCCTTCACGAGGTGCTCGAGAGCCTCCTCGAGCATGCTCAGGCCTCGGTCGAAGCGGACTCAGCGGCGGCGTCGTCCTTCTTCTCAGCCTTCTTCTTCTGGGTGATCGCCTCACCCTTGCCCTCGTCGTCACCGCCGAGCGCCTCGAACGACGGGCGCGCGGCCTTCTCGGGCTGCGTCAGGAGCGGGGCCGGAGCCGGCTCGCCCTTGAACTTCTGCCAGTCGCCGGTCTTCTTCAGGATGGCGAGGACGGGCTCGGTCGGCTGCGCGCCGACACCCAGCCAGTACGCCACGCGCTCGGCGTCCACCTCGATGACCGACGGGTTGTACGTCGGGTGGTACTTGCCGATCTCCTCGATCGCACGGCCGTCACGACGGGTGCGGGAGTCGGCGACGACGATGCGGTAGTGAGGCGAACGGATCTTGCCCAGACGCTTCAGCTTGATCTTGACTGCCACGGGAGTGGGTTCTCCTGGATTTGACGTGGTTGGGCACGGCGAGGAAGCCGCGTGGGGTTGCGGTACCCGAGTGCCCGATGGACGCGTCAGCCGGAGGCGAGAGGGTTCCTGTGCGGCTGTCGAGTACAGCTAGCCATTGTGCCACACCCCGCGGGTCGCTCCGGCCGGGGGTGTGCCGCGCCCGCGCATGCCGAAGCGGCACCCGGCGCGGAGGTGAGGTACGCCGGGTGCCGGCCCGTTCCGGCGGTCCGTCTCGACCGGCAGCCACGAGATGCCGGTGCCGACGTCAGCTCGCGACCGCTCCCACGACCTCGGGGATGCGGAACGGCTTGCCGCAGCCGCCGCAGACGATGGGGGCCTGGGCGAGGACCGAGGGGACGACGCGGACGTTGCGCCCGCAGTCGCAGACCGCCTTGACGCGCACGCCGCCACCCGAGGAGCCGTGGCGGGCGGCCGGGCCCCGGAAGGTGCGGGAGGTGTCGGAGGAGGTCGCGACGGTGTGCGCCTTGAGGGCGCGCTGGAGGCGCTCCATCGTCGGGCGGTAGCGGCGCTTCGCCTCGGGCGTGAGCGTGACCAGGGAGAAGCCGCTGCTGGGGTGCGGTTCCTCGGGGTGGTCCAGGCCCAGCTCCTCGGCGATGGCGAGGAATCTGCGGTTGTGGTAGCGGCCGGCACGGGAGGTGTCGCGGACGCCGCGGGCGGCGGCGATGCCATGGACTGCCTCATGGAGCAGTCGCTCGAAGGAGAGCTCGTGACCGCACGCGGACGACGACTCCCCGATCAGGGACTCTGGCGCGGCAAGGTCGGGCAGCTCGGGGTGGTACCGCTGAATGTCGGCCCACGCCTGTGCCAGCTCTGCGGCGAGAACAGGTGGTGTCTGTGTCGTGCTCACGTAATGACAACGAGCCGGGGTGCCCCAGTGTTCCGATTCCGGGCCATCCCAAATAATTTGCACGTACCCGTCAGTTGCCTCTGATGCGTCCCGACGAGGGCGCGTGCGCTGATCTGTGGAGAAGCCTCGCAGCTCACCACAAGGTGGTGCGTAGTCACGCGTACGCCCCGGCGCGCAGAGGGTGTCTTCGCGCCGGGGGGCCAGGGGTCCGCGAGGACGCAAGAGGCGTTTCGGTCGCCTTGTGTCCCAGGTGTTCGGCGCGTGGGCGCGTCAGTAGGCGCGCGCCACGACCGCGACGTTACCGGGTGCGTCACCGTCGGCCGGCACCGACCCGTCCTCGGCGACCAGACACCGTACGGTCACCGCGTGCTCGGCGAGCGCGGCCTCGCCCTCCTCGCCGAGCACCGCCCACGGGATGCGCGCCCAGCCGCCGGCCGTGGCCGCCTCGACGGCCTCCCCGATCGTCGTCACGTCGGCCGTCCGGGACTCGCGGCGCTCACGGGCCTGCGTCAGCAGCAGTTCCTGGTCCTCCTCCAGGATCTTCGGGAGCAGCTCCGCCAGGTCGTCCAGGGAGACCGGCGCCTTGCCCCCGGGGATGCGGCGGGCCAGCATCGCGGTGCCGCTTTCCAGGTCGCGCGGGCCGATCTCGATGCGGACCGGCACGCCCTTGAGCTCCCAGTCGACGGCGCGACGGCCGAAGGGGGTGTCGGTGCGGTCGTCGACGTGCGCGCGGACGCCGGCCGCCCGCAGCCGGTCGCCCACCTCGCGAACCTTGGCCAGAACCGCCTCGTCGCCCTTGATCGCGAGCACCACGGCCTGGATCTGCGCCAGCCGGGGCGGCACGCGCAGACCGTCGTCGTCGCCGTGCATCATCACCAGCGCGCCGATCATGCGCGTGGTGGATCCCCAGGAGGTCTGCCAGACCAGTTCCTGCCTGCCGTCCTTCGACAGGTACTGCGTCTGGAACGCCCTGGCGAAGTTCTGGCCCAGTTCGTGGCTCGTGGCCAACTGCAGGGCCTTGCCGTCGCCCATCATGCCTTCGAGCGTGAGGGTGTTGACGGCGCCCGCGAAGCGCTCCTTGGCCGTCTTGCGTCCGGGGACGACGTCCATCGCCAGGACGTTCACCATGAAGTCCTCGTAGACCTGCCGGTGGATGTGCGCGGCGAAGTCGCGGGCCTCCTCGTACGTGGCGTGCGCGGTGTGGCCCTCCTGCCAGAGGAACTCGGTCGTGCGCAGGAACAGGCGGGGCCGCAGCTCCCAGCGCACGACGTTGGCCCACTGGTTGATGAGCAGCGGCAGGTCGCGGTAGCTCTGCACCCACTTGGAGAAGGAGGCGTTGACGATCATCTCCGAGGTGGGGCGGACCACCGCGGGCTCTTCGAGTTCCTTGCCGCCGCCGTGCGTGACCACGGCCAGTTCGGGCGCGAAGCCCTCGACGTGGTCGGCTTCCTTCGTGAGGTACGACTGCGGGATCAGCAGCGGGAAGTACGCGTTCTGGGTGCCCGTGGCCTTGATGCGGGCGTCCATCTCCGCCTGCATCCGCTCCCACAGCCCGTACCCGTACGGTCGGATGACCATGGTGCCGCGCACCGGCCCGTTGTCGGCGAGCTCCGCCTTGGTGATCAGGTCCTGGTACCAGCGGGGGAAGTCCTCCGCGCGGGGCGTGAGTACGGGTGCCTTGGCCATGGCGCGATGGTACGGGCCGAGGTTGCCGGAATGTGAAATCTCGCCACCGGCACATGACATCTCACAAGCCCTGCCGCATTCCACTGGACGACGGGTCGGAGGGGGAGTTTCCTGGCATACGGGGGTAGTGCGAGCGCACTGTCACGGGGGCCATGGAAGCGGCAAGAGGCAACTCTCGGCGGATTGGGGCGCTTACTTATGACACCTACGCTCGTGCGGCAGCACCTGCCTCACGCGGGGACCGCACCCCGCGTGGACCTGCGTGCACGCGCGCGTGACTGGTCCGAGATCCAGGAGCGGATGCTCGTACCGCTCTACGAGGCCGTCTACGAGCGACTGGACGTGGGTCCCGCCACGCGGCTGCTCGGCCTCGGCTGCGGTTCCGGACTCGCCCTGCTGATGGCCGCCGCCCGGGGAGCGGCGGTCACCGGTGTCGACGCTTCCCCCGAAAGAGTGGCGCTCGCGCGCGAGCGGCTGCTGCCCGGGGCGTCCGGTGCCGGCACGCGTCCGGACACCCGGCTGGTGGACGGCTCGCCCGGGGACACCGCGGAGCCGGGCGCTGCCGCCTACACCCTGGTGACGGCCTTCGAGCCGATCGGGTGCCTCGCGGGCGACTCGGAGGGGCTGGGCGGGCTGCTCGCGGAGGCGACACCGCTCGCCGAGCGCGGAGCCGCCGTGGTGCTGGCCGGCTGGGGTCCGCCGGAGCGGTGTGCCACGGCGTCGGTGATGCGGGTGGCCACGAAGCTGGCGGAGCCGGAACGCACCCCGGGCAGCTGGCGTCCGGCCTCGCGCGACGACCTGGAGGACGTCGCCCGGCGGGCCGGGCTGAAGCCGGACGGCTCGGGGCGGGTGGCCTGCCCCTTCGGCTACGCCGACGTGGACAGCGCGGTACGCGGTCTGAAGTCGACCGGGCTCTTCGACGCGGCGATGCGGGCGACGGACCAGGTGCAGGTGGACAAGGAGCTGAGCGAGGCCCTGCATCCGCACCAGCGCCAGGACGGCACGGTGTGGATGCCCAACGTGTTCCGGTACCTGATCGCCCGGACGCCGTGACGCGCGGCGTCCGACCCGTGCCGAGAGGGCGCCTCTTCACGGAAGAGGCGCCCTCGGCGTCGTCGTACGGGGCGGGTCGTCAGCCCATGAACTTCTTGAACTCGTCAGGGAGTTCGAAGTCCTTGGCGCCCTGCTGGGGCAGCCCGAAGGCGTTGCCGCTCTCGGCCGCTGCTGCGGCCGCGCGACGGGCGGCGGCCTCCTGCTCCTGCTGCTTGCGCTTCATCGGGTTGCCGGAACGCTGCTTGCCCTTGGCCTGCTTCTGCTTCTTCTTCGCCCGGCCGGGGCCGCCGCCCATGCCCGGCATGCCGGGCATCCCCGGCATGCCGCCCTGGGCCATGCGCGACATCATCTTGCGGGCCTCGAAGAACCGCTCGACCAGGCCCTTCACCGCGCTGACCTCGACACCGGAACCCCGGGCGATCCGGGCGCGGCGCGAGCCGTTGATGATCGTCGGGTCCTGGCGCTCGGCCGGGGTCATCGACTTGATGATGGCGGCCGTGCGGTCGACGTCCCGCTCGTCGATGTTCTGGATCTGGTCCTTCATCTGGCCCATGCCCGGCAGCATGCCGAGCAGCTTGGAGATGGAGCCCATCTTGCGGACCTGCTCCATCTGGGCGAGGAAGTCGTCCAGGGTGAAGTCCTGGCCCTTCTTCGACGCCAGCTTGGAGGCCATCTTCTCGGCCTCTTCCTGGCTGAACGTCTTCTCCGCCTGCTCGATCAGGGTGAGCAGGTCACCCATGTCGAGGATGCGGGAGGCCATCCGGTCCGGGTGGAAGGCGTCGAAGTCGTCGAGCTTCTCGCCGTTGGAGGCGAACATGATCGGCTTGCCGGTGATCTGCCGGATCGACAGGGCCGCACCACCGCGGGCGTCACCGTCGAGCTTGGAGAGCACCACGCCGTCGAAGCCGACGCCGTCACGGAAGGCCTCGGCGGTGTTGACCGCGTCCTGGCCGATCATCGCGTCGACGACGAACAGGATCTCGTCCGGGGAGACGGCGTCGCGGATGTCCGCGGCCTGCTGCATCATCTCCCGGTCGATGCCGAGACGGCCGGCGGTGTCCACGATCACGATGTCGTGGACCTTGGACTTGGCGAAGTCGATGGAGTCCTTGGCGACCTTGACCGGGTCGCCCACGCCGTTGCCCGGCTCCGGGGCGTAGACCGCGACACCGGCGCGCTCGGCGACCACGCTGAGCTGGTTCACGGCGTTGGGGCGCTGGAGGTCGCAGGCGACGAGCAGCGGCGAGTGGCCCTGCTCCTTCAGCCAGCGGCCGAGCTTGCCGGCGAGGGTGGTCTTACCGGCACCCTGCAGACCCGCCAGCATGATCACGGTGGGCGGCTGCTTGGCGAAGCGCAGGCGCCGGGTCTCGCCGCCGAGGATGGTGACCAGTTCCTCGTTGACGATCTTGAGGACCTGCTGGGCCGGGTTGAGCGCGCGGGAGACCTCGGCGCCGAGGGCGCGCTCCTTGACGTTCTTGATGAACGCCCGGACGACCGGGAGCGCCACGTCCGCCTCGAGCAGCGCGATGCGGATCTCGCGCGCCGTGGCGTCGATGTCCGCCTCGGAGAGCCGTCCCTTGCCGCGCAGGTTCTTGAAGGTCGCTGAGAGGCGATCGGAAAGAGTATCGAACACGGCGCTCGCGGTCCTCGGGGTCGGAGACGGTCTGGGGAATCGCCCTCCAGGGTATCCCGGCGTGACAAGTCGCCGGGTCGGCCTCACCCCCGCAGTGTCTCCTCCAGCTTCCGCGCCACCGACTCGGCCTCGTCACCGGGCAGCGGAGCGCCCCGCGCACCCGTCACGTAGAAGGCGTCGACGGCGTTGGCGCCGAGCGTCGAGACATGGGCGCTGCGCATCCGCACGCTCGCGTCCTCCAGGGCGCGGCCGATGCGGAACAGCAGGCCCGGGGCGTCCTGGGAGCGGACCTCGATGACCGTGGCCAGCCGGGAGGCGGCCGGGTGGACCGAGACCCTCGGCGGGGGTGCGACCACGCCCCGGCGGCGCGGATAGGCCGCGTCCCGTTCGGCGAGGCGCCCGGCGATGTCCAGGGAGCCGTCCAGGGCCCGGACGAGGTCCGCGCGCAGCCGGGCGGCCTGCGGCAGCGAGCCGTACTCGGCGGCGACCCGCCAGTCCAGCAGCAGGACGGACCCGTCGACCCCGTCGGGGAGGGTCAGCGACCGCAGCTCGGCGGTCCGTACGGTCAGCCGGTGCATGGCGAGGACGCCGGCCACCGCGGGCAGCACCCCCGGCTGGTCCGGGACGGCGATGAGCAGCTCCACGCCGAGCGGCTCGGGGTCGCCGGACGGCTCCTGTCCGGCGGGCGGCTCGGTCTGGGCCCGCAGGGCGAGGACCGGGCTGCCGGTCGCGGCGGCCTCCAGGGCGAGCCGCTCCTGCTCGGCGGTGGGGGTGGCGTCCTGGGGGTCGGCCGGGGCGTCGCCGGCGAGCACCGCCGCGACCCGTTCGACCAGCTCGGTGACGAGCGAGCCGCGCCAGGACGACCAGGCGGCCGGGCCGGTGGCCAGGGCGTCGGCCTCGGTGAGCGCGTGCAGCAGTTCCAGGGTGCCCGGGGATCCGACGACGTCGGCGACGGCGCGCACGGTGGCCGGGTCCTCCAGGTCGCGCCGGGTGGCGGTCTCGACGAGGAGCAGATGGTGGCGGACGAGGGTGGCGAGAACGGCCACGTCGTGCCGGTCGAAGCCGATCCGGGCGGCCACGTCCCTGGCGATGATCTCACCGGCCACCGAGTGGTCGCCGGGCCAGCCCTTGCCGATGTCGTGCAGCAGCGCGGCGACCAGCAGTAGGTCGGGGCGGCCGACCCGGCGGGTGAACTCGGAGGCGCGCACGGCCGTCTCGATCAGGTGCCGGTCGACGGTCCACAGGTGCACGGCGTTGCGCTGCGGGCGGCAGCGGACCCGCTCCCAGTCGGGCAGCAGCAGGGTGATCAGCCCCTCGGCCTCCAGTGCCTCCCAGACCTCCACGGTGGGGCGGCCGGAGCCGAGCAGCGTGACGAGCTGTTCGCGCGCCTCGGCGGGCCAGGGCGTGGGCAGCGGGCGCACGGTGGCCGCCAGGCGCCGCACGGCGTGCAGGGAGAGCGGGAGGCCGGCCTGGGCTGCGGCGGCCGCGGCGCGCAGCGGCAGGACGGGGTCGCGCTCGGGACGCGCGGCGCGGGCGAGCACCACCTCGCCGTCCTGCTCCACGACGCCCTCGGCCAACGGGGAGCGCTCGGCGGTGGGCTTCCCGCCGCCGAGCATGGCGCGCAGCCGGGGCCGCACGGCCCGCGACCGCAGCACCCGCCCCACCTCGCGCCAGGTGACGTCGCTGGCGTACGACACGACCCGCGCGGCCTCGTAGACCTGGCGCAGCAGGGTGTCCGCGTCGAGCAGGCCGAGTTCGGCGGCGACCTGGTCCTGCTCCTGGAGGGCGAGCCGGTCGGTGGCGCGTCCGGTGGCCAGGTGCAGGGCGTCCCGGACGTCGAGGAGCCGGCGCCGGGCGTCGGCGAGGCCCTCGCGCGGGGCGTCGGCGAGCCAGGAGGCGGCGACGGCCCGCAGCGCGGTGGCGTCGCGCAGTCCGCCGCGGGCCTCCTTCAGGTCGGGTTCCAGCAGGTACTGCAACTCGCCCTGCCGTTCGGCGCGTTCGGCGCACAGCTCCTGCAGTTCGGGCAGGCGCTTGGGCGCCTGGTTGCGCCAGTCGGCCAGGACGGCGGTGCGCAGGGACGCGGTGAGCCCGAGGTCGCCGGCGATGTGCCGGGCGTCCAGCAGGCCGAGCTGCACCTTGAGGTCCTCGCCCGCGGTCCTGCGGGCCTCGGCGGGGGTGCGCACGGAGTGGTCGAGGGCCAGGCCGAGGTCCCAGACGGGGTACCAGAGCCGGTCGGCGAGGGCGGCGACGGCCTTGGGGTCGCCCCCGTCGTGCAGCAGGAGCAGGTCGAGGTCGCTGCGCGGGGACAGCTCGCCGCGCCCGTACCCGCCGACCGCGACCAGGGAGGCGCCGCGCAGCTCGCCGGCGCCCGCGGTGAACAGCCCCGAGAGCCAGTCGTCCGTCAGTTCGGCCAGGGCCGCACGGCGCGGCGGCCCGGACCGCGCCTCCTCGGTGAGGAGGCGCAGCCGGGCCGCCGCGTAGCCGCCGGGTCCCGAGTCCTCGGTTTCCTTCTGCACGTCCGTACCGGTCACCCAGCGACTCCTGTTCCGTTTTCCTGCCTCAGAGCGCGTCGGGACCGCGCTCGCCGGTCCGGACCCGTACGGCCGTCTCGACCGGGATGGACCAGACCTTGCCGTCACCGATCTTGCCGGTGCGGGCCGCCTTGACCACGACGTCGATCAGCTGCTCGGCGTCGTCGTCCTCGACCAGGACCTCGATGCGGATCTTGGGCACGAGGTCGACGGTGTACTCGGCGCCCCGGTAGACCTCGGTGTGGCCCCGCTGCCGACCGTAGCCGCTGGCCTCGGTGACCGTCAGGCCGTGTACGCCGAAGGCCTGCAGGGCCTCCTTGATCTCGTCGAGCCGGTGCGGCTTCACGACGGCGGTGATGAGCTTCATGCGTCCACCTTCTTGCTCTGCGCTCCGGCCACGGCGGCCACGACGGCGGAGGTCTTGGCGGCACCGCCACCGGCGCCGCTGAAGTCGTATGCGGTCTCGGCGTGCTCGGCCTGGTCGATGCCGGCGACCTCGTCGTCCTCGCTGACCCGCATCCCGATCGTCTTGTCGAGGAGGAAGGCGAGGACCGCGGAGACGACCAGGGAGTAGGCGAGGACACCGAAGACACCGGCGCACTGCTTCCAGAACTGGTCGAGGCCGCCGCCGTAGAACAGGCCCGCGACGTCGGACTGGCCCTTGCCGGTGGCGAAGAAGCCGATGAGCAGGGAGCCGAGGATGCCGCCGACCAGGTGGACGCCGACCACGTCGAGGGAGTCGTCGTAGCCGAACCTGTACTTCAGCCCGACGGCCATGGCGCACAGCACACCGGCGATGGCGCCGACGGCGATGGCGCCGAGCGGGGAGATCGCGCCGCCGGCCGGGGTGATGGCGACCAGGCCCGCGACCGCGCCGGAGGCGGCTCCGAGCGTGGTGAAGGCGCCGTGGCGGATCTTCTCGTAGGCGAGCCAGCCGAGGACGGCGGCGGCCGTGGCGACCTGCGTGTTGACGAACATCAGCGCGCCCACGCCGTCGTCGTTGCCGAGCCAGGAGCCGGCGTTGAAGCCGAACCAGCCGAACCACAGCAGACCGGCGCCGAGCATGACCAGCGGGAGGCTGTGCGGACGCATCGGGTCCTTCTTGAAGCCGACGCGCTTGCCGATGACCAGGATCACGCCGAGCGCGGCGGCACCGGCGTTGATGTGCACGGCCGTACCACCGGCGAAGTCGATGACGCCGAGCTCGAAGGCCCAGCCGCCCGCGCCCCAGACCCAGTGCGCGACGGGGAAGTAGACGACCGTGGCCCACAGGGCGACGAACAGCGCCCAGGCGCTGAACTTCACCCGGTCCGCGAGGGCGCCGCTGATCAGGGCGGGCGTGATGATCGCGAACATCAGCTGGAAGACCAGGAAGACGAACACCGGGATGGTGTAGCCGTCCCACAGCTCGGTCAGGCCGATGTTGCCGAGGCCCACCCAGTCGGAGTTCCAGCCGATGAGGCTGCCGGAGTCGGTGCCGAACGCCATGGAGAAGCCGTACAGCACCCACAGGATGGTGACGATCCCGAGGCTGATGAAGCTCATCATCAGCATGTTCAGGGTGCTCTTGACGCGGACCATGCCTCCGTAGAAGAAGGCCAGGCCCGGGGTCATGAGCATCACCAGGGCGGAACAGATGAGCATGAACCCTGTGTTGGCGGCAGACAGCTTGGGCGCTTCTGCGGCAAGGGTGATGGCTGGTGCCATCGGCGTCTCCTCGTCATTGGTACGGCCCCGTGCGGGCGAAGCCTGGAGCGGAGTGAGGGGGTGGGCCGGTTATGCGCCACGAGATTGGCGCAGCGCGGTTTCGGTGGAGGCCCCTCGTTGTTTCGCGACCGTGACGAAGGCGCGTGCTGTGTTACGCGTCGATGAACTGCCGGAGAGCGGGTGCGCCGATCGTTATCGTGGCGCAACCTTCGG
>NZ_JAPSKN010000176.1 GCF_031181705.1 Streptomyces sp.
CCCCCCATGGCCGGCCACCGCACCACACCCCCCAAGCCCCCCACCTTCGAAGCCCTCCTCGCCGAAGGCGCCTCCGTGCCCACGGAAGGCTGGGACTTCTCCTGGTTCGAGGGACGCGCCACGGAGGCGCGGCCCTCCTGGGGGTACGCCGTGTCGACGGCCGGGCGGCTGAGCCGGGCGAGTGCCGCGCTCGACGTGCAGACGGGGGGCGGGGAAGTGCTCGACTTCGCACTGGCCAGGGCCGGCCGGCGGCCTCCGCTCACCGTCGCCACCGAGGGCTGGCCGCCGAACGTCGCCAAGGCCACCGCTCTGCTGGCACCGCAGGGTGTCGCCGTCGTGGCCGCCGCCGAAAAGGCCCCGCTGCCCTTCGCCGACGGCGCCTTCGACCTGGTCGTCAGCCGTCATCCCGTCCGGCCGCACTGGGACGAGATCGCCCGCGTGCTGCGGCCGGGCGGGACGTACTTCGCCCAGCACGTCGGCCCGGCCAGCGTCTTCGAACTCGTCGAGTACTTCCTCGGCCCCCAGCCGGAGGAGGTGCGCGGCGGCCGTCATCCCGAGCGCGAACGGGCCGACGCCGAGGCCGCCGGGCTGGACGTGGTGGATCTGCGGGCGGAGCGGCTGCGGATGGAGTTCCACGACATCGGCGCGGTCGTGCACTTCCTGCGCAAGGTGGTGTGGATGGTCCCCGGCTTCACCGTCGAGGCGTACGAGCCGCGCCTGCGGTCCCTGCACGAGCGGATCCTGGCCGACGGGCCCTTCGTCGCGCACAGCACCCGCCACCTCATCGAGGCCCGCAGGCCGGACGGGCCCGCCCGGCCCGCGTGATCAGCGGCAGTCAGCTCACGCGTGCGGCCCCACGGTCACCTTCCCCAGCACCAGTTCCGCCGTCGCCTCCAGCACCTCGCCCACCCGCTCCGCCTGCTCGCCCAGTTGCCGCCGCTGCCGCGCCGTCAGCCGGACGAGCGGCTCCACCGTGATCGTCGTGCGACGGCCCCGGCGCCGCTGGTGCCACACCCCGCGCACCACACCGTCGACGAGCAGCACGGGATGGTTGCCGGCCTGGCCGCCGGCGAGGGCGCGCCGGTACGCCTCGCCGGGGAACAGCCGCTCCCGGGGCTGGCCGGCGACGACGTACGCGTCGAAGTGGGGCAGCAGCCGCACGCCTCGCGCGGGGCCCTCGGGGAACGCGGTGTCACCCGCCGTCACCCAGGCCGGTGACCCCTCGAAGTCGACCTCCTCGACGGCGCCGGCCGCCGCCATCTCCCGGAACAGGACCGTGGCCCAGCCGGCCGGCGCCGCCAGCCATCGTGCGAAGTGCGCCGGGGTCGCCGGTCCGTACGCGCGCAGGTAGCGGCTGACGAAGGTGAACAGCCCGTCCTCCGCCCCCCGAGCCCCTTCCGAGTCCGCCCCTGCCCACGCCGGACGCGTGTACGTCGCCTTGCGCCCCCGGTTCGGGCCGAAGCACAACTTCCCCGCCCAGCCCGCCCGGTGCATCACCTGCCGCCAGCGCGGCCACAGGTCCTGGAACGCCGGCATCACCCGGTCGCCCGCCCACGGACCCGTACGGGCGACGACCTCCCCGGTCAGTTCGTCGAGGGTCAGGCACCTGCCGTCCAGCGCGTCACCGATCGCCGCCACCACCTCCTCGGCCTGCTCGCCGGTGAGGCGCACCTCGGGCGGGAAGGGGCTCGGGCCGACCGGGACCGCTAGCAGGGCCGCCGACCAGAGGGGGAGTTCGTGCGCCGGGAGCAGATGGACCGTGCCGCGCGGGCCGTACGTCCTGACCAGGGACCGCTCCTCCCAGAGCGCGGACCGCACGTCCGTCCGTGTCACCCCGCCCGCCGCCCGCATCCCGATCGACACCTCGGCGGCGGAGAGTACCTGCGCGTGCGCCCCTCTCATCGCCGTGACGATGTCGGCGACCGTGCCGGTGCCCCCGCCGCTGACCGGGCCGGCGGCCGGGTTGCCGGCCGGCGCCGGTCCGGCCGGAAACTGCCGCTCCGCGCGCCGCGCATTCGCCGCGTCCCAGGTGATCCGCACCGTGCTCGTCATGGGCCGACCGTAGAGGCGAATGAGGACAGGTCCCGTCCTCTTCGCGTGGTGCGCCGTGTCACTCCGTTCGCTCACACCTCTCGTGCATCTTCCGTCGAGGGTTTTCACATCGTTATCCTGCTGGCTCGCTTTCGAGCCGCCCCATCACGTAACTTCGGACCAAGGTAATTCGCGTGAGCAAAGCTGCGCGGGCGGTACCGCGCAGTGGAGGGGGCTGCGCGGTGCCAGGGCCTCCCCGCGAGGGAGGCGGGTGGGTGACCTCGGCGGTCAAGCGGGCGTTCGCTGCCGGGTTCACCCGTCAGGGGGATGGGTGGACAAGTCCGCCGAGCGGATCCCAAGGTGCGGCAAATCCTCCGGATCCTGCCCCAGATCACCCGATTCCCCTGCGTACCGGCGGTGTTTCGGCCATGCGCGAGTTGTGAACGAAGGGTTCCGCGGTCATCGCGGCGTCGCCGGGCGGCTCCGGAGAGTAGTTGTGGCCCGCCGATGCACGCAGCAGCACTTACAAAGGGTTATGGTGGAAACCCCCCCTCGGGCCGGTCCGTCTCCCCCCCACGGACCGGCCCGTTTTCTTTCGCCGCGCGAGGCGGCTCGAACCCACGGCCGGAACCTTGCGTTCCGCACCCGTTGGCGGCCCAAGGCCGCAGCGGGGGTAGGCTTCGCCTCCGGGGACTGCCACACGGGCGGGGACCGCCCGCGGCCGCGACCGGGCCGCTCGCCGCGGCCCGTCCGATCCGTACGGAGGGGCGACAATCACGTGAACCTGCGCGACAAGCTGCGTGGCCTGCTGGTCAGGCTGTACGCACGCCGGGTGGAAGGCCACCTGGACCACGCTCAGGTGCCCAAGCACATCGGCGTCATCATGGACGGCAACCGGCGCTGGGCGAAGGCCGCCGGATCCAGCACCGTCCACGGGCACCGGGCCGGTGCCGAGAAGATCGAGGAGTTCCTCGGCTGGTGCACCGAGACCGACGTCGAGGTCGTCACCCTCTGGCTGCTGTCCACGGACAACTTCGACCGTCCGAAGGAAGAGCTCGTCCCCCTGCTCGGCATCATCGAGGACGTCGTGCGCGCGCTCGCCGCCGACGGCCGCTGGCGGGTCCACCACGTGGGTACGCCGGACCTGCTGCCCGCCGGGATGCAGACGGTCCTCAAGGAGGCCGAGGAGGCCACCGCGCACGTCCAGGGGATACTGGTCAACGTCGCCATCGGGTACGGCGGCCGCCAGGAGATCGCCGACGCCGTGCGGTCGATGCTGCTCGACGCCCAGGACAAGGGCACCTCGATGGAGGAGCTCGCCGAGGCCGTCGACATCGACATGATCGGGCGTCACCTCTACACGAGCGACCAGCCCGACCCCGACCTGGTGATCCGCACCAGCGGCGAGCAGCGGCTGTCCGGATTCATGCTCTGGCAGACCGCGCACTCCGAGTACTACTTCTGCGACGTGTTCTGGCCGGCCTTCCGCAAGGTGGACTTCCTGCGCGCCATGCGCGACTACGCCGCCCGCCACCGCCGCTACGGCGGCTGAGCACACCCACGGGCACACCACGGGCACATCCGCGGGCGCCGGCACGGACACCCACGGACACACCCGGACGCAGGACGTCCCACGTCGGACTCCCGCGGCCGTAACCCTTCCCGGTACCCCCGGTTCCTCCCCGAAGACGCACGTCACGCGGAGTTCACCGGCCCGCCGTCATATGCCGTGGCATGGCGACGCTCGTTCGAGGGCATAACCCAGTCAGGTCGACGCCCGAACCACGGGTGTCGGATCTCAGCGGACGGCACGGGGCCGTCCGCCCGGGAGGCCCTTTGCACCAGCCCGATCGTGCGGTCACCGCACGGACGCAGGCGGAGGGCCGGTTTTCGGCCCATGCAGGGCGGCCGACAACCGGTCCAGCTCCACTCCGTCGCTCCCCGACCTCATCCGAGGGGGTACGTCCTTCCGTGGTGACCAGCACAAAGCGCCACAAGCCCGACCGGCGCACCTATGTCCTCGACACCAGCGTCCTGCTGGCCGACCCGAACGCCCTGCACCGCTTCGACGAGCACGAGGTCGTGCTCCCCATCGTCGTGGTGACGGAACTGGAGGCCAAGCGGCACCATCCCGAACTCGGCTACTTCGCCCGGCAGGCCCTGCGCCTGCTCGACGACCTCCGGGTGCGGTTCGGCCGCCTCGACGCCCCCATCCCCACGGGGGACCTGGGCGGGACCGTCCGTGTCGAGCTCAACCACTCGGACCCCAGCGTGCTGCCCAGCGGCTACCGCCTGGGGGACAACGACTCCCGCATCCTCGCGGTCGCCCGCAACCTGCAGGCCGAGGGGTTCGACGTCACCGTCGTCTCCAAGGACCTCCCGCTCAGGATCAAGGCGTCCTCCGTCGGACTCCTCGCCGAGGAGTACCGCGCGGAACTCGCCATCACGGACTCCTCCGGCTGGACCGGAATGTCCGAACTGACCCTGCCCGGCGAGCAGGTGGACATCCTCTTCGAGGAGGGCCAGGTCTACGTCCCCGAGGCCGCCGACCTGCCGGTGCACACGGGTCTGATGATCCAGTCGGAGCGCGGCAAGGCGCTCGGGCGGGTCACACCCGAGGGCAACATCCGGGTCGTGCGCGGGGACCGCGAGGCGTTCGGCATCAAGGGCCGCAGCGCCGAGCAGCGGATCGCGCTGGACCTGCTGCTCGATCCGGACGTCGGGATCGTGTCGATGGGCGGCCGGGCCGGCACCGGCAAGTCGGCGCTGGCGCTGTGCGCGGGCCTGGAGGCCGTGCTGGAGCGCCGTCAGCACCAGAAGGTGATGGTCTTCCGGCCGCTGTACGCGGTGGGCGGGCAGGAGCTCGGCTATCTGCCCGGTACCGAGGCGGAGAAGATGAGCCCCTGGGCGCAGGCGGTGTTCGACACGCTGTCGGCGGTCACCAGCCGGGAGGTCATCGAGGAGGTCACCGCGCGCGGGATGCTGGAGGTCCTGCCGCTGACGCACATCCGCGGGCGCTCGCTGCACGACGCGTTCGTCATCGTGGACGAGGCGCAGTCCCTGGAGAAGAACGTCCTCCTCACCGTGCTGTCCCGGATCGGGGCCAATTCACGGGTGGTGCTCACCCATGACGTGGCCCAGCGGGACAACCTGCGGGTCGGCCGCTACGACGGTGTCGTCGCCGTCGTGGAGAAGCTGAAGGGGCATCCGCTCTTCGCGCACGTGACCCTGACCCGGTCCGAGAGGTCCCAGATCGCCGCCCTTGTGACCGAAATGCTCGAAGACGGGCAGATGTGACCGCCCCGATGTAATAGGGGCGATTGCGCAGGAGTTGGCGCCGTCCGGAAAGGCGAAGAGCCTAGCCGGGCGGCGCCTTCGCGTGTGGACTTTCCTGTGAATTTCCCGCGCCCAACGGGATGTGAGCTTTCACACGCAACTCGGAATTGCCTTGCCCCGTCGGGTTACGGCAGAGTCTCACTTCTGTCAGGCCCCGCATACGACACAGCTGTACCCCCAGCGGTACGGCACCACGTAGAGCACATGCCAACTCCATAGCGATGTCGTATGCCGCCCGAGCACCACGCGGCACTCCCCTCGCGGGAGTTGCCCACCGGGCCCGCGCCTCCCGTGACCCCGTAGTTGGGGAGGCCAGTGCCAGGGGCACGATTGCGTCCGCGAGGGTCACCGAAGCGGGCGATGCTGGAAGGAAACCGTGTGAGCCGGATCTCGGTCCGGGGATTCGCAGTGGCCTCGGCCACGGCGGTCACCGCTGTCGGAAGCGTCGTCGGCGTTGCCTCGGGCAGCACCGCGCAGAACAGCGACGCGGAAGCGACGGCAAGCGGCGCCACGCTGCTCGCGGACATCCCCGCGGGCCAGCAGGCCCAGGTGCAGACCGCGTCCCTGACGCAGCAGGCCGACGCGCAGGCCATCGCAGCGGACGTGAGCGCGAAGAAGGACGCCGAGGAGGCCGCCCGCAAGGCCGCCGCCGAGACGGCCATCGCGAAGAAGAAGGCTGCCGAAGAGGCCGCCGAGAAGGCCGCCAAGGAGGCCAAGGAGCGCGCGGAGGCCAAGGCAGCGGCCACCCGCTCCAAGGACATCTCCGACTTCCCCGTCGCGTCCTCCTACTCCATCGCGCAGATCCAGGCGATGGCACGGCAGATGGTGCCGGCGGGTCAGTTCCAGTGCTTCAGCAACATCGTGGACCACGAGTCCGACTGGAACTACAAGGCGGTCAACCCCTCCTCCGGTGCCTACGGCCTCTTCCAGGCCCTGCCGGGCTCCAAGATGTCGTCCGTCGGCGCCGACTGGCAGACGAACCCGGCCACCCAGATCAAGTGGGGCCTGAACTACATGAACGACCGCTACGGCAGCCCGTGTGACGCCTGGTCGTTCTGGCAGGCCAACCACTGGTACTGAGCCGACCGGCCCACGGCCGATCCTCTCCTTCGCGCGAGCCCCGCACCGTCGTACGGTGCGGGGCTCGCGCCATGTACGGTCGGACGCGGACGGCTCCCGGGGGAGTGGTGCGCACAGACGGGGGAAAAGGACGGATCATGTCGCGAGTGCCAAGGTGGCTCGGCCGGCTCGGTGCCGGACTGACCGAGATGAGCGAGCGGTACAACGAACGCCGTGCCGCGGCCGAACGGGAGCGGGACGACCCCGAGTCCGTCCCGCGGCCCGACGAGCTCGTGCCGCCGCCCCCGGACTACGCCCCCGACGTCCCGGCCCGGCCCGACCCCGCGCTCGCCGTGCCGTGGGGCGTGCGGGTCGCGGCGGAGGCCGGCTGGCGGCTGCTCGTCCTCGCGGGCACGCTGTGGGTGCTGATGCGAGTCATCAGCGCCGTCCAGCTCGTGGTGCTCTCGTTCGTCATCGCGCTGCTCATCACGGCCATGCTGCAGCCGACGGTGGCGCGGCTGCGGCGCCACGGGGTGCCGCGCGGGCCCGCCACCGCCCTGACGGCGATCCTCGGTTTCGTCGTCATGGGCCTCATCGGCTGGTTCGTGACCTGGCAGGTCATGGAGAACATCGACGACCTGTCGAGCCAGATCCAGGACGGCATCGACGAGTTGCGGAACTGGCTGCTGAACAGCCCCTTCCACGTCACCGACAAGCAGATCAACGAGATCGCCAAGAACCTGCGTGAGGCGGTCGGGGCGAACACCGACCAGATCACCTCCGCCGGGCTGGAGGGCGTCACGGTCGTCGTCGAGGCGCTGACCGGCATTCTGCTCGCGGTGTTCTGCACGCTGTTCCTGCTCTACGACGGCAAGCGGATCTGGGAGTGGACGCTGAAGCTGGTGCCGGCGGCGGCCCGGCCGGGCGTGGCCGGGGCGGGGCCCGCGGCCTGGCGGACGCTGACGGCGTACGTGCGCGGCACGGTGATCGTCGCGCTGATCGACGCGATCTTCATCGGGCTCGGGATCTACTTCCTCGACGTGCCGATGGCCGTGCCGCTGGCGGTGTTCATCTTCCTGTTCGCGTTCATCCCGCTGGTGGGCGCGGTGGTGTCCGGGGCGCTGGCGGTGGTCGTCGCGCTCGTCACCCAGGGGGTGTTCACGGCCGTCATGACACTGGTGGTGGTGCTGGCGGTGCAGCAGATCGAGGGGCACATCCTGCAGCCGTTCATCCTCGGCCGGGCGGTGCGGGTGCACCCGCTCGCGGTGGTGCTGGCGGTGGCGTGCGGCGGGATGGTGGCCGGGATCGGCGGCGCGGTGGTCGCCGTGCCGCTGGTGGCCGTGACGAACACCGTCGCCGGGTATCTGCGGGCGTACGCGCGCAAGGCCGCGGTGCGGCATGCAGTGCCGCCGCGCGGGGCCACGGCGGTGAGCGCGGAGCCCGCCCCCGAGGCGCCGCGGGAGTAGCGCGCACGACGAACAGGGCCCCGTCCACCGGTGGGTGGACGGGGCCCTGTCACGACGGGCGTACGGCCGGGGGTTACTCGGCCAGGACCGCCTCGGCGTCGAGCGTCACGCCGACCGCCTGGATCACGGACGCGATCTTGAACGCCTCCTGGACGACCTCGCGGTCCAGGCCCGCCTTGCGCAGGACCTGCTCGTGCGAGTCCAGGCACATGCCACAGCCGTTGATGGCCGAGACGGCGAAGGACCACAGCTCGAAGTCGACCTTGTCGACGCCCGGGTTGCCGATGACGTTCATCCGCAGACCCGCGCGCAGGCTGCCGTACTCGTGGTCCGACAGCAGGTGGCGCGTGCGGTAGAAGACGTTGTTCATGGCCATCACCGCGGCGGCGGCCTTGGCCGCCGTGTAGGCCTCCGGCGACAGGTTCGCCTTCGCCTCCGGCTCCAGCTCACGCAGCACGATCGGGGAGCGCGAGGCGATGGCGGTCGCCAGCACGGTGCCCCACAGCTGCTGGGCCGGCAGGTCCGAGTTGCCGATGACCGAGCCCAGGTTGAGCTTCAGGTCCTTGGCGTAGTCCGGTATGCGCGACTTCAGGGAGTCGAGGGACATGCCTCACTCACCAGCCAGCAGCTTGACCGGGTCCAGGGTCTCGTCGCCCTTGGACCAGTTGCAGGGGCACAGCTCGTCCGTCTGGAGCGCGTCCAGGACCCGCAGGACCTCCTTCGGGTTCCGGCCGACGGAACCGGCGGTCACCATGGAGAACTGGATCTCGTTGTTCTGGTCCACGATGAAGACCGCGCGCTTGGCGAAGCCGTCCTCGTCCTCGATGCCGAGGTCGCGCATCAGCTCGTGCTTGGAGTCGGCCATCATCGGGAAGGGCAGGTCACGCAGGTCGTCGTGGTCCTTGCGCCAGGCGTGGTGGACGAACTCGGAGTCGCCGGAGAAGCCGAGGACCTGGGCGTCGCGGTCGGCGAACTCGTCGTTCAGCTTGCCGAAGGCGGCGATCTCGGTCGGGCACACGAAGGTGAAGTCCTTGGGCCAGGCGAAGATCACCTTCCACTTGCCTTCGTAGGTCTTGTGGTTGATCTTCTCGAACTCCTTGCCCTTCTCCAGCGAGACGCAGGCGGTCAGTTCGAACTCGGGGAACTTGTCACCGACAGTGAGCACAGGCTCTCCTTGCAGCGAAGAAACTCCCGGATTGCGGGCGTTTCCCATGGGTTGGACGGTGTTGATGTTGGCACAGCGTCGATTGATTACGGAAATAGCTACACTCGGTCGGGTTGATCGGAGGTAGTTATCAGTGACCGTGGGTAGTAAGCGCAGGCAGCCGAGCCTCGCCCAGCTGCGGGCGTTCGCGGCCGTCGCCGAGCACCTGCATTTCCGGGACGCCGCCGGGGCGATCGGGATGAGTCAGCCCGCCCTCTCGGGCGCCGTCTCGGCGCTGGAGGAGACACTCGGAGTGACGCTCCTCGAGCGTACGACGCGCAAGGTGCTGCTCTCGCCCGAGGGCGAGCGGATCGCCGTCCGGGCCAAGGCGGTGCTGGCCGAGGTGGGCGCGCTGATGGAGGAGGCCGAGGCGGTCCGGGCACCCTTCACCGGCGTGCTGCGGCTCGGGGTGATCCCGACCGTGGCGCCCTATCTGCTGCCGACCGTGCTGCGGCTCGTCCACGAGCGGTATCCGCACCTGGATCTGCAGGTGCACGAGGAGCAGACCGCCAACCTGCTCGACGGCCTGGCCGCCGGACGGCTCGACCTGCTGCTGCTCGCCGTGCCGCTGGGCGTGCCGGGAGTGGTGGAACTGCCGCTGTTCGACGAGGACTTCGTGCTCGTCACGCCGCTCGACCACGCGCTCGGCGGCCGTGAGGGCATTCCCCGCGAGGCACTGCGCGAGCTGAACCTGCTGCTGCTCGACGAGGGGCACTGCCTGCGCGACCAGGCCCTCGACATCTGCCGGGAGGCCGGCCGCGACGACGTGCCGGTCACCACGACCGCCGCCGGGCTGTCCACGCTGGTGCAGCTGGTGGCCGGCGGGCTCGGGGTCACGCTGCTGCCGCGCACGGCCGTCAAGGTCGAGACCTCGCGCAGCAACCAGCTCCTCACCGGGTACTTCGCCGACCCGGCCCCCAGCCGCCGGGTCGCCCTGGCGATGCGGGCGGGGGCCGCGCGCGGCGCGGAGTACGAGGAACTGGCAGCCGCC
>NZ_JAPSKN010000033.1 GCF_031181705.1 Streptomyces sp.
AGGTCGCGGCTCCCAATCCCGTCCCCCCGACAATGAAACACCAGGTCAGGGACCTGATCCGCTCACGCGGGTCGGGTCCCTGAGGGGTTTCTGGTCCGGTTTCGGGGGTCAGTCGGACGACAGGAAAGCCATGATGTCGTCGTACGCCGTGGTGTTCGACAGCAGGATGAAGCCCGCGAGGGCGATGAGCCAGGCCGTGTTCTCCTGGGCGTTCGCCCTGAGCCAGTCGTCGATTCTGCGCAGGGGTCTGTGGACCAGGCCCTTGGCGACGAGGCGGGCCAGTGTGACGAGGGCGGCGGGGGCGACCATGACCAGGCAGTAGATCGCGAGGGCGGCGGCCTGGGACGGCCAGGGCAGCGTGCTGCGGCTCAGGGTGCCGAGGGCGGCCAGGTAGGGGAACATCGTGGCGACTTCGAGCAGGACGGCCAGGGCGGCCACGGTGAACAGTCCGCCTGCCGTGGCGGATCGGCCCACCGCCTGCTCCCGCCACCGGGAGAGCCGGCCGGAGCCGGGTTTCTCGGTGCGCAGGAGCCCGTACCAGACGGCGAGGAGCAGCAGCGCGCCTCCCGTCACGGCCATCGCCTTGTCGCCGAGCGGCGATTGCAGGGCGGAGCGCAGGTCCTCCCGGACGGCCGCGAGCATGCTCAGCAGCAGCAGACCGAGCAGCAGGTAGCCGGCCGAGACGAGGAGGAGGTAGCCGAACACCCGGCCGATCCGCAGGCCCGTCGGCATGAGCAGGAACCAGACGGGGATGGCGATGGTGGACACGCCGAGGGTGTCGAGCAGGGCCAGGGGCAGGATCTCGCCCAGTACTTCGGTCATCACCTGACCCCTGGGAGCCAGTCGTCGCGGCGGCCCTCGGCGAAGGCGATGCTCGTGAGCACCCCGGCGCTGCCGGTCCGCAGGTCGCTGGAGAGCTTGTAGTTGCGGGTGCCCGGGTAGTGCAGCCGGTTCTCCCGCGGCCGCACCTCGTGCAGGCCGAGCTGGTTCATGTGGCGGTCGATGAACGACCGGGCGGGATCCTCGTGTCCGTCACGGGCGAGGGAGGCCAGACCGGCGATGAATCCGGACCGGCCTCGGAAGAGTCCGCTCTGGACCATCAGCTCGGGCCCGTTCGCGCGCGTCAGATCGGGGATGCCCGCACCGGTGGGTGCCCAGCCCTCGTGCCGGGCGAACTCCGAGAGGACCAGGGCCGTGCCCAGTGAGCCGACCTCGACGTAGCCGAGGCTGCGGCGGTCGGCCTCGTTGAACTGCAGGGAGCCGTCCGCGCACCGTACGTACCCGGTGAGTTCGAACTCCAGCAGCTCACGGGCCAGGTCGACCGCCGCGGTGTCGTCCATGAGCAGGCCGTAGCGGTGGACGGCGAGGCCGATACCCGCCACGCCGTGCAGGAGGCCGAAGTGAGCGACGTCGGGTGTCCCGCTGCCCCTGAGCCGGCCCAGGAGCCGCCGGGCGCGGTCGACGAGGTCCGCGCCGAGCTTCTCGGCCGTGGCCGCCTTGACGAGCAGATCCTCTCCGGCCGCCATCTCGGCGGCGGCGAGGAAGACACCCGCGAGGCCGCTGAACACGCTGAGCCCGCTGCCGTCGCGTTCCTTCGCCATCGCGGCGTCCACCAGCCACGGGGCGTGCTCCGGGTGGCCGTGCCGCCAGAGGGCGTAGCCGGCGCCCAGTTCACTGTCGTACAGGCCGCATTCGAGCCGGTCGGCCGACTCCCGGCCGCGGACGGCGATCCAGTCGATCACCTGCTCCACGAGGTCCGGGGCCTCGACGCCGCGCGTTCCCAGCAGCGACCACAGCACCCCGGACGCGCCCGTGGCCAGGCAGACCGGCGACAGTGAGAAGCCCGAGAAGTCGTTCCGGAAGAGCCGGTCCGTGCGTTGCGGAGTCATGGTGTCCGCGAGGCCGGCCACGATCTGGGCGGCCCACTCCTCGAAGCCGAGCGCGTCGTCGAGGTGGCTGGACGCCGCGCGCGGGGCGGTGGGCGCGGGCCGGACCTCGTGGGGTGCGCAGAGCCGTACCACGCGCTCGGCCCACTCGGCCGGCAGGTCGAAGCGCTCGGTGCTGGTGTGCAGGAGCTGGTGGAGCTTGGCCCCGTCCATGCGGACGAGATGGGTCAGCGGCAGGTAGCAGGACAGTTCCAGCATGGCGAGGGCGTACTCGTCCGCCGCCCGCCCGGTGCGGGTGTAGTCGTTGAAGCCGGGGGCGCCGGGGAAGGGGCGGGGAGCGTCCTGCTCGATGCACGCCTCCAGGTCGACGAACCTGACCTCCAGGTCGGGTGTCACGATGACGTTGCCCGGGTGGACGTCCCCGAAGACGTGCCCCCGCTCCCACAGCGCCGAGAGGAAGGCGCGGACCTGTTCGAGGATGGTGTCGACCTGCCGGCGGTACTCCCCGACGTCCTGTGCCGTCGGCGGCCGGAAGGGGTCGGGGCGCAGCAGGTAGGGCTGTCTGGCGGCGCACCACTCCAGGAGCGTGGTGCCCCGGATGTACTCCATCACCGTGAACAGGTGCCCCTGCCAGGTGAACTGCTCGTGGACCGCGGGCACGGCGGGCAGGTCGGCGAATCTGCGGAGTGCCTCGTACTCCTGCCGGGCGCGCTGGACGCAGTCGCCGCCGATCAGGTCGTAGCCGGCCGAGGGGCGGGCCTCCTTGAGCACGACCTGGCCGCCGGTGTCCGTGTTCGTCGCGAGGTACACGCCGCCGCTGTTGGAGAAGTGCAGCGTCTTGTCGATCCGGTAGGGCGGCACCGGGCCGGCCGCCGCTTCGGGGGGCCGCGGGGCGAACGCCTCGGGCACGGTCACGAACGAGGGCGCGCGGAAGGGGACGGAACGGCGGTCCGGGACGAGCCGTCCGTCCGGGTCCTCCAGCGCGAAGGTGACCTTGCCCTCGGCGTTGCGGCAGTACCGGCGGGTGTATGCCCCGTACCGGACGTGGACGACGCCGTCGTCGATCCGCAGGTCGGACAGGACGCGCGGACCCTGCCACGTTTCGAGCAGACCGGCCAGCTCCGTCGCGAGGGCGACCGACTGCTGCTCGTCGGCCGGGTAGAGCACGATGCCCTTGCCGCTGACCGGGCGCGGGGCGTACTTGGCGTTGACCAGCCACGCGTACTCGTGGCGCGCGAGGAACTTGAACGGCACGCCGCGTTCGAAGCAGTAGGCGGAGACGAGTTCGAGGAGGGGCGCGAAGGTCTCGGGGGTCACCGCGACATGGATCTTCCAACCCTGGCCGCGCACGGGGTCGCTGCCCGGGCGGCAGACGGTCCAGATCCCGTGCTGGGCGTAGCGCCACCCGTCGGTGTGGGGGACGGCGGTCAGGCCGCGGCGTATCCGCGCGAACCGCGGGTCCTGGCTGTCGGCCTTCCAGTGCCGGATGTCCTCGTACGCGTCCGGGTCGGCGAAGGTGTAGTAGAAGTAGTCCATGTGACCGGCCTCTTGGTGAGCGTTGCTGTCTGAGCGGCCTGTGCACCGGTGGGTGTCAGGCGCTTGCGGTCTCCGGTGTGCCGGCGCCGCGGTCCGGGTGGCCGGCCGCGGCCTCGAACACGCCGATCACGTCCCACAGGGGGGCGGTCACGTCCGTCTCGGCGCCGGTGGAACGGCTCGTGCCCTTCTGCGGACTGACGATGTGGTAGTTCGGGACGTCGTCGAGCCGGCGGAGCACGTCGGTGACGAGCGGATTGTCGAGGACCCCGGGCGGGAAGGTGGGCGCGAGGACCACCGGTGCCGCCGTGCCCAGGGCGGCGAGATGGAACGGGGAGTCGCCGGAGGCCGCGGCGAGTGCCGAGGTGAAGGCGACGGAGGCCGGGAACACGATGATGCCGTCGTACTCGGCCGCCAGCCGGGTGTGGACCGGTTTCAGTTCCCCCTCGGTGTCCCAGGTGTTGCGGACCACCGGTGAACCGGTGAGCGCGGCCAGCGCCGAGGTGCTCACGAACTGCCGCGCCGAGTCGGTGACCCCGACCGTCACCTCGTAGTGGGGCCGGTTGGACGACAACCAGTTGAGCCAGAAGGGCAGGTGGGCCGTGGACAGGGTGCCTGTGGCCACGACGAACAGGTTCGCCCGCCTCGACCTGGCTGCTTCGCTCTTGTCGAACTCCGGCATCGCTGCGTGTGCTCCTCTTCCCTACGGGCGGGGTCAGACGTCCGGATGGTCACGGTGCTTGGGTGCTTCACGCTCGGCCTCCCGGTCGAACTGACGCCTGCCTTCCCGGTCCTGGTCGCGCTCGCGGTCCCCGCCGCGGTTCCGCGAGGATCCGATACCGAGGTCCTCGCGCAGTTCCTCGACGATCCCCTTGGGTTTCCGGCGGCGCGTGCTCTCCCACAGTTCGATTCCGCCCAGGACGATGAGGATCAGGCCGAGGGGACGGCCTTCGAACCATGCGAATTCGAGATCCGGAAAGAAAACGGCGAGCACTGCACCCGCAACAATTGCCGCCAGTCCGAAAACTCGCTTCATACCTATCGACTCCCTGGGTATGTCGGCGCACGCAATACACTCAACTCGGTTCCACCGTACGGCACATGGCGTGTTCGACACCACAAGCGGGTGGCCGACTTCCGACCGCCAGGCCGAAAACCGACTGTCGGAGCAGGCCGATGTCCGTGGAGACCAGGAAATGGCCGCCGGACAGGATCCGGACCTCGACATCGTTTCCGAGTTCCGACCAGCTGTGCGCGGCCTCGACGGGGACCAGCGGATCCAGGTCGCCGACGAAGACCCGGACCGGCAGGGCCAGCGGGCCGTCCTGCGGCCGGAAGCGGTACTCGGCGCACATCCGGGCGTCTTCCCGGAGCCGGCCGAGGTAGGGCGCGACCCATTCGGGATGCTCGACGGCCCAGTCCGGAATACTGCCGATGCGGTGCAGATATCGCACGAGCTCCTGCTCGTCGCGGAAGCCTTCGGTGAAATTCCGCCAGGGAACGTGTGGTGCGCCGAAACTGGCGACGGCCAAGGCCTTCGGCGCCGGGTCGCCGCACTCGTCGAAATGGCGGGTGAGCAGATAGGCGAGGAGTCCCCCCATGCTCTTCCCGAAGAGGACGAAATCATCGTCGCCCACCTCTTTTCGGACCTTGTCCGCGAGGACGGGCACGAGTGCGCCGATTTCCCGGTGCGGCGTTCCGCCATCCTCGGTCCGGTTCGCCGGAAGGGCGATCGGGACGACTTCGATGCCGGGCGGCGCGTACGCCTGCCACGGGCGGAAGACCGAGGCGCTTCCCCCGGCGTGATGCAGGCACACCAGTTTCGTCATCGCGCATCGCTCCCGTCTGCCATGAGTTCCCCCAGGTGGTCGGCGAGCGCCTCGACCGTCGGGTGGTCGTACAGCGCCGACTGGCCCAGCCGGCACTCCAGGCCGCGTTGCAGGTTCCGTCTGAGTTCGATGGCCGTCAGCGAGTCCAGCCCCCGGGCGAAGACGTCCTGGCCGTCCGCCGCCGGCCCCGCGCTCTCGCCGAGCACCCGGCCCACCTGCTCCCGGACGTGGGACAGCAGCAGTTCCCTGCGTGCGGTGCCGGACGCCGCGTCCAGCGTCCGGCGGAGACCGCCGCTGTGCGCCTGCCGCCGCCCGGCACCGGGCATGGCGGCCAGGAGACCCCGCAGGGCGGGGGCGTCGCGGTCCGCGAAGCGTTGCCAGTCCGCGGGCAGCACGGCGACGGCCGCCCCCTCGGGCCGCGCGGTGAGCAGTTCCCGCAGGGCGGCGAGACCGGCCGCGACCGGGACGACCCCTTCTCCCCTGGCCTCCAGTTTCGCGTTCACCCCGGCCCGGGCGCTCATCCCGGTGTCCGCCCACGAGCCCCACTGGACGGACAGAGCGGGCAGTCCCTGTCCACGGCGGTAGGAGGCCAGCCCGTCGAGGAAGGCGTTGGCCGCGGCGTACGTCGCCTGTCCCGGCGTGCCCAGCAGCCCCGAGACCGAGGAGAACAGCACGAAGAAGTCCAGTTCCTGACCGAGGGTGAGGGTGTGCAGGTGCCACGCGCCCTGGGCCTTGGGGGCCATGACGCGCCGGAGCCGCTCCGGCGACTGCAGCAGCAGCACGCCGTCGTCGAGCACCCCGGCCAGGTGCAGCACACCTGCCAGCGGCGGCTGGTCCGGGTCATCGGCGGGACCTGCCAGGGCCCGGGCCAGCTGCTCCCGGTCGGCGACGTCCGCCGTGAGCACACGGACGGCGCAGCCCGCGGCACGCAGCGCCTCGACCTCCCGCAGGGCCGCCCCGGCCGGCGGTGTGCGGCCCAGGAGGACGAGATGGCGGGCTCCGGCCTCGCTCAGCATCCGGGCCACCGCCAGACCCAGTCCGCCGAGACCGCCGGTGATCAGGTAGGCCGCATCGGGGCGCAGACCGGGGCCGCCCTCCGGCCCGACGGCGGCGCGGGCCAGTGCCTCGACGTGCCTGCGGTGGCCGTCGTAGCCGACGCGGTAGTGCTCCGGCTGCTCCTGCGACGCGCACGCCTGGGCGAGTTCGGCGTACAGCAGGGCGGCCGCGCCGTCCGGCGGGGTGCCGGGGTCGAGGTCCACCAGGAGGAGGCGCACCTCGGGGTGCTCGGCCGCCACCACCCTGCCCAGACCCCACGCCGCCGCACCGGCGGGTGCGCCGACACCCCGGCCGCCCACGGGGCGCGCACCGCGCGTGACCAGGCACAGCCGTGGTGCGCCTGCGGCCCGTGAGGCCGCCTTCTGCGCGAGGCGCAGCAGCCCGGTGCCCTCGGACAGGCCGTCCGCGGCGGCGTCCTCGGACACCGCCGCGGACGGGCACAGGACCACCAGGTCGTAGTCCCCGGCGTCCTCGGCGCTGCCGCTGTCCGCGGTCCACGCCGTGTCGTCGGCGACGACGTCGCAGTGCACACCGTGCAGACGGGCGAAGTCGCCGAGTGCGGCGCCCAGCGGGCCGTCCGACACGACGAGCCAGCGCCCGGCGGCCGGTGCCGGGGCGGGCAGGCCGGTGGGGGTCCAGCGTGTCTCGTACAGCCAGTCCCGCCAGGCCTCGCGGGCTGCCGGGATCATCGTCTCGCGGGCCGCGCGCTTGAGCAGCACCCCTTCCAGGGCGAGCAGGAGCGTGCCGTCCGGGGCCCACAGGTCGATGTCGGCGCGCAGGGTCTCCGGGTCCTCCTGGCCGGTGGGCCGCAGCCGGGCGTGGCACCACGCCTCGTCCCCTGCGGTACCGCCCTCGATCCGGATGCGGTCCACGCCGAGCGGCACGTACGTCCGCCGGCCCAGCTTCTCGGGGTAGGTGACGGTCAGGGCGAGGAAGCACGCCTCCAGCAGCACGGGGTGGACCCGGTGACGGGCCGACTCGGCGCGCGTCACCGGACCGAGGGCGATGTGGGACAGCGCCTCGCAGCCGTTGTGCCAGAGCCCGTCGGTCACGTGGAACAGCGGGCCGAGGTCGATCTCCCGCTCCCGTTCCCGCTGGTAGATCTCCTCGGGCGGCAGCGGATGGTCCGCGAAGGACTTCCGCAGCGCGTCGAGAGTGCCGGGCGGCGACGAGGGCACCGTGCCCTCCGGGTCCGCGGGCGTGAGCTGTCCCGAGGCGTGCAGCGTCCAGTCCGCCGGCGGCAGCCCGGCTCCGGAACCGGTCGGCACAGGGCTGGAGTGGACCTCGAAGGAGTACGTGCCGTCCCCGTCGGGCGCCAGGACGATCTGCATCCGCCGCAGGGTGCTGTCGTCGGGGAAGACCATGGCCCGGTGGATGTGGAAGTCGCGCACCCCGGCGGGTGCCGGCCCGAACACCTCGCCCGCCGCGGCGCAGACGAGTTCCTGGTAGGCGACGCCGGGCATGACGACGGACCCGAACACGCGGTGGTCACCGAGCCACGGCAGCGCGGGCACCCCGACCGTGGAGGTGAACCGCACATCGCCGCTGCCCGCGAGGTCGAGCCGGGACCCGAGGAAGGCCGTGGCGTCCGGCCCGGGCTCTGCCGCCGGGTTCCCGGCCGGCCCGGGAGCGTCGACCCAGTGGCGCCGGCGCTGCCAGGCGTACGTGGGCAGCGCGACGCGGCGCAGGTCATGGCCGCCGAACACCGCGCCCCAGTCCGGGTCGCAACCCGCCTCGTACAGCGCGCCGAGGGCGCCGAGCAGCTGGTCGTGGCCGCCGCCTGTCCGCAGGCTGGGGATCAGGACGGCCGTCCCCTCGTCGAAGAGGTCCTCGACGAGCTGGAGCAGGGTCGGTTTGGGGGAGATCTCCAGCAGCCTGCGCACGCCGGCCGCCCGCAGGGCCGTCGCCGCGTCGTGGAAGCGCACCGGCTCGGTGATCTGGCCGACCCAGTAGCGCCAGTCGGCGATCTCCCCGCCGATGGGCTCACCGGTGACGGTGGAGACGATCTCGATCCGCGGCTCGCGGTACCGCACGGAGCGGGCGACCGCCTCGAACTCCTCCAGCATCGGCCGCATCAGCGGTGAGTGCGAGGCGATGGAGATGTCCAGGCGGCGGTGGCGCACTCCCAGACCGGCCAGTGCGGCGCAGGCGTCGGCGATCTCGTCGGACCGGCCGGAGATCACCGTGGACCGGGGACCGTTGACGACGGCGACGGAGCTGTGGGGGCCCAGCAGCCCGGCGACGGTTGCCTCCCCCGCGGCGACGGCGACCATGGCGCCGGACTCCGGCAGGGCCTGCATCAGCCGCCCGCGCGCGTGCACCAGGGTCAGGGCGTCCTCCAGGGAGAAGACGCCGGCGAGGCAGGCGGCGGCGTATTCGCCGTGGCTGTGCCCGAGCAGGACGTCGGGCCGGACCCCCCAGGAGAGCCACAGCTGCGCCAGCGCGTACTCGAAGGCGAACAGGGCGGGTTGGGCGTAGCGCGTCTCGCCGATCTCGGACGGCTCGTCCCCCGCCGCGAACACGACCGACAGCAGGGGCCGTTCGAGCCGGTCGCGAAGCAGCTCGTCGCACCGGTCCAGGGCTGCCCGGAACACCGGCTCCCGGTCGTACAGGTCCCGTCCCATGCCCGCGTACTGAGGGCCTTGACCGGGGAAGAGGAAGGCGAGGCGGCCCGGCGGGGCCGTCACCCCGCCGGGCGCCTCCCTCAACCGTGCCGCGGCCTCGGCGGGGGATCCGGCGACCACGGCACGGCGGTACGGGAAGTGCCGACGGCCGACGGCCGCCGTGTAGGAGGCATCGGCGAGGGAGTACTCCTCGGGGACCGTGTCCAGATGGTCGGCGTACCGGTGGGCCAGTTCGGCGAGCGCCTGTTCGCCGCGCGCGCTCAGCACCAGCAGCCGCGCGTCCGGCCGGCCGGCGCCGCGGTCCGCGGCGGCCTCGGTGTCCGGTGCCTGCTGGACGACGACGTGGGCGTTGGTGCCGCCCACACCGAGCGAGGTGACACCCGCGGTGCGCGGGGCGCCGCCGGTGTCCCAGGCGGTGGTCGCGGTGCTCACCCGGAACGGGGAACGGGCGAAGTCGATCTCGGGATTGGGCTCGCGGTAGTGCAGGCTGGGCACGAGCACGCCGTGGTGCACGCACAGGGCGGCCTTGATGAGTCCGGCCACACCGGCGGCTTCGTCCAGGTGCCCGATGTTGGTCTTGACCGAACCGACGGACGTGCCGGCGCGACCCGCGCCGTCCCCGAACACCCGCCCGAGAGCCGCGAGTTCGATGGGGTCGCCCAGGGCCGTACCCGTGCCGTGGGCCTCGATGTAGCCGACGTCCGAGGGGGCGACCCCGGCCCGCGAGAGCGCGGTGCCGACCACCTCGGCCTGCCCGTCGACGCTGGGGGCGGTGAAGCTGAACTTCTCGCTGCCGTCGTTGTTGACGGCCGAGCCCTTGATGACGGCGATCACCCGGTCGCCGTCGGCCCGGGCCCGGGTCAGCCGTTTGAGGACGACGATGCCGCAGCCGTTGCCGAACAGCGTGCCGGTGGCCTCGGCGTCGAAGGCGCGGGTGCGGCCGTCGGCGGACATGATCATGCCCTCTTCATGGAGGTACCCGGCGTCCTGGGGCACGACGACGTGCACGCCTCCGGCCAGCGCCATGTCGCTGTCGTCGTCGAGCAGGCTGCGGCAGGCCAGATGGACCGCGACCAGGGAGGTCGAACAGGCCGACTGCACGCCCACACTCGGGCCGCGCAGGTTCAGTGCGTACGACACCCGGGTGGCGAGGTAGTTGCCGTCGTTGCCGAGCTTCAGCTGGAACTGCTCCAAGTCGGATTCGGTGAGTGCCTTCCCCCGCCCGTAGCCGAAACGCGGCGCGAGGTTGTTGAGGAGGTACGTGCTCATGCCCGCGCCCGCGAAGACACCGACCCGGCCCGCCACCGCGTCGCCGGGCGGGTAACCGGCGGTCTCCATCGCCTCCCAGGCGCATTCGAGGAACAGGCGCTGCTGCGGGTCGAGCAGCTCCGCTTCCTTGCGGCTCAGCTGGAAGAACTCGGCGTCGAACAGGTCGATGCCGGGCAGGACCGCGCCGGCCGGGACGAAGTCCGGGTGTCCGGCGATGCCGTCGTCCCGCTGTCCCGCACCGCCGCCGGGCAGCGGGCCGACGGATTCGACCGCGTGCAGGAGGTTGTGCCAGAACGTCTCCACGTCCGGCGCCCCGGGGAAACGGCCCGCCATGCCGACGATGGCGATGTCCTGCGAGCCGTCCTCACCGTCGCGCCGCAGCGCCCCGGCCCGTCGCTGCCCGCCCGCCTCGTCGCCGCCGGTGGCGGTGCCGGCCCGGCCGGAGCCGTCGAGGTGGGCGGCGTACGCCCGGATCGTCGGGTACTGGAGCAGGTCGGCCATCGGTACGTCGCGACCGAGCCGGCGCACCAGCTCACGCCGTACCCGGACCAGGAGCAGGGAGCTGCCGCCGATGTCGAGGAACCGGTCGTCGACGGAGATCTCCGCCAGCCGCAGCACCTCGCGCCACACCTCCGCCAGCACCTGCTCGGTGCTGCTGCGGGCAGTGACGGTCTCCTGCGCGGCGAGCCGTTCGAAGGTCTCGGGGGGATCCAGCCGGGCCCGGTCGGTCTTGCCGCTCGCGGTCAGCGGCATCGCGGGCAGCAGGCGGTACGCCTCGGGCAGCATCAACCGCGGGAGCTTCGGCCGGAGGAAGGCGTCGAGCAGGCGCGGCGCCGCACCGGGGTCCAGTGCCGGGGCGGGGACGACATGGGCGACGAGCCGGGTGTGGCCGTCGATCTCGTGGGCGAGCACCGCGGCGTCCTGCACACCGGGGTGCTCCAGGAGGAGGGTCTCGATCTCCTCCACCTCGATCCGCACCCCGTGCACCTTGGTCTGGGTGTCGATCCTGCCGCGCAGCTCGATCACGCCGTCCCGTCCGACGCGGGCCAGGTCACCGGTCCGGTAGAGCCTGCCGCCGCCGGCGGGGTCGTCCAGGAACCTGAGTGCCGTCAGGTCGGGCCGGCCCACGTAGCCCGGGGACACCCCGGCGCCCAGGACGCAGAGTTCGCCCTCGTCGCCCGCGGGCACCTCGGCGAGGTTCTCGTCGAGGATCCGGACCCGTACGCCGTCGATCGGGCGGCCGATGGGGACGACGGCGGGCCAGGTGCCGGGGTCGCCGTCGAGGGTGTGGGCGGTGGCGTCCTGGAACTCCGTGGCGCCGTAGTGGTTGTGCAGCCGGGCTCCGGTGCGGCGGAACAGGTCCCGGATGTGCGGGGTCGTCCGCAGTTGCTGGCCGGTGGTGACGACCTCGCGCAGCGGCGGGAGTTCGCCCTCCTCCTCAAAGACGGCCTGGGCGACCTGTTCGAGCAGGGGGACCGGGAGGAACAGCCGCTCGACGCGCTGCCCGCTCAGGTGGGCCACCAGCGCGAACGGATTGCGCCGCACCTCGTCGTCCGCGAAGACCAGGGTGCCGCCGAAGCCGAGGGTGGAGAAGATCTCGTGGAACGAGAAGTCGAAACTGAGCGCGCACACCTGGGCGGTGCGCATGCGGCAGCTCCCCGGTCGCGCCCGGTCGTGCCAGCTCAGCAGGTTCACCAGGGCGCCGTGCGTCATCAGGGCGCCCTTGGGGGCCCCGGTCGAGCCGGAGGTGAACAGCGCGTAGGCGATGTCCTCGCCGGTGAGCGCGGGGCTGTCCGGCGCGGCACGCCCCTGCGGGTCGTCGCCGGCCGGCCGGCAGTCCTCGTCCAGCGCAAGCACCGGCACCGGCGAACCGCCGGGCAGCGGCTCGCCGTCGGTGATCACCAGGGCCACGCCGGCCGTGCCGGTCACGTGCCGGACCCGTTCCACGGGGTCGGCGAGGTCGATCGGTACGTAGGCGGCACCCGCGCGCATGACGCCGAGCATGGCCGCCACGGCCTGGGGCGACCGGGCCAGCCTGATGCCGACGAAGTCGCCCCGCCGGACGCCCGCCCGGTGCAGGGCCCGGGCCACCCGAAGCGTCATGGCGTCCAGTTCGCCGTAGCTCACCTGCCGGGTGCCGTGCACCATCGCGGCGGTGCCGGCCCCCGGGCCGTCGCCGTGCCGCCGGACCAGCTCGTGAACGGTGCCCGACGGGTGTTCCAAGGCGTGGTTCGGCATCAGACCGCCGAGCGGGACGACAGGGAGGGGAAGTAGTCCTCGCGGGTGCCGTCCCTGCGGATGTCCCAGGTGGCGCAGTGCAGGGAGCCCCCGTACTCGAAGACGTCACGGAAGGGGACGGTGAACACCTCGAAACCGAACGAGTCCAGCAGGTCCTGGAGCGGCTTCTCCTGCTCCTCGCAGACCACCTTCTCCGGGGAGATGCTGAGGACGTTCATGGACAGCCACTTGGAGGACTGGCAGTACAGCGGCATGTCGTCGTTGGTGAGCACCGGCTCCGGCGCGTCCACCAGCTGCCAGCCGTCGTCGGTGAACATCCGCCGCTCGGCCTCGCGGATGGGCCGGTCGGGGTTGGTCAGGACCAGCCCGGGGCGCAGCGGGACGAAGGTGCAGTCGATGTGGGACGGGAAGTAGTCGAGCGGGAAGTGCACGGGGTGCACCCGGAACCCCTTGGGCTCCAGCGTCCGCCGCAGCCAGCGGATGCCGGCCCGGTTGGTGGTCATCGACTCCTGGACGAGGATGTCCCGTCCGAGGCGGCTCATGTCGGCGGCGTCGAAGACGACCTCGTCCTGGGTCACGCAGAACTCGGACTCGTGCATGCGGGCGTGGCGTTCCTCGACCGGCCACTCCCAGAATTCCTGGCGGTACATGGAGTCGGCCATCGTGGGCTTGGGCGCCACGGTCCAGGCGACCCGCTGGTCGGACTCCCAGTACCCGTACACCAGCTTGCGGTAGGGCTCGTACTCGAAGTAGCGGGCCCTGCGCGACATGGTGGCCTCGAGGATCTCGTTGCCCAGCGTGATCATCACGTCCCGCGGGCACACCGCGCAGTACTGGTTCTCGACCTCGAAGCCGGGGGTCCGCAGGGACTGGGAGAAGTCGTACGGCGCCGGGCGCCGGACCGTCACGCCGTGTGCGGCGAGCAGCGCCGCCAAGCCGTCGAGCTGCTCGTTGGCCCGCGCCACGGCCTCGTCGGACTTGGGGCCGGTGGGGAAGGGCACGTCGGCCGGGCCGCGGACCGCCGGGCGGTTGCCGGGTTCCGTGGGTTCGAAGCACGCTCCCGTGGCGGAGCCGACCACGACCTCCTGAAGGGTGTCCCACTCGTTCCACGCGTTCACCACGGGCATGGTTCCGCTGCTCTTGGTCATTGGCTGTTCCTTCTCATCCTGCGATGGTCAGAAGTCGGTGGTCGGCCCTGCCCGCCGTCAGCGCCCGGACGCGGGAGACATAGACCGATTTCGCGGGGCCGACGAGGTCCACGGCGGCGACGCGGTCCACCGCGCACAGCCCGTCGACGAGCCGCGGCAGGCTCGCCGTGTCGAACCACTGCTCGGTGAGCATGTGCCGGTACGCCTCGGGGGTGTCGTCCACCCGGTCGCCGGTGAGCGGCGAGACGACGGCGGCCGTGGCCGGCCGGAAGTCGGCGTCGGCGAGGAGGGCCCTGAACTCGTCCCTCTCCGGCAGCGCCCACGGGCAGTGCTCGGCCCGGTCGATGCGGTCGAGCACGGCCGTGCCCAGGGTGCCGAGGCGGCGCGTGAGGGCTTCGGTCTCGCTGCCGCGGAAGCTGAGGGCGATCAGACCGCCTCCGAGGTCGACCGAGAGCCACGGCGCGTCGTCCGCCGTCGCCAGCACCTCCAGGAGCCGTTCCGCGTCCCCTTCCGACGAGGGCAGCAGCGCGAGGGTGATGCCGTTGGGGTGTGCCTCCTTGCGCGCGATCTGGGTGTTGTTGATGTCCCGGATCAGGCGGAAGCAGGTCTCCTCGGTGATCACCCCGGCGGCGAGCAGGCTGGGGATGCAGCCGGCGCTCATGCCTCCGAACGCGGTCCACCGGGATCCCTCGGCGGAGGTGCGCCGCAGCAGCGCCACGGCGAGGAGGGCCTCGTGCACGGTCGAGGACAGACCGGCGTGGCCGTGCGTCACGTCGAGGTGCGCGGGGTCGAACCCGCAGACCTCGCCGGCCAGTCCGAGCAGGGCGTCGTCCTCGTCGAGGACGGCGGTCAGCTCGTCCCGGGTGAGCGGCACCAGGCCGGGGAAGACGAGCGCGCGGTCACTCGACACGGGCGACACCGCCGGTCTCCGGTTCGATGCCGCACTCCGGGTCCAGTTGCATCGACTTCACGACGAAGGCCGAGGGTTCGAGGACGATGTGGGTGTCCAGCCCCAGGCCCTCGATGTAGCGCAGGATGCCGCTCCAGTCGAGGATCGTGGTGTACTGCTCGACGGCCAGCCGCGTGATCGCCGCGCCGCTGGTGTAGGGCCGGGCGTCGTGGCTGATCAGCGGGATGTCGAGGTTGCGGCACGGGTCGTTGAAGTGCCACTCGTCCGCGAACGTCTTGCGGACGCCGTCCATCAGGTCGCAGTGCCCGGGGTAGCTGAACGGGATCGGCTTGTACAGGGCGCCCGCCTTCATCAGCGCCGGCTTCATGGCGTCCAGGTCCGAGGTGCGGCAGGCGGCCAGGAACTGGTTGCTGGAGACGTGCCCGGACAGGTGCAGCAGGTGGTCGACGCCGTGGGCGCGCAGTTCCCGGAACACGGCTTCGTGGTCGCCGTTGTAGAAGAAGACGCTGACGTAGTCGGTGCCCTCGAAGACGTCGATCTCGATGGCGGCCATGGTGTGGGACATGCGCACCATGTCCTCCAGCGACACCCAGCCGACGGCGGCCGCGGCGCTGATGAAACCGAGGCTCATCCCGGTCACGCACACCGGCTGCACGTCGCGGCGGCGGACGTCCTGCTGGTAGCCGACGACGCCCATCAGGTTGATGAGCGGGCGGCGGAACCGGGGATCGTTGAGCTGGTCCTCGTCACCGTCGCGGAGCACGCCCCGGAAGTCGATCGCCAGGGTGTCACTGGCCAGGTCGAGCGCGAGCCGCATGGGCCGGGAGTCCAGGCAGCGCTGCCGCACGTCGGCGTCCAGGTACACCTGCGAGGGGAAGATGTACACGCCCGTGGCGGTCACAGCGAGGCCCCCTCGTCGACGGTGACGACCTCACCGTTCACGGCGGCGAAGTCGGGGCCGGTGATCCGGCGGATGACCGCGGCGACCTTCTCCGGCGGCATCAGCCGCTCCTCGAAGTCGGGGCCCATGACCTCCTCGACCACGTCGCGGGGAACGGAGTTCAGCAGCTTGGTGTCGCGGATCGGCCCCGGGGAGACCGTGTTGAAACGTACGCCGAGCCGTCCCCACTCGCGGGCGAAGCCGCGCGTCATCATCTCGATGGCGGCCTTGCTCGTGATGTAGCCGATCGCTCCGGTGATGTAGCGCCGGGTGAGGATCGAGGAGACGTTCACGACGCTGCCGCCGCCCGTGGCGGCCAGGGTCTGCGCGCTGATCGCGTTGATCTGGTACGTGCCGAAGACGTTGGCGTCGATGACGGTCTTGAACGCCTCGGCGTTGGAGATGGTGGCCACGGCGGCCTCGTTCGTGACGGCGCAGTTCACCACGACGTCGCAGGGGCTGACTTCGAGGAGCAGTTCGCGGATGCGCGCGCCGCCGGTGTCCGCCGTGGGCAGGGACAGCTGCCGTATCTCCGCGGTGCCGCCTGCCTCCCGCACGGCCGCTGCGGCCTTCTCCGCCTCGTCCTGCCGGCCGTGGTACGTGATGAAGACCTTCTGCGCCAGCGGCGCGAACTGGCGCGCCACCTCCTGGCCGAGGCCGCTCGTACCGCCGATCACCAGGACGTTGCGGTACTCCTTCGGCTGTTCTGCACTCATCGTTGTTCCCCCTCGGGAGATCCGGGATCGGCTGGCGCGTGCCGCGTGAGACCGTCGGCGAGCGCCCGTACGCGGTCCCTGTCGACACGTCGTCCCACACGCGGCTGGTAGTGCGGATAGGGACGGCGGTACTCCTCGCGGGTCAGGGAGGACTTCACGGCGGGGAGGGTCCCGTCCGGTGTCTGGAAGTAGTCCTCGCAGACCGCCTCCAGTGACAGTCCGTCCGTCAGCGCCAGATGGAGGGTGCTGTCGTTGTGAAGTCCGGTGGTGAACTCGACGCGGCGGCAGTTCAGTACCTCGAAGAGGTAGTCGACGAGGAGCATGGCCGCCTCGATGCCGATGCCCGTACGCCACAGCCGCTCATCGCCCGTGGCGCCGCCGACTTCGTAGACGCCCTCGCCCAGCCGCCAGAAGTGGGCCACCCCGACGAGCGTGCCCTGCCGGTCGGTGATCAGGGCGCCGCGGCGGCCTTCGCCTTCCAGCCCCTGGTACTGGGAACGGCGCACCAGGTGACTCGACGTGCCCCGCAGCAGGGTTTCGCACTCGGTGGCGGTCAGCCACTTCGCCACTGTCTCCAGGGAGTCCGGCGAGAACGGGACCAGTTCGCACAGGAGCCCCTTCACGAGTGCTCCTAGGCGGCGTTCAGCTGGTCGTGGACGCTGCGCAGCGAGCTCACGTCCTCGACCTTGAGGTCGTAGACCCGGTCGCCGAAGACCGGCAGGAGAGCGGAGGCGAACCGGAGGGTGTCCATCGACTCCAGGCCGTACGCGCTGTCGCGGCCGAAGACCACGGTGTCGTCCCCGGGGACCTCGCCGCCCGAGCGCTCACCGAAGAGGCTGAGGAAAATCTTGCGGAGTTCGTCCATGATTGTCACGCTTCCACTCGTATGTCGTAAGGCAGCCGGAAGCAGAGCGAGCCCCACATGAATCCGGCTCCGATGGCTCCCACCGCGATGACGTCCCCCGCCGCGGCCCGGCCGTTCTCGGCGAGGCGCCACAGCGCGGTCAGCGGTGACGCGCCACCCGTGTTGCCGAGGGTGTCGACCGTGACGGCGACCTTGGCCATGTCCACTCCGACGGAGCCGGCGATGTGCTCGATGAGCCGCAGATTGGCCTGGTGCAGGGCGAAGCCGGCGACGTCCTCGATCTCTACCTCGGCCGCGTCGAGCGCTGCCGCGAGCGACTTGGGAACCCTGGTGGTGGCCTCCTGCCACACGGTGGGACCGTCCATGGTGAGGTAGGGCGTGACCGCCGAGTCGTCCGCGGGATCCTGCCTGTTCAACAGCGCGGTGCCGGCCAGGGCGACTTGGCCGGAGGGAGAGTTGCCCAGGTCGTAGCTGAGGAGGCCGTCGGATCCGGGCGTCTTGGTCAGCACCGTGGCACCGGCGGCGTCTCCGAAGAAGACGCGCACCACGCGATCCGCCGGGTCGGTGGCGCGTGAAGGGCCCTCGGCGCACACCACGAGGGCGTTCTGCACATCAGGTTCCTGGAGCAGGCAGGACGCGGTGTAGACGGCGTAGACGACGGACGCGCAGGCGTGCTGCGTGATGTCGACGATGCGCGGGGTCTCGATGCCGAGACGGTCGGCGAGCAGGACTCCGAGGGAGGGCATCACCCATTCCGGGCTGCTGCAGGTGACCACCAGGACGTCGATGTCCCGCATGTTCAGGCCGGCCTGCCGGACCGCCTTGCGCGCGCTCTCCTCGGCCAGATCGGTGATGGTCTCGCCGTCGGAGAGGTACCGCCGCTCGCGGATGCCGGTCTTCCGCTCGATCCAGTCGGGCGAGGTGTTCAGCGTCTTGCAGAGCTCTTCGTTCGTGACGACCCGGTCCGGCAGGGCCATGCCGACGCTGAGCGGACTGGTCGGGGTGAGTTGCCATCTGGGCACGCGGCCTCCTCCAGGGTCGGACGGGTCGGGAACGGTGCGGTGCGGTGAGGACGGCGGGCCGACCGCTGCGCGGTATTGCACGCAGCGGCCGGCCCACTCGTCCGGGCGTCAGCAGCCCTCGCTCGCGCCGCTGGCGGGCAGCTCGACGCCGTCGGCGACGATCTCGGTGCCCTGCAGGTCGATCACGTTGGTGAGATCCATGACATTTCCCCCTTTCCGGGTTTCGGTTCCTATGGGATGCACCACCCAGAAGGGCGATGGTCTCGGGTGGACGCGAGATCCGGGGTCACGCACTCCACGACGTGCCGTCGTGGGCGGCCGTGAGATCTTCCAGCGTCTTCTTGCGCAGCGAGGAGAGGAGTTGTGCGCGGCTTTCCGTCAGCCGTTCCCCGCGTTCGACGAATTGTGCGACATCGGCTCTGCAGACTATCCCGGCCCAGAACTCGCCGTCGATGAAGAAGCGATCCCTCAGCATTCCTTCGACGATGAATCCGGAATACTGGGTGAGATATTCGAGCAGGGCCTCGTTGTAGGTGGCGACGAGCAGCTCGACCCGCTTCACCTCGGCGGCCCGCAGCAGCATGGACAGCGCCGCTCGAATGGCCCCGTCCGTGGCTTCCGGCGTCCAGGCCTCATCAGAGCACGAGGTGAGGATCAGGCGGAAGTACCCCGGAGTCTGGCCTGCCGACCAGCTCACGGCGCCGATGACCCGCGAATCCCGGCGGACGAGGACGTGGGATTTCCGCTCGTCCTCGATGATCCGCCGGCGCATGGCCGCCGTGCGCCAGACCGGCCCCTCCGTGGAAACGTAGGAGAAAGGAACAGCGAGCACTTCGTCAAGCAATGCTTCTTCGCCCCCGGTGACGACCGGAACGAATTCCATCGACGTACTCGCGCTGCCGTCCATTCTCCCCCGATTCCCTCAGCCGCTTCTTTTCGGCCTCCCTGCGGCTCTGAAACAAACCTAGATCGGGGCCAAATGAAGTGTCAACGGAGAACCGAGCGAAAAGCGGCTGCCTTTACGCGAACTCCGGAATCCGGCGACCTGCGGACACGGAATTAGGAGGCGTCCTGGACTCCACCGCGCCGCTCAAGGGCGGCGGCGATCCCCGCGTAGGCGTGGGCGTTGGCCCGGAGCAGCTCGGCCACGGTGCCGGCCCAGTGCGGAGGCACGTGGTGCACGATCCGCTCCAGGGCGGCCTGCTCCACGGAACTGTGGTTGAGCAAGCGCAGCAGGGCCCTGCCGGATTCGTTGAACCGGATCGACGGGTCGTTGCGCAGGCTCTCCAGCGTCGCCTCTCGGTCGAACTTCCAGGGGGCGTCGGCGCGCAGGGGCGGAGCTTCCTTGGCGGGGCCGCTCTTCGGGACGGACCGCACCGCCTGCTCGGGTCTGCGCTGCTGCGGCACCACTTCCTCGCCGGCCCGGAGCCGCTCCCGTACGTCCCGCACGGTCGAGGGGGCCACGCCGGCGAGCCGCGCGACTTCCCGCAGGGACAGTTCCGGCTGCTCGGCGAGTAACCGGCCGGCCTCGCGCCGCCCCGAGTCGCTGCTCAGAGGCCTCGCACGCCCGTCGCTCCCCGTTCGCCTGTCCAAGTGTCCACTCTGGACGGTCGACCGCTTCCGGAGGGCTCCGACCGTGGTGGCGGACAACCCCGTGGCCCGGGCTATCCGGCGGTCCGACCACGTCGGATGGGTGCCGAGGATGCGGCCGGCCGCGGCGGTGCGGTCCGCCAGGGACAGCGGCAGGCCGTGTGAGGCGTTGAGCGCGACCCCGAGGATGAAGGCATCTTCGTCCGTGCCGTCGAAGAATCGCGCGAGGATCGTTTCGTGTCCGTGGTGCTGTGCCGCTTTGACCCGGTGCACGCCGTCGACGACGCGCAGCGTTCCACGCTGCACAACGATCGGCGGAAGTGTGGTATCCGATGAGGCCAGCAGCCGTACATGGCCGAGATCAAGTCCGGCTCGTCGCGGTGAGTCCTCGATGTTCAGCGAGGCGATGGGGACCGTTTCGGGTATCTGGACCACTCTATCGAGCAGAGCCGTATGACATGACGCCACGTCATCCATGCTGTTTTCCCCCTGATTTTCTTGTAACTCTGGCCACACTCATTCTTTGCCGTACCGCGATCAGGTCAAGGGCTGGCAATCAACACCAGCCACGGGGGATTCGCCGCCTCCTCCCCCTTGACTGGAAAGCATCCATGGCCGGAAGCCGCCATGGCGCGGCGGGACGGCGTGTCGGGGCGACGGAAGATGGCTGAATGTGAAGCTTTACGGAGAGCTTGTCGAGGGCTCGTGCCCCTGGCATGCCCCGTCTCCCCCGCACGTCACCGCGACGGCCGTCCGCAGGATCCCGTCGCGGAGCTGCCAGGTGCCGTCGAAGCACCCGGCAGTTCCGGCCCCGAAGGCCGTGATCCGGGTGCCGAAGGTGCCGTCGTCGCAGAAGGCGACCTCGGCGTCGGCGAAGCCGAGGTGTCGGCCGACCAGGGGGTTCCACGCCTTGTAGACGCTCTCCTTGGCACTGAACAGCAGGCGCTCCCACCACACTTCGGGCCGGTGCGCGGACAGCTCGGACAACCGGTGGCGTTCGGACGGGGACGAGATCAGGGGCAGGATCGCGCCGTCGGGGAGCGGAAGATTGGGCTCCGCGTCGAGTCCGAGTGACGCCATGCGCGGCGACTCGGCCACCGCCGCCGACCGGTACCCCGAGCAGTGCGTGATGCTGCCGACGACGCCGGTCGGCCAGACCGGGGCGCCCGACGGGCCCCGCGGAACGGGAACCGCCGGGCGGCCGAGACGGCGCAGGGCTTCCCGCGCACAGCTCCGGGCGGTGATGAACTCCCGCCGGCGTTTGCCGACGGCCGACGCGATGAGGTGGCTTTCCTCGGGAAAAAGGTCTTCCTGGACATCGTGGAAAAGCTCGACGTGGACCACGGACGCCGGAAACAGTGCGCCGCCGCCTCTCACCAAGTCGCCCCGGCCGTCCGATCCCTGCGTGTCGTACACCGTCATGCCGCGATTATCCCGGTAATGCGCTCCCGGTCGGCGGCAACTGTGCGGGCGTCTATGGAGCTTGACAGGCCCATAGCGGCAAAGCACAGTGATTGACGTCGGTTACTCGGTCATGGACCGAGGGCGTACCACGGGGCGGTCCGGACACAAGACCCGCCCGATTCATGGTGTGCACACAAAAAACGCGGAGTCGCCGTGCTCGACACCGCCCGCAAAGGGGATATGCACACCGCCCGTCGCCCGTTCCCTTCTTGCGAGACCTATCGGCTCGTCGAAGGAATTGTGCGCGTGCCGCAGTGAGCAATGCCGATTTCACGGGGAGGGATGGCGATGGCAGCGGTGCTCATGGGCCTCGGGGGATACCTCCCGCCGAAGGTGGTCACCAACGAGGACCTCTCGGCGACGCTGGACACCACCGACGAGTGGATCACCACCAGAACCGGAATCAAACGCAGACACGTGGTGGACGGCGGCCTGTCGACCGGAGACCTGGCGGTCGAGGCGGGGGCCAGGGCGCTCAAGTCCGCCGGGCACACGGCCGTCGACACGGTCGTGGTGGCGACCACCTCACCGGACCGGCTCTGCCCGGCGGTGGCACCCGAGGTGGCCGACCGGCTCGGCCTGGGCCCGGTGGCCGCCTTCGATCTGACCTCCGCGTGCAGTGGCTTCGTCTACGGACTCGCCACGGCCGCGGGACTGATCGCCTCGGAAGCGGCCGACACGGTCCTGTTCATCGGCGCGGAGGCGTTCACCACTCTGGTGAACCCGGCCGACCGTACGACGGCACCCATCTTCGGCGACGGGGCCGGAGCCGTGGTCCTGCGCCGCGGCGAGCCCGGCGAGACGGGCGCGCTCGGCCCCTTCGACCTGGGAAGCGACGGCGCACGAGCCGATCTGCTGGCGATCCCGGCGGGCGGCTCACGGCAGCGGTCCGCGGACGGCGGGCCGGCCCACGACGTGGTTCCCGAGGCGGACTGGTATCTGCGGATGGCCGGCCGCCCCCTCTACCAACAGGCCGTCGGGCGTATGAGCCGCTCGGCCCGGACCGCCCTCGACAAGGCCGGCTGGACCGTGGCCGACGTGGACTGGTTCGTCGGCCACCAGGCCAACGTCCGCATCGTGCGGGCCGTGGCCGAGGAACTCTCGATGCCCGAGGAGCGGACGGCCGTCAACATCGACCGCGTGGGCAACACGCTCGCCGCCTCCATCCCGCTCCTGCTCAACCACCTCGCGGCCGACGGCGCCCTGAAGCCCGGCGCACGGATTCTGCTGTCCGCCTTCGGCGCCGGGCTCTCGTGGGGCTCGACGGTACTGGAGTGGCCGGACCTGTCCGTCGAAAGCGTCCACTGACGCCGGCTGCGCACTCCACCCGCCCACACGGTTCACCGGCGCCCGCAGGGGTGACCGACCGGCCGGCTGTCCGGCCGCCCACCACACAGATCACGGGAGAAGAAATGAACACCATGCACGACTCCGTCGCCGAGGTCATGGTCACCCGCTTCGGAATGGACCGGGACCTCGTCGTCACCGACGCGACCTTCGACGATCTGGGCCTCGACTCGCTCTCCCAGATCGAGCTGGGCACCGCCCTGAGCAAGGAGCTGGGAGTGGACCTCAGCGACGACGAGATGGCGGAGCTCTCGTCGGTCGGAGACATCGTGACCCTGCTGGAGAGCAAGGGCGCCGACGCCCGATGAGCGGCTTCGCGGCGCTCGTCACGGGAGCGGGGCTCGTCACCTCCGCCGGGACAGGGCTGAAGGCGAACTGGGAGAAGGTGCTCGCGGGCGAACCCACCGCGGCCCATCTGCCGGAACTGGACGGCCTGCCCGTGACGATGGCGTGTCGCGTGCCCGGTTTCTCTCCGCAGGACTTCGGGCTCCGCGACTTCTGGAAATGGGACCGCTTCACGCAGTTCGCCGTCGTGGCCGCGCGCGAGGCGCTGGAGCAGGCGGGACTGACCCCGGGCGACTGGGCGGACAGCGCCAGAGTCGCCGTGCTCATCGGCTCCGGGGCGGGGGGCACGGCCACCTTGGAGGCACAGCACCGGGCCCTGCTGGAGGACGGTCCCACCGCGGTGTCCCCGCTGACCCTGCCGATGGGGCTCGTCAACATGGCGGCCGGCCAGGTGGCGATCGACATCGCGGCCCACGGTCCGTGCCTCGCCCCGGTCACGGCGTGCGCGGCCGGCGCCAGCGCGATCGGCATCGGCCGGGAGCTTCTGCGGCAGGGTGTCGCGGACGTGGTCGTGGCCGGCGGGGCCGAGGCCCCCATCACCCCGCTGTACGTCTCCTCCTTCGCCCGGATGCGTGCGCTGTCCCGGCGCCTGGACGATCCGGCGACCGCGTCCCGGCCCTTCGACGCGGGCCGGGACGGCTTCGTGCTCGGTGAGGGCGCCGGGGTCCTGGTGCTGGAGTCCGAGGAGCACGCGGCCGCACGCGGCGCCCGTCCGCTGGCCCGGCTGACCGGCTACGGCGCGTCCTCGGACGCGCACCACGTCACCTCGCCCCACCCGCAGGGACGGGGCGCCGAGCTGGCGATGCGGGCGGCGCTCGACGACGCCGGCCTGACCGGCGAGGACGTGGACTACGTCAACGCCCACGGAACGTCGACACCGCTCAACGACGTGACGGAGTCGGGCGTCATCAGCCGCATGCTCGGAAACGGGGTGCGGGTGAGCTCCACGAAGGGCGTGACCGGCCACCCGCTGGGCGCCGCCGGGGCGATCGAGGCCGCCTACTGCGCACTCGCCGTCCGCGACGGACTGATCCCCCCGACGGCGGGCCTGACCGACCCGGACCCGCGGATCGAGGTCGACCTCGTCCGCGGCGCCGCCCACCCCGGCCCCGTCCGCGCGGCCCTGAGCAACTCCTTCGGCTTCGGTGGCCAGAACGCCACGCTCGTCTTCACGTCCTGACCCGCGCCGACGACGACCGATGCCCGACGTGACGGAGGAATTCATGGGGAACACACCGGCCACGCCCCGGCACGGCGACGACGGCATCCTCGTCACCGACCTTCCCGGCCTTCTCTTCGACGGAGAGTACGAGGAGACTCATCACGACATCCGAGCGGTCCTCTTCGACCCGGCGTTCGACCCCCACGAGGGCCTGACCCCGCAGGAGTCGGGGAAGCTGACGTACGAACGCTCCAGAGTGCTGCACGCCGCGCTGGAGCGACCGCTGAACATGCTGCGCCGGCCGCGGCGGCTGTTCGCCCTGGCGGAGTGGTCGTCGCTGCTGGACCCCGCGATCTTCTCCGTGCTCCTCGTCCACCACAACCTCTGCCTCGGCACGGTCCTCGACCTCGGTGCGGGCCGGGACGACATCAAGGACCACGTCGAGGAACTGGACCGGCTCGATTCGTTCGGCCCCTACATGGCCACGGAGTTCGGGTACGGCAACAACGTGGCCGCGCTGCGCACCGAGGCGGTCTACGACGCGGAAGCAGAGGCGTTCCTGCTCAACACCCCGGACGCCGGTGCGCAGAAGTTCATGTCCTTCGGCGGCTTCCCGGACGTTCCGAAGCTCGCGGTGGTGCTGGCCCGGCTCAAGGCAGACGGGAGGAACCACGGGGTCCACCCCTTCATCGTCCGGATCAGTGACGGGGGGAAGCTCTGCGAGGGCGTGCGCGTCACGCCCTGCCCCGAACAGCCGGTCCAGGGCGTCGACCACGCGCTGACCTGGTTCGACCAGGTCACCGTCCCGCGACGCAACCTCCTGCACGGCGAGTCGGGAGGGTTCTCCTCCGACGGCGCGTTCCAGCCCGGCGGAGGGAACCTGCGCCGGCGGTTCCTGCGCACGATGAGCCGCATCCAGCCGGGCCGCCTCTGCGTGGCCAGCGCCGCGGTGGGCGCGGGAAAGGCCAGCGTCTACACGGCTCTGCGCTACGCGGAGAGAAGGCTGACCAACGGCCCCGGCCGGGGCGAAGTGCCCGTGCTGGAGCACCGGAGCCATCAGCGGGACCTGTTCCCCGCCCTGGCCAGGGTGTACGCCATGAATCTGCTCCTGAACCACGCCAAGCGGGAGTTCCTGGCCCACTCCGGCGACACCCCGTCGGACGACCTGAACCACCTGATCTCGATCACGAAGGCCCTCGCCACGTGGGAGATGAGCGACGTCGCCGGGATCTGCCGTGAACGCTGCGGAGCCCAGGGCATGTTCCGGGTCAACCGGATCGCCGACTACGGCTCGCTGCTGCACGGCCTGGTCACCGCCGAGGGCGACAACCAGGTGCTGCTGGCGACGACGGCCGGCCAGCTGATCGCCCGAGCCGACCCAAACCGGTCTCCGGTTCCGCCGGCCGGACCCGTGGACCGGGTCGATGACGCCGGGGCGGCCGATGGCGACGGCCCGGACGCCCAGGTGGAGTTGCTGCGCTTCCGGGAGCAGTACCTGTGCCGGGCGGCGCGGGCATCGATGGCGGAGTCGGAAGGCACGTACTTCGACGCCTGGAACGGCGTCGTGAACACCGCCCTCGACATGGCACGGACGCGTGGAGTGCGCATCGCGCTCGAGCAGTTCCGCGCTGCGCTGCCCTCGCTCGCCGACGCGCAGGACCGGACGGCCCTGCGTGTGCTGGCGTCGCTGTACGGACTGGTCGAGATCCAGCGCGACGCGGGCTGGTACCTGGCCAAGGGCCTGCTGAGCGCGGAGCAGGTCGAGGGGATGCCCGCGGCGGTGGACCGTTGCTGCGCGCTGCTTCGTCCGCACGCGGGGCGCCTGATCGACGCGTTCCGGCTCTCCCCGGAACTGCTGCGCGCCCCGATCGCCTTCGAGGACTACGCCGCCGCCTTCCAGCGCCACGTCGGCACACCCGGCCCCGACGCGAACCCGACGCGCACCCCCGGGCAGTGACCACGGCTTCGTTCACCGGGTCCGTCAGGCGGAGCCGACGGGCAGCAGCACCCCGGCCAGCGTTCCCGCGAGGGTCAGGGTCAGGAAGGCGGCGCCCCAGGTCATCGCCAGGCGTACGCGGCGGTACTTGAGCGATATCGCGCGCTGCAGGAACTCCAGGCGGGTCTCGGCGGCGCAGCCGGGGCGCGGCCGGGACGCCAGGCCGAGCAGGACCAGTGCCGGGGCGCAGGCCGCGCAGCCGGACCAGACCAGCAGCTGGGGAACCACCGCGTACTGGCCGGGCGCGATGGCGCCCACGGTGATCGCGCCGAGCAGGGCCGTCAGGGCCGCGCCCAGCGTCGCCAGGGTCAGTCCCGCTCTGCTGTCGGCCTTCGCCAGTCGCTCCCGGGCCCGGAGCAGGGGCTCGGGGCCGAGTTCCGCCGTGCGCTCGTCTTCGAGTGTGGTCATTCCTCCCCCTCACTGATCGACGGCTTTCCCGGGTACCCGGGAGGGGCATTTCCACTACGCCCGCGTCAGCTGTTCCACGTCTCGTCGTAGGGGTCGCGGGGTGGCGGGACCGGGCGGGAGGAGACGACCTCGACGTACGGGACGGGGCCCTTGTTGACCGGGTCCTCGGTGCGGCGGGGGGTGTAGCGGCCGGTGATCTCCAGCCAGGTGTCGGGGCGCAGCACCGGGGGGACGGCGCCGGTCAGGGCGATCTTGACCGGCTGGGCGTCCGCCGCGCAGCAGTTGAGGCCCATGCGGACCAGGTAGGGGGTGCCCGTCCGGTCCAGGGTGACGAAGCCGGTGATCCTCAGGTCGCGGCCCTTCAGAAAGCGGCCCTTGTCGTAGACCGCGCGGCTCGCGTAGTCGGCGACGGCGAGGCGGAGGGGGCCGTCGCCGGCGGGGAGCGCCGGGAAGCCGAAGGGTTTCGTCAGGGCCGTGCCGGTGTGGGACGCGCTGTAGGAGCCGAGGGCCGGCGGGGCGACCAGGATCAGGGCGAGGACCGGGAGGGTGAGGAGCCAGGAGACGCGTGGCTCGCGGTGGTGGTGTGCCCGGGCGGGGGCGCGGCGGTCGTAGTGGAGGGTCGCGGCCGCCGTCGCGATCAGGACCACGCCCGCCAGCAGCACCAGGGGGCGCAGCCCCTCCTTGACGTAGCGCAGGTACAGGTCGGTGGTGCCGGCGTGCAGGAGGGTGGCGCCGAGCAGGAACAGCAGGGCCGACTGGGCGAGGCGGTTCACAGCAGGACCGTTCCGGTCAGGGCCGACACCAGGACGGCCAGGGCGAGGGTCGCGGGGGCGAAGCGCAGGGCGAAGGCGCGGCCGAAGGTGCCCGCCTGCATCGCGAAGAGCTTGAGGTCGACCATCGGGCCGACGACCAGGAACGTCAGACGGGCCGTCAGGGAGAACTGGGTGAGGGACGCCGCGACGAACGCGTCCGCCTCCGAGCAGATCGACAGGAGCACGGCCAGGGCGGCGAGGGCCAGGACCGACAGGACGGGGTGGCCTGCGGCCAGGGCCAGCCAGTCGGCCGGCACGACCGCCTTGAGGGTCGCCGCCGCCATCGCGCCGATGACGAGGAAGCCGCCCGCGTGCGTGACGTCGTGGCGGACCGAGCCCCAGAAGGCCGCGCCCGCGCCCTGACCGCCGTACGGGGCCCGGGCCGGGAGCCGCAGCCAGTCCGTGCGGCCGAGGCGGTGCCAGAGCCAGCCCATCGCGCAGGCCACCAGCAGGCTCGCGACGAGACGGGCCAGGACCATCTCGGGGTTGCCGGGGAACGCCACGGCCGTCGCCGTCAGGACGACGGGGTTGATGGCGGGCGCCGAGAGGAGGAACGCCAGGGCCGCGGCCGGGGTGACGCCCCGGCGGACCAGCGCCCCGGCCACCGGGACCGAGGCGCATTCGCAGCCCGGCAGGACCGCGCCCGCCGCGCCCGCGACCGGAACCGCCAGGGCCGGGCGCTTCGGCAGGGCCCGCGCGAAGAACGACGGCGGCACGAACACCGCGATCGCCGCCGAGAGCAGCACGCCGAGCACCAGGAAGGGCAGGGCCTGGACCAGCACCGCGACGAACACGGTCATCCAGCTCTGCATCACCGGTGCGGACAGGGCGCCGCGGATCGGGTCCTGGAACATCACCGCCGTGAGCAGCAGGAGGGTCAGCAGGAGCGGCGAGTCGAGGTGCCTGGCCTCGTTCCCGTTCCCGTCCCCGTCGCGGGAGGGCTCTGCGCCCGCTCCCGTGTCCGTGTCGCTGTCCGCGGTCGTGTCCCCGGGGTCGGTCGGGGCGGTCTTCGTGGTGGCCACGGGCCCGGTACCTCCGGTGGTGCGCGAGGGCATGTCCCTCCCCTCCCCTTGTGTACGGGCGGGGCGGTCCCGCCGTTCACACCGCCCGGCCCCCTTCTTCTGGAACCAGCCCTCCCGGTGCGGCAGTCTTCTCCCCGTGGGGAGCGTTCCGAACCAGGGTCAGCCAGGTGTTCCGGCCACGCACATGATCGTGTGCGGTGACGACGGACTCGCGCACCGACTGGCCGCCGAACTGCGCGGGGTCTACGGCGAACAGGTCACGCTCGTCGTGCCGTCCTCGGGACGCCGGGTGCGGCAGCCGGTGGTCGGGCGGGCCCGGGCCGCGTCGGCCGCGCTGCTCGACCGGTTCGTGAGCGCGGCCGCCGGCCGCACGGGCACGGGCGGCGCCGAACCCGCGCCGGGCGAACAGGTCGTGGAGGCCGCCGAGATCACCGAGGCCGTGCTCGGCGAGGCGGGCGTCGACCGGGCGGCCGCGCTGGCGCTCGTGTACGACGACGACGAGACCAACATCCGCGCCGCGCTCACCGCCCGCCGGCTCAACCCCCGCCTGCGTCTCGTACTGCGCCTCTACAACCGCAGGTTGGGCCAGCACATCGAGGAACTGCTGGACCAGGCGGCCGCCGTGGCCTCCGGAACGGGGCCGGGGCAGGCCGGACTCGACGCGTCGACGACCGTGCTGTCCGACGCGGACACGGCCGCGCCCGCGCTGGCCGCCACCGCCCTCGTCGGCACCAGCAAGGTCGTCCAGACGGAAGGCCTGGTGCTGCGGGCGGTGGAGCGGCAGCCGCCGCGGCCGGGCGAGGTGGCCGACCCGGGGCTGTGCACGCTGGCGCTGCTGTCCGCGACGAGCAACGACCCGGCCGGGGCGGACGGTTCCGAGGGCAGCGGGGAGCAGGGGCCGCGGCTGCTGCCGGACGAGGCGGCGGTGGCGTCGGCGACCGGCCGCGGGACGGTGGTGCTGGAGCAGGTGTCGTACTCCGGGCCGTCCCTGCCGTCGGGGCGGGGTGGTGTGCCGCCGCTCGCCTCGCTGTTCTCACGCAGGCTGCGCTGGTCGCTGGCCGGACTGGTGGGGTGTGTGCTCGCGCTCGCCGTCGCGCTGATGGTCGTGGCCGGGCAGCATCCGCTGTACGCGACGTATGTGACGCTGCTCGATCTGTTCGGCATCAACGATCCCGCGTACCACGCTTCGACGGGGCGCCAGATCCTCCAACTGCTGTCCGGACTGGTCGGGTTGCTGCTGCTGCCGGTGCTGCTGGCCGCGGTGCTGGAGGCGCTGGGGACGTTCCGCAGCGCGTCCGCGCTGCGCAAGCCGCCGCGGGGACTCGGCGGGCATGTGGTGCTGCTGGGTCTCGGGAAGATCGGGACGCGGGTGCTGACGCGGTTGCGGGAACTGCACATTCCCGTGGTGTGCGTGGAGTCCGACCCGGAGGCGCGGGGGCTCGCCACGGCGCGGCGGCTGCGGGTGCCGGTGGTGCTCGGGGACGTCACGCAGGAGGGGGTCCTGGAGGCGGCGAAGATCCACCGGGCGTCCGCACTGCTGGCGCTCACCAGCGCGGACACCACGAACCTGGAGGCGTCGCTGTACGCCCGGTCCGTGCGGCCCGATCTGCGGGTGGTGCTGCGGCTGTACGACGACGACTTCGCGACCGCCGTGTACCGCACGCTCCGGGCCGCGCATCCGTCGGCCCTCACCCGGAGCCGGAGCGTGTCGCACCTGGCCGCGCCCGCGTTCGCCGGGGCGATGATGGGGCGGCAGATCCTCGGGGCGATCCCGGTGGAGCGGCGGGTGCTGCTGTTCGCGGAGATCGAGGTGGGCGGGCATCCGCAGCTGGAGGGGCGGACGGTGGGCGAGGCGTTCCGCGCCGGGGCGTGGCGGGTGCTGGCGCTCAACACGGCGCCCTCGACGCCGGGTGGGGAACGGGCGGCGGCCTCGGGTCTGGTGTGGGATCTGCCTCCTACGTATGTGCTCGGGGCCGGGGACCGGGTGGTGCTGGCGGCGACACGGCGGGGGCTGGCGGAGTTGCTGGGGCGGAGGCGGCGGGAGCGGACGGGGGCGTGAACGCCGAGCGGTGACCTGTCATGGCCCGGCGTCACGAGGTGCCCGGCTTGCCGTGGGGCTGGGCGTCGGCGCAACCCGGCGCTGCGGGGTACCGCCCCCGGCCCGACCCGAGCTACCGGGCGCCCGGAACCCCCTTCAGGTGCCGCTCCGCGAACTCCAGCTCCAGCCGCACCTGCTTGATCCGCTCGTCCACGACCAGCGACCCGTGCCCGGCGTCGTACCGGTACACCTCGTGGACCGCGCCCCGCGCCTCCAGGCGCTTGACGTAGTTCTCGATCTGGCGGATCGGGCAGCGGGGATCGTTGACACCGGCCGAGATGTAGACGGGCGCCTTGACCTGGTCGACGTAGGTGATCGGGGACGACGCCTCGAAGCGGTCGGGCACCTCCTCCGGTGTGCCGCCGAGGAGCGTGCGGTCCATCGCCTTCAGCGCCTCCATCTCGTCGTGGTACGCCGTGACGTAGTCCGCGACGGGCACCGCCGCGATGCCGACGGCCCACGCGCCGGGCTGGACGCCCAGGCCGAGGAGGGTGAGGTAGCCGCCCCAGGAACCGCCGGTCAGGACGAGCCGCTCGGGGTCGGCCAGGCCCGAGGTGACGGCCCACTCGCGGACCGCGGCGATGTCCTCCAGCTCGATGAGGCCCACGCGGTGCTTCAGGGCGTCCGTCCAGGCGCGGCCGTAGCCCGTGGAGCCGCGGTAGTTGACACGGATCACCGCATAGCCGTGATCGACCCAGGCCGCCGGGCCCGCCGCGAAGGAGTCGCTGTCGTGCCAGGTCGGGCCGCCGTGGATGTCGAAGACCGTGGGAAGCGGGCCGGTGGCGCCCCTCGGCTTCTGGACGAGGGCGTGGATGCGGCCGCCCGGCCCCTCCACCCACACGTCCTCCACCGGCACCGAGCCGGGCGACTTCAGGCCGGGCGGGTCGAGGACGACACCGCCCGCCGTGGAGCGCACCGCCGACGGCTCGGCCGCCGAGGACCACAGGTACTCCACGCTGCCGTCGGGCCGGGCCGTGGCGCCGGAGACCGTGCCGGGCGGGGTCGGGATCTCCGTCAGGGCGCGGCTCGCCAGGTCGTAGCGGAACAGCTCGCTGCGGGCCTCGAAGCCGTGCACGATGAGCAGAGCGCTGCCGTCCGGGTACCACTCGGCACTGACGTCGCCGGGCAGCTCCAGCGCCAGGTCCGTCTGCTCGCCGGTGGCCACGTCCCAGACGAGGGGCTCCCAGCGGCCGCGGCGCTGGTGGCCGATGAGCAGGCGCGTGTCACCGTCGACGGGAGCGAAGCCGAGGACCTCCAGGCCCAGCTCGCGGGTACCGCCCTCGGTGTCGTCGAGATCGGCCACCGCCGTGCCGTCGGGGCGCAGCACGCGCAGGGCCGAGTGCATCGCGTCGCCGTGCTCGGTGTGCTCGACGGCGATGAGCGAACCGTCGTGGGAGAGGTCGCCGACGCCGGCCGACTCGCGGTGGCGGTAGATCTCCACCGGGGCCTCGCCGGTGCGGACCAGGTGGATCGTCGTGCCGTCCTCGTCCGTGGAGCGGCCGACGACCGCCGTGCGGCCGTCGCGGCCCAGGGCGAGGCCCGCCGGGTAGGAGGCCTGAAGGCCCTCGGCGGCCGGCTCGTCGGGGCCGCCCTCGAAGGGCTGGCGGCGCCACACGCCGTACTCGTCGCCGTCCTTGTCGTCGAACCACCAGATCCACGCGCCGTCCGGCGACAGCACACCGTCCGTCGTGCCGTTGGGCCGGTCCGTCACCTGGCGCTGCTCGCCCGTCGACCGGTCCCACGCGTACAGCTCGTACGTCCCCGTCGCGTTCGACACGAACAGGGAGCGGTCCGGCGCGTCCTGCGCCCAGTCGGGCAGGGACACCCGGGGCGCCCGGAAGCGCTTCTCCCAGTCGGGCATCCGCTCCTGCTGTCCCGCCTGTACCACGTGTTCGTGCTGGTCCCGTTCATCCCGTGCGCCGGGCCCGTTGCTCTCAGTCATGGCCCCATACTGCCCGCCCGGGCCGGTATCCCGCTGGCCAGGTCCCCAGCCTGTGGACAACCTCCACCGCTCCCCCCCCCCCGGCCGTTGCCCACCCCGCGGGCCGGAGCGGGCCGGCAGCCCCGTACCGTGGGGGTGTGTACCGGTTTCTGCTGACGCCCCGATGGTGGGGGATCAACATCTTCGTACTGCTGTCGATCCCCTTCTGCATCTTCATGGGGTCCTGGCAGCTGGGCCGGTTCGAGGACCGCGTGCAGGACCACCGCACCGCGGCCGAACAGGTCTCCGAGGCCGCGCGCGAGGCGCCGCGGCCGCTGGCGGAGATGCTGCCGGTGACCAAGGCGACGTCCGGCAGGCTGGTCACCGCGAGCGGGCGCTACGGCAAGCAGTTGCTGGTGCCGGGGCGGGAGCTCGACGGCAGGCAGGGCTTCTACGTGCTCACGCTGCTGCGCACCGACTCGGGTGAGGCGCTGCCGGTGGTGCGCGGATGGCTGCCCGGGACCGCCGAAGCGGCGAAGGCACCGGCCGCGCCGCGGGGTGAGGTCACGGTGACCGGGGCGCTGCAGGCGTCGGAGACACCCGGGGACAACGGGGTCAGCGCGCAGGGTGGTCTGCCGGCCGGGCAGACCGGGGCGATCAGCGCGGCGTCGCTGGTGAACCTGGTGCCGTACGACGTGTACGACGCGTGGGTCACGCTGACGGAGGGCGACTCGGGGATGAAGGCCGTGCCGGCCGCGGCGCCGCCGGACACGGGTCTTGATCTGAAGGCGTTCCAGAACCTCGGTTACACCGCCGAGTGGTTCGCCTTCGTGGGGTTCGTGATCTTCATGTGGTTCCGGCTGCTGCGGCGCGAGGTGGAGTTCGCGCGGGACGCGGCGCTGGGGCTGGTGCCGGACGAGGAGCCGGCCACCGCGGACGCCGGAGCGAAGTGAACCGGCCGCGCCGCCGGGCCTCTTGATCACGAGCGTTGCCAACAGGGCCGGGTGGGCCCCCGGCCCGGCCTCAGCGGGGCGCCTCCCCCGGGCTCTCGCCTTCGCTCCCGGCGGGAATCCCCGGGCCCACCCGTGCCGCCGCGGCGGCACGAGTGCGACTGCCCGCGGCTACGCCAGCATCCCCGTCCAGTACACCGTCCCCGCGCACGCGTTCGGGACCACGACCGAGGTCGCGCCGGAGCCCGTGCCGGGCGTGTAGGTGACGGCGACGCTGCCGTCGACCGTGCCGTCCTCCCTGGCCAGTTGCGGGGCCGTGCCCGTCTCGCCGCCCGTGGACGTGCCGGCCGTGGTCGCCGGGTCCTCCGTGGGGGTCGGGTCGGGGGTGGGGTCGGGGCCGCCGACGCTGCCGCCGTCCGACGGGCAGGTCTCCGAGGGCACCCAGGCGAACTTCACGTCGTAGCCGAGGCCCGGCTGGAGCACCAGCTCGGCGGCCTCGAGGGACGGGTCGGGCAGCAGGCCGGCCGCCGCGTCCCCGGCCATGTGCCGGGCCGAGCCGACCTTGCTGATGTCGGCCGCACCCTGCGGCAGCGCGCTCACCGAGCCGAGGGCGGTGACCGTACAGGCCGCGCCGGAGACGTTGGTGACGCGGAAGGAGCCGGAGACGGCGCCGGTGGAGTCGGGGGCGTTGCTGCTCCCGGACGCCGGGCCGAGCTGGGCCGCGGTGCAGGCGGGGATGCCGACGGCGGTGGTGGAGGAGGGGCCGGTGCCCTGGGACGAGCCGGTGCCCGTGCCGGAGCCGTCCTTGCCCTTCTCCTTCTCCTTCTTGTCGTCCTTCTCCTTGCCCTCGGTCTTGCCCGAGGAGCCGCCCGCGGTGCTCTCCCCGCCGTCGGGGCCCTTGCCCTGGCTCGCGCCGCCCTGGGTCTCGGAGGCGTGGCCGATGGCGGAGGGGTTGGCGTCGGGGCCGGTGGCGTTGGAGACGTGGACGAGGGCGGGGATGGCGGTGCCGATGAAGAGCGCGGCGGCGGCCGCGCCCACGACAGCCTGCCGCTTGCGGGTGCGTCGCTGGGGCACCGCCTTGCGCAGGTACTCCAGCGTGCCGTCGCGCGGCTCCACCTCCTGCACCGCCTGGTGCAGCATCGTGCGCAGGTCCAGCTCGTCCGAGTCGAGCCCCTGGGGGCCCTGGTCGTCGGGGCCGTGGTTCACAGTTCCGTTCCCAGCGTGCGATTGCTTCGGATCTTGCCCGTGCAGCCTTGTCGGCTCGTGCCACTCGAAGGGCTCGTGCCGGTCGCGCCCGTCACGGCGCGCGCCGTCCGGTTCGTTCATGCCGGCGCCTCCATGGCCAGCCTGAGCGCCGCGATCCCGCGCGAGCCGTACGCCTTGACCGAGCCCAGGGATATGCCGAGCGTCTCGGCGACCTGCGCCTCGGTCATGTCCGCGAAGTAGCGCAGCACCAGCACCTCGCGCTGGCGGCGCTGCAGGCCCTTCATCGCCTTGATGAGCGAGTCGCGCTCCAGCTGGTCGTAGGCGCCTTCCTCGGCGCTGGCCATGTCGGGCATGGGCTTCGACAGCAGCTTCAGGCCGAGGATGCGGCGCCGCAGCGCCGAGCGCGAGAGGTTGACGACCGTCTGGCGCAGGTACGCCAGGGTCTTCTCGGGGTCGCGGACCCGCTTGCGGGCGGAGTGGACACGGATGAAGGCCTCCTGGACGACGTCCTCGCAGGAGGCGGTGTCGTCGAGGAGGAGCGCGGCGAGACCGAGCAGCGAGCGGTAGTGCGCCCGGTAGGTCTCGGTGAGGTGGTCGACGGTCGTACCGGCCGCGACACCGTCCTCGGCGCCGTCACGCTGGTTCGGGATGCGGGCCGGCCGCGCTGCGGGCACGGGCGCGATCACCGGCATGCCACCGGGCGTACCGGGCATGCGGGGTCGGAGAGCCGCCGGACGGGGCGGTCGAAGGACCGTGCCGCGTGCCGCGCTGAAGTCGAGTACCTCTGCCACGCCTGTTGGACACGCTGACCCCCGTGAGGGTTGTACGTGCCGGGCATCTCTTTCACGCCGACCGTCGCCGTCGACGGTCTACCCGCGTCAGGCAGCACAACCGATGGTGCGTCAAATGCCCTCATGCGTCCCGCTCTTCCCCTATGTCCAGATGTGAACGGACGTCCCCACGTCCGGTTCCAGGCGTCCCCACGCCTGATGAAGCGCTCCCACGGCCGAAGAGGCGACCGCAAAGACGCTCCCCGCCCTCCGCGCGGTTGCGGAGGGCGGGGAGGTAAATCCTCTGCTGCCGACGGGCCCGGGACAAGTGGTCCGGATCATCGACCAGCTCACATGTCGTCCACAGATCCTACAAACCGCCTCTGACATCGGCCCGGGGTTTTGCCGCGGCCGGAGTCCCCGCGCGCCGGCCCCGTCCGTCAGGACGGTTCGGCCGCCACCAGCTCGGCGATCTGCGCGGTGTTGAGCGCGGAGCCCTTGCGCAGGTTGTCCCCGCACACGAAGAGTTCGAGCGCCGTGGGGTCGTCCAGCGCCCGGCGCACCCGCCCGACCCAGGTGGGGTCGGTACCGACGACGTCGGCGGGGGTCGGGAACTCCCCGGCCGCCGGGTTGTCGAACAGCACCACCCCGGGCGCCGTGGCGAGGATCTCGCGGGCCTTGTCGACGGTGACCTCGCCCTCGAAGCGGGCGTGCACGGTCAGGGAGTGCGTGGTGACCACCGGGACGCGCACACAGGTGACGGCCACCGGCAGCTCGGGCAGCCCGAGGATCTTGCGGGTCTCGCCGCGCACCTTCAGCTCCTCCGAGGACCAGCCGTCGTCCCGGGGCTCACCGGCCCACGGCACGACGTTCAGCGCGACCGGCTCCGGGAACGGCCCGGTGCGGTCGCCGACGGCCCGCCGTACGTCACCGGGGCTGGTGCCCAGCTCGGTGCCGGCGACCAGGGACAGCTGCTGCCGCAGGGTCGCCACGCCGGCGCGCCCGGCGCCGCTGACGGCCTGGTACGAGGAGGCGACCAGCTCGCGCAGCCCGAACTCGGCGTGCAGCGCGCCCAGGGCCACGATCATGGAGAGCGTCGTGCAGCTGGGGTTGGCGACGATGCCGCGCGGGCGCATGCGTACGGCGTGCGGGTTGACCTCGGGCACGACGAGGGGCACCTCCGGGTCCATCCGGAACGTGCCCGAGTTGTCGACCACCACCGCGCCCTTGGCGGCGGCCAGGGGCACCCACCGCCCGGCGACCTCGTCGGGGACGTCGAACAGGGCGACGTCGACGCCGTCGAAGACCTCCTCGGTGAGCGCCAGGACCTCGGTCTGCTCCCCGCGCACGGTCAGCTTGCGGCCGGCCGAGCGCGGGGAGGCGACGAGTCGGATCTCGCCCCAGATGTCCGCCCGCTGGGACAGGATCTGGAGCAGGACCGTGCCGACGGCTCCGGTCGCTCCCACCACGGCGAGCGTGGGCCGGCCCGGCCGGCCGGTCCGGCCGCCCCGTCGAAGGTCGGCCATCAGCGGCCGGTGCCCCCGTAGACGACGGCCTCGTCGCTGTCGGAGTCGAGCCCGAACGCCGAGTGCACGGCGCGGACGGCCTCGGGGACGTCGTCGGCGCGGGTGACGACCGAGATGCGGATCTCGGAGGTCGAGATCAGCTCGATGTTGACGCCCGCGTCGGACAGGGCCGTGAAGAAGTCGGCCGTGACGCCCGGGTTGGTCTTCATGCCGGCGCCGACGAGGGAGATCTTGCCGATCTGGTCGTCGTAGCGCAGGGAGTCGAAGCCGATGCCGGCCTTGTTCTTCTCCAGCGCGTCGATGGCCTTGCGGCCCTCGGTCTTCGGCAGCGTGAAGGAGATGTCCGTCAGGCCCGTGGAGGCGGCGGACACGTTCTGCACGACCATGTCGATGTTGATCTCGGCGTCGGCGATCGTGCGGAAGATCGAGGCCGCCTCGCCCGGCTTGTCCGGCACGCCGACGACCGTGACCTTGGCCTCGGAGGTGTCGTGCGCGACACCGGAGATGAGAGCCTGCTCCACCTGCTTGTCCCCTTGCTCGATCGGCTCGCTGCTGACCCACGTGCCCTGCAGTCCGGAGAAGCTGGACCGGACGTGGATCGGGATGTTGTAGCGGCGGGCGTACTCCACGCAGCGGTGGAGCAGCACCTTGGACCCGGACGCCGCCAGTTCGAGCATGTCCTCGAAGGAGATCCAGTCGATCTTCCGGGCCTTCTTCACCACGCGCGGGTCGGCGGTGAACACGCCGTCGACGTCGGTGTAGATCTCGCACACGTCGGCGTCGAGGGCGGCCGCGAGGGCCACCGCCGTGGTGTCGGAGCCGCCGCGGCCGAGGGTGGTGATGTCCTTGGTGTCCTGGCTGACGCCCTGGAAACCGGCGACGATCGCGATGTTGCCCTCGTCCACCGAGGTCTTGATGCGCCCCGGCGTGACGTCGATGATCCGGGCTTTGTTGTGGACCGAGTCGGTGATGACACCCGCCTGGCTGCCGGTGAACGACTGGGCCTCGTGACCCAGGTTCTTGATCGCCATGGCCAGCAGGGCCATGGAGATCCGCTCTCCGGCGGTCAGCAGCATGTCGAGCTCGCGCCCGGCAGGCATCGGGGAAACCTGCTCGGCGAGATCGATCAGCTCGTCCGTCGTGTCGCCCATCGCGGAAACCACGGCAACCACCTGGTTGCCGTTCTGCTTCGCTTCCACGATCCGCTTGGCGACGCGCTTGATGCCCTCGGCATCGGCTACGGAGGAGCCTCCGTACTTCTGCACGACAAGGCCCACGTGCGCTCCTCGCTCAATCCGTCTCTATCCGCTCATACGCATTCGTACCGCGGTCGGCTCAGTCTAACGAGCGTCCGAAAATCCCCTCCGCGATATCGCATGGTGAGATCCGCCGCCCGTCCAGAGGGGCTCCTGCCCATCTGGCCACGGGCCACGCGAGAAAGTGCCCGGCGTCACAGGCGACCCGCCACCCCGCCCGGTGACCGAGCGGGGCTCCCGGCGGCGGGGGCGCGGGTGACGGGGCCGCCGGGCCGTCGCCCGCCGGGACCGTGCCGATGGTGCCGCCCGCGGCGACCGACCGCGGGCCGCCCGCGGTGACCGACGTACCGCCGGACGCGCCCCTCGGCCCTCCGTACGGCACCAGCGCCGGGCCGACCGGCGCGGCGGCGGACGGGGCGCGGGAAAACCCGGGCGCGGGGACACCGTGCGCGCGCTACGTTCGGCGCCATGGAGATACTGCGCTACGTGGCGTTCAGCACGGATCCCGGGGGCGGCAATCCCGCGGGGGTGGTGCTCGACGCGAGCGGTGCCGACGAGGCGGCGATGCTGGCGGCGGCCGCCGAAGTGGGCTACTCGGAAACGGCGTTCGTCACCCCGGCCTGCGACGGCTCCCTGGCCGTCAGGTACTTCAGCCCGCTGGCCGAAGTGCCCTTCTGCGGCCACGCCACGGTCGCGACGGCCGTGGCCCACGCGCAGCGGCACGGCACCGGGCGCCTGCTGCTGCGCACGGCGGCGGGCCTGGTCCCCGTCACGACCGAGCGGGCGGCGGACGGCACGCTCGTGGCGACCCTGGTGAGCGTCGCGCCGCGCACGGCGCCGATCGGCGAGGCGGACCTGGCCGAACTCCTGGCCATCCTGGGCTGGTCGGCGGCCGACCTGGACCCGGACCTGCCGCCGCGCGTGGCCTACGGCGGGGCCTGGCACCCGGTCATCGCCGCCGCGAGCCGGGAGCGGCTGGCCGACCTGGAGTACGACATGCCCGCGCTGGCCGCCCTCATGGCCCGCGCCGGCTGGACCACGATCGACCTGGTCCGGCGGGAATCACCCACGGTCTTCCACGCCCGCAACCCGTTCCCGCCCGGCGGCGTCGTCGAGGATCCGGCGACGGGCGCGGCGGCGGCCGCGTTCGGCGGCTACCTCAGGGAACTCGGACTCGTCACGCCCCCGGTCACGCTGACGATCCATCAGGGCGTCGACATGGGACGGCCGAGCGTGATCACGGTGTCGGTGCCGGAGGGCACGGACACCGGAATCGCCGTCACCGGCACGGCCGTTCCGCTCTGACCGGTCACTTGGCCGGGCGCAGCCCCAGCGGGCCCGCGATCTCCTCCGCCATGACCCGGCCCGCCTCGATCTCCAGCGTGTCGTCGCCCATGCCCTGGTCCGTGTCCAGCCCGTCGAGTTCGGCGAGGGGCTGGTCGAGGCGGACGTGGGCGAGGACCGACTGCAGGGCCCGCAGCGTGGCCGAGGCGGTGGAGCCCCAGTTGGAGAAGTACGAGAACTGCCACCACCACAGCGCCTCGGTGGTGCGCCCGGCGCGGTAGTGGGCCATGCCGTGGCGCAGGTCCGTGATGACGTCCGTGAGGTCGTCGGAGATCCGGGCCGGCACGGGGGCCTTGCGGGGCTCGTACGGGTCGAAGACCTCGGAGTAGACGTCGACGGGGTCCAGCAGGCGGGCCAGGTTCTCGCGCAGCTCGTCGACGTCCGCGTCCGGGCCCGTGTCGGGCTCGTAGCGCTCGTCGGGCACGATGTCCTCGTGCGCGCCGAGCCGGCCTCCGGCCAGGAGGAGCTGGGAGACCTCCAGGAGGAGGAAGGGCACGGCCGATTCCGGCTCGTCGCCCTTGGCGACCTCCGTGACGGCGACCAGGAAGCTCTCGATCTGGTCCGCGATCTGGACCGCGAAGTCGTCCGGGTTCTGGCCGGTCGCGTGCAGCGTGGCGTCAGACATCTAGGAGTCGTCTCCCCTCGAAGGCGCGGCCGAGCGTGACCTCGTCCGCGTATTCCAGGTCGCCGCCCACCGGGAGGCCGCTGGCCAGGCGGGTGACCTTCAGGCCCATCGGTTTGATCATGCGGGCGAGGTACGTCGCCGTCGCCTCGCCCTCCAGGTTCGGGTCCGTGGCGAGGATGAGCTCGGTGACGGTGCCGTCGGCGAGACGGGCCAGGAGCTCCCTGATGCGCAGGTCGTCCGGGCCCACCCCGTCGATCGGGCTGATCGCGCCGCCCAGGACGTGGTACCGGCCCCGGAACTCGCGCGTGCGCTCGATCGCCACGACGTCCTTGGGCTCCTCGACCACGCAGATGACGGCCGGGTCGCGGCGGGTGTCGCGGCAGATGTTGCACAGCTCCTCCTGCGCGATGTTGCCGCAGGTCGCACAGAAGCGGACCTTCGCCTTGACCTCCATCAGTGCCTGCGCGAGACGCCGTACGTCCGTCGGCTCCGCCTGGAGGATGTGGAAGGCGATCCGCTGGGCGCTCTTGGGACCGACGCCGGGCAGCCGCCCCAGCTCGTCGATCAGGTCCTGGACCACGCCTTCGTACAACGGACTGCCCTTCTGGGATCTTCGAGGCCGGTACGCGACCTCCCGTACGTACCGTAGTTGTCAGCCGCCTGTCCGAGGAAGGCGGTACGCGGGGTCAGAACGGCAGGCCGGGGATGCCGCCGCCGCCCAGGCCCTGCGCGAGCGGGCCCAGCTTCTGCTGCTGGAGCGCCTGCGCGTTCTCGTTGGCCGCCTGCACGGCCGCCACGACGAGGTCGGCGAGGGTCTCGGTGTCCTCCGGGTCCACCGCCTTCGGGTCGATCTTCAGGGCCCGCAGTTCGCCGGCGCCGGTGACGGTGGCCTTCACCAGGCCGCCGCCCGCCTGCCCGTCGACCTCCGTCTGCGCCAGTTCCTCCTGCGCCCGCGCCAGGTCCTGCTGCATCTTCTGGGCCTGCTGAAGCAGCTGCTGCATGTTGGGCTGGCCACCACCGGGGATCACGATCAGCTCCTTGCTCGGTACGGGTTTTCCCGTTCGGCACGAGCCTACGTGGTCGCGCCTGCCGTCGCCCCGGCACTCTTTCGAGTGAGTCCCCCTCGCGCCCCATAACCGATCAAGGAATACTTCCGGGCGGAAAAGCGGCGAAAGCCACGCCTTCGCCACCCATAGGGGGGTAGGAAGGGTCCGGCGCGATCCGGACGCGGACCTCACGTGTCATGCGTGTCGGGTGTGTCACGTGGGTCGGTCGTCGTGTCGGTGGGTCGCGTCGGTGGGTCGCGCAGCGTGATCGGTGAGCGCACCGTGCGTGGTCGTTCGTGGTCAGTAGGGAGTGCCGGGTGGGTCAGCCGGAGATGCAGCCCGAGGGGCCGCCTCAGGACGGGCGTGGCGAGCAGGCGGCCCGGCCGCGGCCGGGCGATCTGACCGGGCGGCCCCTTCCGCTCGGGGACTGGGGCGAGCCGGCGGCCCGGCTGGACGAGCTGTACCGGTGGGTGGAGCGCGGGGCGCTGTGCACGGCGGCCTGGTACCTGGCGGACCGGGTGTGGAAGCGGCGGTGCGCGCGGAGCCTGCGCTGCGGGGCCGCGGTGGGGGCGGTGACCGGGGTCGCCCTGCCGCTGCTGGACCTGACCGGGGTGGTGGGCGGGATCGCGCCCTGGGGGTGTCTGGCGCTGCTGCTGGGCGTGGCGTGTGTGGCCGTCGACCGGTACTTCGGGCTGACGTCCGGGTGGATGCGGGACGTGGCGACCGCGCAGGCCGTGCAGCGGCGGTTGCAGGCGCTGCAGTTCGACTGGGCGGCCGAGAGCGTGCGCGAGGTGCTGGGGCCGACGGAGGGCACGGCCGGGGAGGCGGCCGAGCGGTGCCTGGGGGTGCTGCGGAGGTTCTCCGAGGACGTCACCGAGCTGGTGCGCGTGGAGACGGCCGACTGGATGGGGGAGTTCCGGGGCGGGGGCACGCCGGTGGGCGTGCAGGCGGTGGTGTTCCCGGGCGGGGGCCGGTCGGCGGAGGCGGGAGGCCTGAACGGGAGGTTCCCCGTGCCGCCGCACGGCGGGCCCCGGCCGAACATGCCCCGCCAGCGCCCGCCGGAACCACGGTGAGGACCCGGGCGGCCGGAGCGGTGCGGGCGGCCGGAGCGGCCCAGGCGGCTGGGGCGGCTCGGACGGCCAGAGCGGCGCAGGCGGCCGGAGCGGCTCGGAAGGTCAGAGCGGCGCAGGCGGCAGGAGCAGCCCAGGCGGCAGGAGCGGCGCGGACGGCCCAAGCGGCCAGGACCACCCGGACGACCGGGGCAACCAAGGCGGCCGGAACAGCCCGGGCGGCCCGGACGGCCGGAGCGGCGCGGGCGGCCGGAGCGGCCGGGGCGGCTCGGACGGCCAGAGCGGCGCGGGCGGCCGGAGCGGCCGGGGCGGCAGGAGCGGCGCAGGCGGCCGGGGCCGCTCGGAAGGTCAGAGCGGCGCAGGCGGCAGGAGCAGCCCAGGCGGCAGGAGCGGCGCGGACGGCCAGAACCACCCGGACGACCGGGGCAGCACAGGCGGCCGGAACAGCTCGGACGCCCGCGGCGGCGCAGGCGGCCGGGGCGGCCCGGACGGCCCAAGCGGCCAG
>NZ_JAPSKN010000034.1:0-13393 GCF_031181705.1 Streptomyces sp.
CCGCCTCCTTCTTGCTGCGGCCGGTGCCGGTGCCGTACGAGACGCCTCCGACGCGGGCGGCAGCAGTGAAGGTCTTCTCGTGGTCGGGGCCGGTCTCCGTGACCAGGTACTCGGGGACGCCGAGCCCCTCGGTCGCGGTGAGCTCCTGGAGACTGGTCTTCCAGTCCAGGCCGGCTCCGAGGTTGGAGGATTTCTCGATCAGAGGGTCGAACAGGCGGTGCACCAGCTCCGCCGCCGAGTCCAGTCCCTGGTCGAGGTAGACCGCGCCGATCACCGCTTCCAGGGTGTCGGCGAGGATGGACGCCTTGTCCCGCCCGCCCGTGCCCTCTTCACCGCGGCCGAGCCGGATGAAGGAGCCCAGGTCGAGCCCGCGGCCCACCTCGGCGAGCGCACGCGAGTTCACCACCGCGGCCCGCAGCTTGGCCAGCTGGCCTTCTGGCAGGTCGGGGTGGGTGCGGTACAGCGTGTCCGTGACCACGAGGCCGAGGACGGAGTCCCCGAGGAACTCCAGGCGCTCGTTGGTCGGCAGACCGCCGTTCTCGTATGCGTACGACCGGTGGGTCAGTGCGCGCACCAGAAGGGCGGACTCGACCTTGTAGCCGAGCCGCCCTTCCAGAAGCGTGTGGGACGAGGCCTGGTTGTCCGCCGGGCTCCCGCTCACGCGGGAGGACTTGTTCTTAGGCGTGGACACAGTGCCTCTCACCAGCCGCTCAGACCTCGAGGACCTGGCGCTTGTTGTAGGTGCCGCAAGACGGGCACGCGATGTGCTGCAGCTTGGGCTCGTGGCAGCGCTCACACGCAACCAGGGTGGGGACCGCAGCCTTCCACTGCGACCGGCGGTGGCGCGTGTTGCTGCGCGACATCTTCCGCTTCGGAACAGCCACGGCTACTTCTCCTGCTTCTCGTCGGCGCGTGCTGACTGAGGCGCGCCGCCGCTCATCTCGTCCTTCTCGCCGTCCGACATGGTGCCGGCGAGTCCCTGCAATGCCGCCCAACGGATGTCGACGGCGTCATGGTGGTGGTCCGGGTCGTCCGCCAGCCGTGCGCCGCACTCGGCACACAGACCAGGGCAGTCTTCCTGGCACACCGGCTGCATCGGCAGTGCGAGCACCACCGCGTCACGCAGCACGGGCTCGAGGTCGAACAGGCCGTCCTCGAGAAAGAGCCTGTCCTCGTCGTCCTCGGCGTCGTCGCCCGGTTCCGCGATCACACGGCCCCGGTCGTCGGCGTCAGGGTACGAGAACATCTCCTGGAAGTCCGCTTCGAGCTGCTGCTCAAGCGGCTCCAGACACCTTACGCACTCCCCCTCGGCCGTGGCACGGGCGGTGCCTGTGACGAGCACCCCTTCCATGACCGACTCCAGACGGAGCTCCAGCTCCACCGGGGCGCCTTCCGGCACTCCGATGACTCCCTTGATACCGAGGTCCTGGGGAGCGTCGACCGTACGGGTCAGGCGCTGCAGCGCACCAGGCCGCCGACCCAGCTCGTGCGTGTCGAACACGAGGGGGTTGCGGTGGTCGAGGCGGGCGTTCAGAGCCATTCCTGCTTTCGATCTTCGAGCTCAGAGGAACGCTGACCGGCGGTGTCCCCGGGCAGCAGTGATCGCGGACGTATGCGCGACCGAAGAACCAGGGTACTGGACCTTTCGCTGTCGGCCCAATCCGGTGCTCAGCCCTGGCCGCGGCCCTGCTCGTAGGCCCGCAGCTGCTCGGCGCTGATCATGCTGGTGTCGAAGAGGCTGGTCTCGTCGAGGGCGTACCCCTGCTGGCTCTGGCCCTGCTGCGCCTGGTCCGGGCCGTAGGCGGCCTGCTGCGGGTCGTAGCCCTGGTAGCCGTAGGGGTCGGCCTGCTGGTAGCCGTAAGGGTCCGGCTGGGCCGCGTAGGCCTGCTGCGGGTAGCCGCCGTAAGGGTCGGGCTGCTGCTGGTAGCCGTACGCAGGCTGGGGCTGGGCGTAGTCCTCCTGCGGTGCGGGCCGCTCGGCCGAGGGCTGCTCGGCGGCCAGGCCGGCGAGGTAGTCGGCGTCGCTGGAGTGCTGGACCGTGCTCGTGTCGTCGGCGAGGGCGCCGAGGTCGTCGGTGGCGATCCGGCCGTGCAGCTTCTGCCGGCCGCGCCCGACGGCCTCCAGGGTCTTGGCGAGAACCGCCTCGAAGGCGCCGAGCTTGGCGTCGACGTACTCGTCGGCGGTACGGCGCTGGGTCTCCGGGTCGTGGCTGCGCTCGGGGGCGTCCTCGTCCTGGTAGCCCTGCTCGTCGGTGCCTGGGCCGGTGCCGAGGAGCTTCTCGCGGCCGCGGCCGACCGAGCCGAGGGTCTTGGTGAGGACGACCTCGAAGTTGGCGAGCTTGGAGTCGACGTACTCGTCGGCCTCGGCGCGGATCTCCTCGGCCTCCTTGCGGGCCTCGGCGAGGATCCGGTCGGCCTCGGCCTGGGAACGGCGGGCGACCTCGGTGTCGGAGATGAGCGAGCCGCGTTCGGCGTGGGCGCTCTCGATGATCCGCTGGGCCTCCTGGCGGGCCTGCTCGACCATCTGCTCGCGGCCGCCGATCAGCTCCTGGGCCTGGGCGAGGGAGTCGGGCAGCGCCGCGCGCAGCTCCTCCAGCATCGCGAGCAGTTCGGCGCGGTTGACCACGCACGAGGCCGACATGGGCATGGACCGGGCGCCGGAGACCGTGGTGACGATCTCGTCGAGCTTCTTCTGCACGTCCACCGTGTGCTCGCCACTCTCTACAGATGCGTTGGAGACGGACGGGACGACTGTACGGCCACGGGGTACTCGGTGGACACCGGGTGACGGGTGGTCAGGTGGCCGGGGAGCGACCGGGGCGCGGTCAGTCCTTCCGCAGCTTCTCGCCGAGGGCCTGGAGGACCTCGGCGGGCACCAGGTGGGAGACGTCGCCGCCCCAGGTCGCCACCTCCTTGACCAGGGAGGACGACAGGAAGCTGTAGGTGGGGTTGGTGGGGATGAAGAGGGTCTCCACCCCGGACAGGCCGTTGTTCATCTGGGCCATCTGCAGCTCGTAGTCGAAGTCGCTCACCGCGCGCAGGCCCTTGACGATGGCGGGGATGTCGCGCTGCTTGCAGAAGTCGACGAGCAGGCCGTGGAAGGCCTCGACGCGGACGTTGCCGTACTCGGCGGTGACCCGGCGGATCAGGTCGATCCGCTCGTCGATCGCGAACAGGCCCTTCTTGGCCTGGTTGATCATCACCGCGACATAGACCTCGTCGTACAGCCTGGAGGCGCGGGAGATGATGTCGAGGTGTCCGTTGGTGATCGGGTCGAACGACCCGGGACAGACGGCGCGGCGCACTTGTGATCCCTCGCTCTCCGGTCCGGTCATCGTGCGTCTTCGCACGTAGAGGCGGCGTGACCGTACCAAAACGTTCCCTCGCCGTAGCGACGGGACCGGAGGGGTTCGAAACCCCCGGGCCACCGGAATTCGCCGCCTCTGGTGCTGCGCTCCACGGTGACGAGGGCTTCCTCGGCGAGCCAGCCCTCCGAGCGGAGTGTGAGGAGGATCTCCCGAAGATCGTCGTCCGTGACGGCGTACGGGGGATCGAGGAAGACGAGGTCGTACGGGTCGCCGGGGGGTGCGGTGCGGATGATCTGTTCCGCTTTGCCCGCTCTGACCTCGGCGCCGGGGAGGCCGAGGTTCTTCACGTTCTCGCGGACCACGCGGGCGGCTCTGGCGTCGGCCTCGACCAGGAGGGTGTGGCCCGCTCCTCGCGACAGCGCCTCCAGGCCGACCGCGCCGGAGCCCGCGTAGAGGTCCAGCACGCGCTCGCCGTCCAGCGGACCGCCGAGGAGGGACTGCCAGGTGGAGAACAGTCCTTCGCGTGCGCGGTCGGAGGTGGGGCGGGTGCCGGTGCCTGGGGGTACGGCCAGGCGACGTCCGCCGGCTGCGCCGGCGATCACGCGGGTCATCTTCGGTCCTCGGTCGTGGACGGCTTTTCCGTATCAGTGTGGCTGGTCGCGCCCGCGCGGCGGTAGCCGCATATGAGGTACAGCCCCGCGCCCCTGCGGGAGGGGCGGTCCCCTCACCCCTTCTCCAGGTACTGCTCCCTCTCCTCGTCCAGGAGGGCGTCCAGGGCCGTCCGGAGGGCCGGGAGGCCGGTCAGCTCCGGGTCCTTCGCGACGACGGCCGTCGCCTCCTGCCTGGCCTGCGCGATGATCTCCTCGTCCTCGATGACCGCGAGCATCCTCAGGCTCGTGCGGGCGCCCGACTGGGCCTGGCCGAGGACGTCGCCCTCGCGGCGCTGTTCGAGGTCGATGCGGGAGAGCTCGAAGCCGTCGAGCGTGGAGGCCACGGCGTTCAGGCGCTGGCGGGCGGGGCTGGCCTCGGGCATCTCGGTGACCAGGAGGCACAGGCCGGGGGCCGAGCCGCGGCCCACACGGCCGCGCAGCTGGTGGAGCTGGGAGACGCCGAAGCGGTCGGCGTCCATGATCACCATGGCGGTGGCGTTGGGGACGTTGACACCGACCTCGATGACCGTCGTGGCGACCAGGACGTCGGTGTCGCCGGCGGCGAAGCGGCGCATGACGGCGTCCTTGTCGTCGGGGTGCATGCGGCCGTGCAGGACCTCGACGCGCAGACCCTTCAAAGGGCCCTTGGAGAGCTGGTCGGCCACGTCCAGGACGGCGAGCGGCGGGCGCTTGTCGGCGGCGTCCTCCGGGGACTGCGCGGGCTTCTTCTTCCCGGACTTCCTCGGGTCGTCCTCCTCGTCGCCGATGCGGGGGCAGACCACGTACGCCTGGTGGCCGTTGGACACCTCCTCGCGGACCCGCTCCCAGGCGCGGGCCAGGAAGTGGGGCTTGTCGGCGGCCGGGACGACATGGCTGGCGATCGGGGAACGGCCGGCCGGGAGCTGGTCGAGGACGGAGGTCTCCAGGTCGCCGAAGACCGTCATGGCGACCGTGCGCGGGATGGGCGTGGCCGTCATGACGAGCAGATGCGGGGGCTGATTGCCCTTGCCGCGCAGGGCGTCGCGCTGCTCCACGCCGAAGCGGTGCTGCTCGTCGACGACGACCAGGCCCAGGTCGTGGAACTGGACCTTGTCCTCGATCAGCGCGTGCGTGCCGATGACGATGCCGGCCTCGCCGGTGGCCAGGTCGAGCAGCGCCTGGCGGCGGGCGGCCATGCCCATGGAGCCGGTGAGGAGCACGACCTTGGTGCCCTGCTCGGCCCCGCCCAGCATGCCGCCCTCGGCCAGCTCGCCCATCATCTCGACGATCGACCGGTGATGCTGCTGGGCGAGCACTTCGGTGGGCGCGAGCATCGCGGCCTGCCCGCCGGAGTCGACGACGGCGAGCATGGCGCGCAGGGCGACCATGGTGTTGTGCGTGACCGTGAAGTTGTCGGTGACGTAGGCATGGCTCGGGTGGGCGACGCTGATGCACTGGACAGGCTTGCGCCCCACGTACTCGACCGCCCGGATGCCGCGTCGGAACGTGGTGTACTCCGGCCTCGGACGCACGCGTTCCGCTTTGCGGGCGAGCCGGAACGGGGCGTGATCGTCCGGCAGGGACACCTGCACGTCGTACGCGGCCTTCTCCGGCGCTACCCGCGCCCGGCCGCCCAGCGAACGTACGAGCCATGCGACGTCCTCCGCGAGCCGGCGCGAAGCCGGGCGGAGGGAAACACTCATGCCGTCGGCTTGGACAGTGCCGTCCGTGTCCAGAAGTCCCTGCAGCACGGCGAGACGGTCCTTGATCGGAGCGTTCTTGAAGGTTTCAGGGACGAACGTGTCGTGGGGGGTCCTTCCCCAGAGGCCCAGTTCGCGCAGGACCTGGATCACCGGGTTGCGCACGCCTCCGGCACGCTGCTCGAGCTGGATCGTGCAGTCACGGTACGAGCCCCTCACCGGCACCAGCCGGCATTCGGGCGCCACTGCCGCCGCCACCGCATCACGGATCTCGTCGTCGATGGTGGAAAGACGGAGATCGTGCCGGAACGAACCGCCCCCCAACAGCGCCCCGAGCAGGTACGGGTCGAGGGGCGGCCCGGCGTCGCCGCCGAGATCGACCGGCTTCGCCGGCGGGATGTACCACTTCGAGGACCCGTCGGCCTGGAGCGTGTCGAAACGGATCTCCCGGGTCGTCATGACCCCGGGAGCCTGACCACGGTTCCCACCGCGGCTCGTGCCGACGATCCAGAGATGCTCGTCGTCGCACTCGACGGAACTCCCGTCGGACAGGACCAGGCGCCACACATCGCGCTCCCCCTGCGGGAAGACGCCGTCGATCAGGGCGATGTCCCCGTCCGGCACCACCACCTCGTCGCCCACCCGCAGATCACCCATGGGACGGAAGCCGGTGGGCGTGAGCACCAGCGAGTCGAGGGGCTGTGCCTTGCCCGAACCGACCTCGCCCTGCAGCAGCCGGTGCATCGGGTGGTCCGTGGCCAGGTCGGCGAAGATCTCGCGGGAGACACGCTGCTGGCCTTCGGTGAGCGTGAAGGGCAGGCGGGCGTCGAAGGCCGTGAGGAGGCCGTCGGGGGCCGGTTCGCGGGGGACGGCGGGGAGTTGGGCGTCCGCGTGGCGGCGGCGGGCGAGGGCGACCTGGAGGACGAAGGCCTCGTCCCACTTGAGACGGGAGCGGGCGTCCTCGATGTCCGCCTTGGTGTGCGGGCGGTGGATCTTGAGGAGGGCCTCGGGGAGCGGGATCAGGCCGCGGTCTCGGCGCAGGCTCTCCGGGAGCGGGTCGGCGGCCTCCCGGGCCGTGGGCAGGACCGTCTGGAGTGCCTTGCCGATCTTCCAGGACTCCAGCTTGGCGGTGGCCGGGTAGATCGGGATCAGGGCGCCCGCCCAGGTCTCCACGGACGTGCCGGGCTCGTCGGGGTCGCCGCGCAGCAACTCGTAGGCGGGGTGGGCGAGTTGCAGGCGGCGGTTGAAGACGGAGACCTTGCCGGCGAACATGGCGCGCGTGCCCGGCAGGAGCTCCTTGTGGGGCTTGTGCACGCCGTTGCCGAAGAAGACCAGCTGGACGCGGCCGCTGCCGTCGGTGATCGTGACCTCCAGGCGCTGGCCCTTGCCCCGCGGGGCCCTGGCGGAGGCGAAGGTGTGCAGCCGGGCGTCGGCGACCTGGGCGACCACCGTGACGTGCTCGTCCATCGGGAGGTCGGCGAGGTGGGTGAGCTGGCCGCGCTCCTCGTATCTGCGCGGGTAGTGGTGGAGGAGGTCGCCGACGGTGTGCAGGCCGAGGTGCTCGGCCATCACCTTCGCGGTGGCGGGGCCGAGCACCGACTTCAGTGGCTGTTGCAGCGGTTCTTCCAGTGCGGGCACGAGATCCATTGCACACCACGCCACTGACAATGGCCTCAAGGCCTCGGCCGGATCGTCGTAAAGGTCCCGGAAATCCCTGGTCAGACGGATGGTCCGGGGCCTAGGATGACGCGCTCCCGGCCCTCTTTCGCGGTCACCGCTCCCTCGGGGCCGCCCGACCCCGCGCCGTCGCGAGCCCCCACCGGCGCCGTGAAGATGGACTCCCACACCTCACAGGCATCCCAGCCGTCCCCGTCACCCCGGTCACCTCATACGTTCCAGGTCGACCTGCGTGGTCTGGTGGACCTGCTCTCCCACCATCTCTACTCCAGTCCCAAGGTGTACCTGCGGGAGCTGCTGCAGAACGCCGTGGACGCGATCACCGCGAGACGCGCGGCGGAACCGGGCGCTCCGGCACGGGTCCGGCTGCACGCGTCAGACGGCGAGCTGCGCGTGGAGGACTCCGGCGTGGGGCTCACCGAGGCGGACGTGCACAGCCTGCTCGCCACGATCGGGCGCAGCTCCAAGCGGGCCGAGGGCCTCCAGGAGGCCAGGTCCGACTTCCTCGGGCAGTTCGGCATCGGCCTGCTGGCGTGTTTCGTCGTCGCCGAGCGGATCCGGGTGGTCAGCCGCAGCGCCCGTACGCCCGGGGCGCCGCCGGTGGAGTGGACGGCGTCCGACGACGGTTCGTACACCGTGCGGACGCTGCCGGACGCCGAGCGGCCCGAACCGGGCACCACCGTGCACCTGGTGGCCCGGGCCGGGGCCGCGGAGTGGCTCGCCCCCGAGCGGGTCGAGGCCCTGGCCCGGGACTTCGGCTCGCTGCTGCCGTACGACGTCCGGGTGGGCGACGAGGCGGTCACCGACCTGCCCGCGCCCTGGGACCGCCCGTACCCGGGCCCGGCCGCCCGGCGGGTCGCCCTGGCCCGCCACTGCCAGGACCTGTTCGGCTTCGCGCCGCTGGACACGATCGACCTGTCCGTGCCGCTGGCGGGCATCCGCGGGGTGGCGTACGTGCTGCCGGCCGCGGTGAGCCCGGCGCGGCGCGCGGGGCATCGCGTGCACCTGAAGGGCATGCTGCTGACCGAGCGGGCCGAACAGCTGCTGCCCGACTGGGCGTTCTTCGTGCGTTGCGTGCTGGACACGGACAGCCTGCGGCCGACTGCCTCGCGCGAGGCGCTGTACGAGGACGAGACGCTGGCGGCCGTGCGGGAGGCGCTGGGCGAGCGCATCCGCGCGTGGCTGACGGGGCTGGCGGCCGGTGATCCGGAACGGCTCGCCGCGTTCCTGGCGGTGCACCACCTGGGCGTGAGGTCCCTGGCCCGGCACGACCGGGAGATGCTGCGCACGATGCTGCCGTGGCTGCCCTTCGAGACGACCGACGGGCGGCTGTCGCTGGAGGAGTTCGCGCAGCGGCACCCGGTGGTGCACTTCACGCGGACGGTGGAGGAGTACCGGCAGGTCGCGCCGATCGCGTCCGCGCAGGGCATCGGCGTGATCAACGGCGGTTACACCTACGACGGCGAGCTGGTCCGGGCACTGCCGTCGGTGCGGCCGGGGACCGTGGTCGCCGAGCTGGACACCGAGACGGTGACCGCGCACCTGGACGCGGTCGACCCGGCCGAGGAACTGGCCCTGTCCGGCTTCCTGGCCGCCGCGCGGGCCCGGCTCGACCCGCTCGGCTGTGACGTCGTCCTGCGGGCGTTCCACCCGCTGTCCGTGCCCGCGCTGCACCTCGACGACCGGGACGCACGGCACGAGCAGGCCCGGGCGGACGCCGAGGCGCGGGCCGACGACCTGTGGGCGGGCATCCTCGGGTCCCTGCGCGGCAGCGCGCCCCGCGCGCGTCTGGTGCTCAACCACCTCAGCCCGCTCGTGCGGCGGATCAGCGCCCTGCCCGACGCGGAGCTCATCGGCACGGCGACGGAGTCGCTGTACGGGCAGGCGCTGCTGATGGCGCGGCGCCCGCTCAGCCCCGCCGACTCGGCGCTGCTCAACCGCGCGTTCATCGGTCTGCTGGAGTGGGCCACGCACAGCGAGGACGGTCAGGCATGAGCGGGATCACGGACCTCGACGCCCTGCGCGAGGCGATGGCGGAGAACTCCGAGCGGCCGGAGGGACCGGCCCGCAACGCGCGCGCGGAGGAACTGCTGGCGGCGGCCGAGCAGCTGAACGTACCGCTCGCCGTGATCGAGGCGCTCGGCCACCAGGTGAAGGTCTACAACTACAGCTCCGAGAAGGGGAAGATGTTCGTTCCCTTCGCGCGCCTGCTGCGCCTGTGGGACGAACGGCCCGAGGACTTCGACGAGTTCGAGGCGCACTCCCTGCACTGGGTCTTCAAGTGGGTGTCGTCCGGCATGCTCGACCAGCCGCACATCCCGCTCGCGTCGATCGAGGGATGGCTCGGCGAGATGGAGCGCCGCTACCGGCTCGCCGGGTACTCCGAGGGGGCCGTGCGCAGCGCCGAGCACAGTGTGGCCGCGCATGTCGGGGACGTGGCGCGCGCGGAGCGGGCGTACGCCGCGTGGCTGGCCGCCGACCGGGACGCCATGTCCGACTGTCACGCGTGCGAGCTGCACGCGCAGGGCTGGTGGCAGGCCGAGCTGGGGCGGGACGAGGAGGCCCTGGAGCTGTGGCGGCCGGTGCTGGAGGGCCGGTACACCTGCGCCCACGAGCCGCACACGGTCCTGGCGTCCTCCCTGGTGCCGCTGCTGCGGCTGGGCCGCAGGGACGAGGCCCGGGCCAACCATCTGCGCGGCTTCCGGCTCGTACGGGCGATGGAGAGCATGCGCGGTGCCTACGCGGAGCACGTGGAGTTCTGCGCGCTGACCGGCAACGAGGCGCGGGGGCTCGAACTGCTCGCGGAGCGGCCGGCGTACTTCACGGACGACGGGCAGCCGCAGAGCAGGCTGGACTTCCTGAGCGCGGTGACCCTGCTCATGGACCGCCTCACCGGGCTCGGTCTCGGCGACCGGCGGGTGCCGGGCCCGGCCGGACGGGAGTGGACCGCCCGGGAACTGGCCGCACACGCGCGTGCCGAGGCCCTCGCGCTGGCGGCCCGCTTCGACGAGCGCAACGGCACGACCCGCGTCGGCGAGCGGGCACGCGCGCGTATGGCGCAGAAGCCGCTGGCCGATCGGCTGCCGCTGGGGGTGCGGTCGGTCGGGCCGGCCCCGGCGCCCGCTCCCCCGCCGGTCCCGGCCTCCGTCGCCGGGGAGCCGGACCTGCCCGCCCTGCTGGCCGAGGCACGCCGGCTGTCGAACCACCTGCAACCGCACGCCATGGAGGCCTGGGCAGCGGTCGCCCGGGCGGCCGAGGGCGTCGAGCTGGACCCGCGCGACCGGGCCGAGATCGCCGACCACGAGGCGATGGGCCTCGGCCCGGCGGGTGCCGCGCTCTTCGAACGGGCCGCCGGGCTGTACGCGGAGGCCGGCGACCCCGGCGAGGCCCTGGCGGCACGCGCGCGTGCGGCGTACGTGCGTGCCCTGGGGGGCGACATCGCCCAGGCCGTCGCGGCCGTGCGGGGGCCGTACGAGGAGGTCCTCGCGCTGTACGCCGACGGCGGCACGGGGACGCGGCAGACGGCGGCCGTACTGATGGGCCGGGCGCGGGTCCTGCTGCGCCGGGCACACGCGGCGGAGGGGTCCGCGGCAAGCGCGGTGCACGGCGCGGCCGAGGCCGCCGTGCGCGAGGTCCTGGCGCTCGTCGACGGGCGCACCGGTCAGGACGTGCGGCTGGCCGCGCGGGCCGCCGAGGCGCAGGCGATGCTCGCCGAGCTGGCGGGGCTTCGGGGAGACCTGGCGGCGGCTGTGGAGCTGTTCGCGCGGGGCGCGGCGGCGTTCGTCGCGGCTGGCCTGCCCTGGTTCGCCGTGGAGTACGAGGCCCGGCTGGCGTCCCTGGCGCACCACCTCGGCGACATGGCCGAGGCGGAACGGGCGCTGCGGGCGGCCCTGGAGCACGGTGGAGCGCAGTTGGAGGCGCCCGGGCGGGCCCAGCTGCACCTCCAGCTCGCCGAGCTCCTCGGTGGCCGGGACGAGGTCGCGGAGGCCGCGCAGCACGCCCTGGAGGCCGCGCACTGGGCCGACGAGGCGGGCGAGAGCGCCACCCTCGGCGCCTGGGCGCGGCAGCAGCTCGGCGGCTTCCTGCTGCGGCAGGGACGGTGGGCCGAGGCGGCGGAGGTGCTGGAGTCGGCGCTGCCCGACCTGACCGCCGAGACGCACGGCGACGGGGCGGTCGTGCAGACGATGTGGTGGCTCGGCGACTGCCTGAGCGAACTCGGCGAGCACCGCGCGGCCGCCGAACGGCGCCTGCAGGCCGCCGGGATCGCCCGCACCTGGCCCGAGCAGCACGACCACGCGACCCTCGCGCACCTGGCCGGGGAGTCCCTCGGGCAGGCGGGACTGGCCGCCGAGGCGGAGCGGGCCTACACGCGCGCCGGCGACCTGTGGCGGACACTCGGCAACCCCCACGGCCTGGTCCGCTCCCTGCGCGCCCGCGCCTGGCTTGCGTTGCGCACGCAGGACGGCACGGCCGCGGCGCGCCTGCTCATGGCGGAGGCGCTCCGGGAGTGCGAGACCGCGCGGGACGCGGCGGCCGACGAGGCGTCCCGGCGGGGGTTCGTCGAGGAACTCGGCCACACCCACCGCCAGTTCGGTGACCTGCTGGCCCGGTCCGCCGGCGAGGGCGACGCCGATGCCCCGCCCCCGGCCCTGTTGGAGGAGGCCCTGGCCCAACTGCTGCGGTCGGCCGAGGTGTTCGCCTCCCTCGGGGACGGCGTCCTGCACAGCCGCACCGCCGCCGAACTGACCGCGGGGTGGCTGGAGATCGAGCTGGGCCGCCTCACCGAGGCGAGGGCACGCGCGCGTGGGGTGCTGGCGGCGTACGAGGCTTACGACGGGACCGACGCCGGGGGTACGGGCCTTGAGGAGGCGGTCGACGACGCTGCCGGCGAGGCGGTCCGGGCCCGGCGGGCGGAAGCCGAGCACCTGCTCCGCGTCGCGGCGGAGGACCGGGCCTGAAGCGCGGCGAAGGACCGGGACCGAAGCGCCCGGGCACCCGCCTCGCTGGGCCTATTCGACGCCGATGAGGAGCAGGGCCCCCTGCCGTCCGCCCCGGTACACGACCGTGTCGACGGCGAGATAGCCCTCGCGGACCCGGCCCTCCAGGTGCTCGCCGACGGAGTCGGGGACGTCGTCGCCGAGGACCAGCGTGACCATCTCGCCCCCGGCCGCGAGCATCCGGTCCAGGACGGCCTCGGCGGTGGCGGTGACGTCCGAGCCGATCACGGCCACGTCACCGTCGATCAGGCCGAGGACGTCACCGGCCTGGCAGATGCCGGCCATCGTCCAGGACTGGGCCTCGGCGACGGTGACCTCGGCGTAGCGGGTGGCGCCGGCGGCCGAGGTCATCGAGACGACGTCCTCGTCGAAGCGGCGCTCCGGCTCGTGCACGGCCAGCGCCGCGATGCCCTGGATCGCCGAGCGGGTCGGGATGAGGGCGACGCGGACGCCCTCCGCGCGGACCTGCTCGGCGGCCGCCGCGGCGGTGTGGCGCAGCTCGGCGTCGTTCGGCAGCAGCACGACCTCGCGCGCGTGGGCCCGCCGTACGGCTTGGACGAGCTCGCCGCTGGCGGGCGGCTCCCCGGGGCGGGCGAGCACGGTGGTCGCGCCGGCCTCGGCGTACAGCCCGGCCAGGCCCTCGCCCGGCACGACGGCGACGACGGCGCGCTGCGCCCGCTCCCGGGGCGCGCGCTCGGCGCCCGTGGTGTGCGCGTCGCCGACGCCGAAGTGCGTGATCCGGATCCGGTAAGGGCGCCCGGCCTCGATTCCGGCCTCGACGGCGGCGCCCGCGTCGTCGACATGGACGTGCACGTTCCACAGTCCGTCGCCGCCGACCACGACCAGGGAGTCCCCGAGGGCGTCGAGCCGTCGCCGCAACCGCGCGACGGCCGCGTCCTCGGCCTCCAGGAGGTAGATCACCTCGAAGGCGGGGCCGTCCTGCTCGGGCACGGTGGCAGGGCCGGTGCCCTCGTCGGGGTGCGCACAGACCGGGACGGCGTCACCGGCCGGCTCCACGCGCGCGTGCCCCGCGTCCGCCGTGCGGCCCGGCCCACCGGACGCCCCCGGACCGACCGCGCCGAC
>NZ_JAPSKN010000034.1:13493-42301 GCF_031181705.1 Streptomyces sp.
CCCGGCGAACCCTCGGGCACCCCACCCGACAGCCCTCCTGGCGAACCTCCGGACACCCCACCCTCCCGGCTGCCCGGCGAACCCTCGGCCACCACCCCGGGCGCCGCCCCCGGCCGTGCCCCGACCGGCTCCCCGTCCCCGCGGGCCCCCGGCACCCGCCCGCCGCTCGCCACCGGCACGCGTCCGCCGCTCGCCTCCGGCAGCCGCCCCCCGCTCGCCACCGGCCCGCGCGGCCGCTCCCCCGTGAACGTCTCCACCAGCGCCCCGAGCACCGCCACCAGCCCCCGCCCGCCCGCGTCGACCACACCCGCGCGTTCCAGCACGGGCAGCTGCTCCGGGGTCGCGGCGAGGGCCCGCCGGGCTCCCTCGTACGCGGCCCGGGCCACGCTCCCGCAGTCGCCCTCGGCACCGCCCGCGGCGTCCGCGGCGGCCGAGGCGACCGTGAGGACGGTGCCCTCGACGGGATGTGCCACGGCCTGGCGGGCGGAGTCGGCCGCGTGCCGCAGGGCGTGCCGCAGGCCCTGGCCGTCGGCGTGCGCGCTCGCGTCGTCGGCCAGCACCTGGGCCATGCCGCGCAGCAGCTGGGCGAGGATCGTGCCGGAGTTGCCGCGGGCGCCGATCAGCGCCCCGTGGGCCATCGCGCGGACCGCGTCGGACAGGGTCGGCCCCTGCGGAGCACGGTCGCCGGCGCCCGGCGAGCCCGCCGCGTGCCCGGCGAACACCGCCTCGACGGCCGCGACCGCGGACTCCACGGTCAGGTACAGGTTCGTGCCGGTGTCGCCGTCCGCCACCGGGTAGACGTTGATCGCGTCGATCTCCTCACGCGCCCGCCCCAGCGTCTCGAGCGCGAGACGGCACCAGGTGCGCACCGCGAGAGCATCGAAGAATGTCTGCGGCACCTGCGCCACCGCGCCTCCCTGAGCTGCTGGACGTGGCTCGCAGCGTAGACCTTGGGGCGGTCCCCGCCGGAAGAGGGCGGGGGGCGTACCCCTGAGCTGCCGTGCTAGTTTTCTTGTACGGGTGCAGCCGTTGTATGCTGCTCCGGTTGCCCGATCTGATCGGGCTTTTCCCCCCTGGCAGCGCCACTCAGATCTCGCCGGCTCCTGGAGCCACAGGATCTCGATCCCGGCATGCCGGGATTAACCGTAAGTGCATCTGAAGTCTTTGGAGTGACCCGTGGCTGCCAACTGCGACGTCTGCGGCAAGGGGCCGGGCTTCGGCAACAACATCTCGCACTCGCACCGCCGTACGTCCCGCCGCTGGAACCCGAACATCCAGCGTGTGCGTACCGTGGTGGGCGGGACGCCGAAGCGCGTGAACGCTTGCACCTCGTGCATCAAGGCCGGCAAGGTCTCGCGCTGACGCTCAGCTAGCGCGCGGCCACTGCTGGTTCGCTGTAGAGCCGGTCCACCGTGGTGGACCGGCTCTTTGGCGTACCCGGACGGGCCCCGCCCCGCACAGGGCCCCGCGCAGTCGGCCCCGAGCGGTCAGTCCCCGCGACGGAAGCGCCAGCCGTGGTCCACCGGCCCGATGCCCCCGCCGAGCGCGAACCCGGCCGCGACGGCCCCCGTGACGTACTCCTTGGCCGCCGCCACCGCCTCCGGCACCGAGTCGCCCTTCGCCAGCCGCGCGGCGATCGCGGAGGCGAGGGTGCAGCCCGTGCCGTGGGTGTGGCGGTTGTCATGCCGGGGCGCGCGCAGCCAGTGCTCCTCGGAACCGTCCGTGAGCAGGTCCACGGCGTCCCCCGCGAGGTGACCGCCCTTGATCAGCGCCCAGCGCGGCCCGTGGGCGAGCACGGCCGCAGCGGCCCGCCGCATCTCCCGCTCCGACTCGACGCGCACGCCCGTCAGCTGGGCCACCTCGTCGAGGTTGGGCGTGGCGACCGTCGCCACCGGCAGCAGCTTCGTACGGACCGAGTCCAGCGCGGAGGCGGCGAGCAGGGAGTCGCCGTGCTTGGAGACACCGACCGGGTCGACGACCGCCGGGGCGTCCGTTCCGGCGATCAACTCGGCGACCGCCTCGACCAGTTCCGCCGAGGCGAGCATGCCGGTCTTGACCGCCCGGACGCCGATGTCGTCCACGACGCTGCGGTACTGAGCCCGCACGGCCTCCACGGGCAGCTCCCAGGCACCCTGCACACCGAGCGAGTTCTGCGCGGTCACGGCGGTGATCACGCTCATGCCGTGGACGCCGAGCGCGAGCATGGTCTTCAGGTCGGCCTGGATGCCCGCGCCGCCCCCGGAGTCGGAGCCCGCGACCGTGAGGACGGTGGGGATCACGGCTCCACGTCCCCGAAGTGGTCCCAGCCGCCCTTGCTGGTCCACGGCGCCCCGTCGACCGTCACCTGGGGCAGCGCCGAGGGGTTGAGGACCTCGCCGATGACCTTCCAGCGGGCGGGCAGCTTCACGTCCGGCGGGAAGGTCGCCACGATCGCGTGGTCCTCTCCCCCGGTCAGCACCCACTGCATCGGGTCGACCCCGACGGCCTGCCCGATGTCGTTCATCTGGGAGGGGATGTCGATCGCCTGGGAGCGGATGTCGATGCGCACCTTGCTCGCCTCGGCGATGTGCCCCAGGTCGGCGATCAGCCCGTCGCTGACGTCGCACATGGCGGTCGCCCCGAGCCCGGCCGCGGCCGGACCCGCGTGGTAGGGCGGCTCGGGCCTCCGGTGGGCCTCCACGAACGCCCGCGGTGAGCGGAACCCCCGGGACAGCACCGCGTACCCGGCCGCCGACCAGCCCAGCCAGCCCGTCACGGCGACGAGGTCGCCGGGCTGCGCGCCCGCCCGCGTCACCGGCTCCTGGTTGCGCAGATCGCCCAGCGCGGTGATCGACACCATGATCGAGTCGCCGCGCACGACGTCCCCGCCGACCACGGCGGCACCCGCCACCTGGCACTCGTCGCGCAGGCCGTCCATCAGCTCGCTCGGCCATGTCACCGGCAGCTCGGCCGGGACGACCAGGCCGAGCAGCAGCGCGGTCGGCACGGCGCCCATGGCGGCGATGTCGGCGAGGTTCTGCGCGGCGGCCTTGCGTCCCACGTCGTAGGCCGTCGACCAGTCCCGGCGGAAGTGCCGGCCCTCCACCAGGATGTCCGTGCTCGCCACGACCCTGCGGTCGGGGGCGGCCACCACGGCGGCGTCGTCGCCGGGGCCGACCCGGACCGCCGGGGTGGTGGTCAGACGGGAGGTGAGCTCCCTGATGAGCCCGAACTCACCGAGCTCACCAACAGTGCCCTTCATTGCCCTTTCTCCCCTTCTGTCCCTGTCCGTGCCCGGTCGCGGGGCATCTCGGTCCTCGCTACGGTCGAGGTGACCGTCACGTTGTGCCGGACCTGCGCCCCGGCGCGCAAGACCCGGTATCCGCAGGTCTCCCCGCGGCGAGCGGCAACGCGATACCGTGGCGTTCCTTTTCCCCACATGATCCTCGTGGCCGCCCTGGAGGTTCCGTGGTACAGGCGTACATCCTGATCCAGACCGAGGTCGGCAAGGCGTCGACCGTCGCCGAGACGATCAGCAAGATCCCTGGGGTCATCCAGGCCGAGGACGTCACAGGACCGTACGACGTGATCGTGCGGGCCCAGGCCGACACCGTCGACGACCTCGGTCGCATGGTGGTCGCCAAGGTCCAGCAGGTGGACGGCATCACCCGCACCCTGACCTGCCCGGTCGTCCATCTGTAGCCCCCGTCTACCCTGTGCCGGTGAACTCTTTCCGTCACCGGCACCGTCGTGTCTTCCGCGTGTTCCGCCTGCCCGCTCTCGCGCTGTTGATCACTGCCGCGGGCTGCTCCTCAGCAGACGACAGCGCGTCGGCGGCGGTTCCCAGTCCGGACGCCGGGGTCACGGAACTGTGCCGGAACCTGGACAAGGTACTGCCCGCGAAGGTGGGCGGTGAGCGCCGCGAGGACCCCGAGCCCGCGTCGGCGCTGACGGCCGGCTGGGGCAGCCCGGCGATCATACTTCGCTGCGGTGTGCCGCAGCCGCCGAAGATGGTCGATCCGAAGGTGGCCGAGGGGCGGGACGCGGACGCCGTCGCCGGCGGCGTGAACGGGGTGGACTGGCTGATGGAGAAGCAGGGCGACGGGCACCGGTTCACGACCGCCAACCGCGAGGCCTACGTCGAGGTGCGGGTGCCGGAGGGCGTGGACGGTTCCGGTGTCCTGATCGATCTGGCCGCGGCCGTGAAAAAGGCGATCCCCGCGGGGATCGCCTCCTGATCACCTGCCGGCCGTCGGCCGAGCGGCCTCAGCGCAGGCCGGTCGAACGGCGCAGCGCCGCCTGCACCAACCGGTCGATCAGCTCCGGGTAGCTCACCCCGCTCGCCTGCCACATCTGCGGGTACATCGAGATGGGCGTGAAGCCGGGCATGGTGTTGATCTCGTTGATCACGAACTCGCCGTCCTCGGTGAGGAAGAAGTCCGCGCGGACCAGGCCCTCGCAGGAGGCCGCCTCGAACGCGTCGACCGCCAGGCGCTGGACCTCGGCCGTCTCCTCGGGCGTCAGCGGCGCCGGCACGATTCCGGGCGTGGAGTCGATGTACTTGGCCTCGAAGTCGTAGTACGCCTGCGTCTGGGGCGGGGGGATCTCCGCGGGCAGGGAGGCCCGGGGGCCGTCCTCGAACTCCAGGACGCCGCACTCGATCTCGCGGCCGCGCAGGGCCGCCTCCACCAGGATCTTGGGGTCGTGGCGCTGCGCCTCGGCGATCGCCTCGTCCAGGCCGGACAGGTCGTCGACCTTGGTGATGCCGATCGACGAACCGGCGCGGGAGGGCTTCACGAACAGCGGCCAGCCGTGCTCGCCGGCGAAGTCGACGATCTTCTTGCGGGCGGCCGCCTCGTCCCGCTCCCACTCGCGGGGCCGGACCACCACGTACGGGCCCACCTTCAGCCCGAAGGAGGTGAACACCCGCTTCATGTACTCCTTGTCCTGGCCGACGGCCGAGGCGAGCACACCCGAACCCACGTACGGCACGCCGGAGAGCTCCAGGAGGCCCTGGAGCGTACCGTCCTCGCCGTACGGACCGTGCAGCACCGGGAAGACCACGTCGACCTCGCCGAGCGCCTTGGGCACCGATCCCGGCTCGCTGTAGACGACTTCGCGGTCGGCGGGGTCGACCGGGAGGATCACCGCGCCCTCGGCGGACTCGGCGAGCGAGTCGACGCTCGGCGGGCGCCGGTCGACGATCGCCATCCGCTCCGGCTCGTCCGCCGTGAGCGCCCAACGGCCGTCCTGGGTGATGCCGATCGGGAGGACGTCGTACTTGGTCCGGTCGATGGCCTTGAGGACGGCGCCGGCGGTGACCACGGAGATCCCGTGTTCGGAGCTGCGCCCGCCGAACACGACGGCCACACGCGGTTTGCGAGGCGGCTGCTCGGGGCTCTGGGGGAGGTTCTCGGTGCTCATATCGCGATGAGAGTACCCGTTGGTAGGGCCCGGAGACAGCGCCGCCGGCGTCGCGTCGCTCAGCGTCGTTCGGGCTTCGCGCTGCGCGACATCAGCTCCTTGAGGGCGACCACCGGAGGCTTGCCCTCGTGCACGATGCCGACGACCGTCTCCGTGATCGGCATGTCGACGCCGTGCCGGCGGGCCAGGTCCAGCACCGACTCACAGGACTTGACGCCCTCGGCGGTCTGCCTGGTGACCGCGATGGTCTCCTGCAGGGTCATGCCCCTGCCGAGGTTGGTGCCGAAGGTGTGGTTGCGCGACAGCGGCGAGGAGCAGGTGGCCACCAGGTCGCCCAGGCCCGCGAGTCCGGAGAAGGTCAGCGGGTCGGCGCCGAGGGCCATGCCGAGGCGGGTGGTCTCGGCGAGGCCGCGGGTGATGAGCGAGCCCTTGGCGTTGTCGCCGAGCCCCATGCCGTCCGCGATGCCGACGGCGAGGCCGATGACGTTCTTCACGGCTCCGCCGAGTTCGCAACCCACCACGTCCGTATTGGTGTACGGGCGGAAGTAGGGCGTGTGGCAGGCGGCCTGGAGCCGCTGGGCGACGGCCTCGTCGGTGCAGGCGACCACGGCCGCGGCCGGCATCCGCGCGGCGATCTCCCGGGCCAGGTTGGGCCCGGTGACCACGGCGATCCGGTCCGGGCCGACCTTGGCGACGTCGTCGATGACCTCGCTCATCCGCATCGCGGAGCCGAGTTCGACGCCCTTCATCAGCGACACGAGGACCGTGTCCGGGGCGAGCAGCGGGGTCCACTCGGCGAGGTTGCCGCGCAGGGTCTGCGAGGGGACCGACAGGACCGTGAAGTCGGCGTCCGCTGCGGCCTCGGCGGGGTCCGTGGTGGCCCGCACGCGCTGAGGGAGCTCGACGCCCGGGAAGTAGTCGGGATTGGTCCGCGTGGAGTTGATCGCCTCCACGAGTTCCGGGCGGCGCCCCCAGAGGGTGACCTCGCACCCCGCGTCCGCGAGCACCATGCCGAAGGCCGTGCCCCACGAACCGGCGCTCAGAACCGCCGCCTTGACCGGCTTGCTCACGTACCCAGCCCCTCTTCCTGCGCCGCCGGCGACGGCCGTGCCGACCGCACCGGCCGTCCCGGCTCCTGCCCGCCCCGCTGCGTCTGCGCCTGCGTGCGCCGCCGCTGCTCGATCCGCTCCCGTCGCGGGTCGTAGGGCGTCTCGGGCGCCTTCTCCCCGCGGATCTCCTCCAGCTGCGCGGTGATGGCGGCCATGATCACCTCCGTGGCCTCCTTCAACAGTTCCGCGGTCATCTCCCGGTCGTAGAACCGCGAGAGGTCGACCGGCGGTCCGGCGAGCACACGGTGCGTCTTGCGCGGCAGAAGGTGCGGCTTCTTCGCGTACGGCGGCAGCAGCTCGTTGCAGCCCCACTGGGCCACGGGGATCACCGGGCACTTGGTCTGCAGCGCGACGCGGGCGGCCCCGGTCTTGCCCGTCATGGGCCAGCCGTCCGGGTCGCGGGTGAGGGTGCCCTCGGGGTAGAAGGCGACGCATTCCCCGCGGTTCACGGCGTCGATCGCGGCCCGGAAGGCGCTGAGCGCGTCCGTGCTCTCGCGGTAGACGGGGATCTGCCCGGTGCCCCGCATCGCGGCGCCGACGAATCCCTTCTTGAAAAGCCCGCTCTTCGCGAGGAATCGCGGGACCCGCCCGGTGTTGTACTGAAAGTGCGCGTAAGCGAAGGGGTCGATGTGCGAATTGTGGTTTACCGCGGTGATAAATCCACCCTCGGCCGGAATGTGCTCCATTCCACGCCAGTCCCGCCTGAGCAGTACCACCAGCGGCGGTTTGCAGATCACCGCGGCGAAGCGGTACCAGAAGCCGATTCTGCGGCGGGGCACGCGGACACCTTCCTCTAGGGCCTGAAGCGGCGGCCACGGGGGGCCGCACAAGTGTCGCCCCAGGCCGCCGGTCTGTCGAGAACACCGTACGCCCCGACACACCGCCCGCCTCAGGCCCCGGGTGACAATGACCGCGACAAGAGGAGGACGGAACACCCGTGCACTGGACGTTGGTCGTACCCCTGAAGCCGCTGGCCCAGGCCAAGAGCAGGCTGGCGGACACCGCCGACGACGGGCTGCGGCCGGACCTGGCGCTCGCCTTCGCCCAGGACACGGTGGCGGCCGTCCTGGCCTGTGGGGCGGTACGGGATGTGGCAGTCGTCACGGACGACGCCCGGGCAGGCCGCGAGCTGGCCGCGCTCGGCGCCGCGATCATCGCCGACGAACCGGGCAGCGGTCTCAACGCCGCACTCGCACACGCGGCGGCGGTCGTGCGCTCCCTCCGTCCCGGGAGCCCGGTCGCCGCGCTCAACGCCGATCTGCCGGCGCTGCGCCCGCGGGAATTGTCCCGGGTACTCGACGCCGCCGCGGAATTCCCGCGCGCATTTCTTCCCGATGCGGCCGCAATCGGCACGACTCTGCTGGCCGCCGCCCCGGGCCGCGCATTGCGACCTGCCTTCGGCACCGATTCCCGGGCCCGGCACCGCGCGTCCGGCGCCGTGGAACTGTCCCTGACCGCCGTGGATTCCGTACGCCAGGACGTGGACACCGGCGACGACCTGCGCAGCGCGCTCGCCCTCGGCGTGGGCCCTCATACGGCCGCGGCCGCCGCGCGGTTGCTGATTCCCGGGCAGTAGGCTGCGGGCATGCAGGCGACCGCGTACACCTACGACCCCGACAGCCGCAGCGGACAGGTCCTCCTCGACGACGGCACACCGGTGCCCTTCGACGCGGCGGCGTTCGACGCGGGCGGCCTGCGGCTGCTGCGCCCGGGACAGCGGGTGCGGATCGAGGTGGAGGGACCGAAGGACGCCCCACGCATCACTCTGGTGACCCTGCAGACCCTCTGAGCGCCTTCGACCACTTCCTGAACACGCCGCGGGCCGGACTCCGATGCGGAGTCCGGCCCGTCGCGTGAGTACCCAGGCGGCCCTACTTCTTGCGGGCGGTGGTCTTCTTGGCGGTGGTCTTGCGCGCCGTCGACTTCTTGGCGGGCGCCTTCTTGGCGGTCGCCTTCTTCGCCGGGGACGACTTCTTGGCGGTGGTCTTCTTGGCCGCGGTGGTCTTGGACGCCGCCGTGGTCTTCTTGGCGGGCGCCTTCTTCGCCGTGGTCTTCTTCGCGGCCGCCGTCTTGGTGGTGGTGGCCTTCTTCGTGGCCGTCTTGCGCGCCGTGGTGGTCTTCGCCGCACCCGCCGTCTTCTTCGCCGCGGCCTTCTTGCCCGCGGACTTGGCGATGGTGGCCGGCGGGCCGGACAGGCTGCCCTTGGGAGCCTTCTTGACGGCGATGTCACCCTTCGGGAGCTTCTTCGAGCCACTGACCAGGTCCTTGAAGCCCTGACCCGCACGGAAACGCGGAACGGAGGTCTTCTTGACCCGAACCCGCTCGCCCGTCTGGGGGTTACGGGCGTAGCGGGCCGGACGGTCGACCTTCTCGAAGGAACCGAAGCCGGTGACCGAGACCCGGTCACCCGCGACCACCGCGCGGACGATGGCGTCCAGTACATGGTCAACAGCATCGGCGGCCTGCTGGCGGCCGCCCATCTTGTCGGCAATCGCTTCTACGAGCTGCGCCTTGTTCACGTCTTCCCCTTCGGAGACATCGCCAGAACGAAAGTGTTCAAGCTTTTTCGCACGTTAGGCAGATATATACCGCAAATCAAACACGAAACGGGCTTATCACCCTTGTGCCGCAGCGAGCCCGGCGGTATCGGCGGGTTCAGCGTTCCTCGTCGGGGATACGCCCCTCGTCGAGGTCCGCGGTGAACCGCTCCAGCCGCCTTGCCGCGTCGGCGAGATCGTGCTTGGCCGCGGCCGTAATGACCAGCAGCTTCCGGGTCAGCGCCATCCGTACGCCCTCCGGGACTTGCAGTGCGCGCACCCTTGCGTGCGCTTCCTTGAGTTGGTCCGCGACTGCCGCATAGAGCTTGAGTTGGCCGTCGTGTTCCATGCACAGATTGTGCCATCTGGGGCGAGTTGTCGCCTGCGCAGGGGACAACTGCCGCCCCAAACGGCCTTCGGGGCACACACGGAAGTCACGGCTGTGCCACTCGCATACCCCGGCAACCACCGTCATAACGTGGCCAGTTGGCTGCCGACCTGAGGGCGGACAGGGCCGTTCGGGTGCAGAAACAGCTGTACCCCCGATCGGGCTGATCGGGGGTACGGCGGGGGTGTTGCGGTGGCCGAAAGTCGCCTTGTTCCGGGGCGGTGGACCGTGATCCGGATCAGACCGGGAGGGTCCGCGGCTTGAACGACGGGCGCTTCGCCTCGTACGCGGCGATGTCCGCCTCGTTCTGGAGGGTGATCGAGATGTCGTCGAGGCCGTTGAGCAGCCGCCAGCGGGAGTTCTCGTCCAGCTCGAAGGAGGCGGTGATGCCCTCGGCACGCACCTCGCGGGCGACCAGGTCGACGGTGATCTCGGCCTGCGGGTCCTTCTCGGTGAGCTCCCACAGCGCGTCCACGATCTTCTGCTCCAGGACGACCGTGAGCAGGCCGTTCTTGAGCGAGTTGCCGCGGAAGATGTCGGCGAAGCGGGAGGAGATCACGGCCTTGAAGCCGTAGTTCTGCAACGCCCAGACGGCGTGCTCGCGGGAGGAGCCGGTGCCGAAGTCGGGGCCCGCGACCAGCACGGTCGCGCCCTGCCGCTCCGGCTGGTTGAGCACGAAGGACGCGTCCTTGCGCCAGGCCTCGAACAGCCCGTCCTCGAACCCGTCGCGCGTGACCTTCTTGAGCCAGTGGGCGGGGATGATCTGGTCGGTGTCGACGTTGCTGCGGCGCAGCGGGACGGCCCGGCCGGTGTGGGTGGTGAATGCTTCCATGACTGATCAGACTCCAGCGGGCGTGCGGACGTCGGCGTCGGCCAGGTCGGCCGGGGAGGCCAGGTGGCCCAGGACGGCGGTGGCCGCCGCGACCTGCGGCGACACCAGGTGCGTACGGCCGCCCTTGCCCTGCCGTCCCTCGAAGTTGCGGTTGGAGGTGGACGCGGAGCGCTCACCCGGGGCCAGCTGGTCGGGGTTCATGCCCAGGCACATCGAGCAGCCCGCGTGCCGCCACTCGGCGCCGGCCTCCTTGAAGACGACGTCCAGCCCCTCGGAGACGGCCTGCAGACCGACCCGCGCGGAGCCCGGGACGACCAGCATCCGTACGCCGTCGGCGACTTTGCGGCCCTTGATCAGCTCGGCGGCGGCGCGCAGGTCCTCGATGCGGCCGTTGGTGCACGAGCCTACGAAGACGGTGTCCACCTTGATGGAGCGCAGCGGCTGGCCGGCCTCCAACCCCATGTACTCCAGGGCCTTTTCGGCGGCGTAGCGCTCCGATGCGTCTTCGTACGAAGCAGGATCGGGGACGGACGCCGAAAGCGGTGCGCCCTGCCCGGGGTTGGTGCCCCAGGTGACGAACGGCGACAGTTCGGCGGCGTCGATGACGACCTCGGCGTCGAACTCGGCGTCCTCGTCCGTCCTCAGCGTCTTCCAGTACGCGACGGCCGCGTCCCAGTCCTCGCCCTCGGGGGCGTGCGGGCGGCCCTTGAGGTACGCGAACGTCGTCTCGTCCGGGGCGATCATGCCCGCGCGGGCGCCGGCCTCGATCGACATGTTGCAGATGGTCATCCGGGCCTCCATCGAAAGCTTCTCGATGGCCTCGCCGCGGTACTCCAGGACGTAGCCCTGGCCGCCGCCCGTGCCGATCCTCGCGATGATCGCGAGGATCAGGTCCTTGGCGGTGACACCCTCGGGCAGCTCGCCGTCGACCGTGATGGCCATGGTCTTCGGGCGGGTCATCGGCAGGGTCTGGGTGGCCAGCACGTGCTCCACCTGGGAGGTGCCGATACCGAAGGCCAGCGCGCCGAAGGCGCCGTGCGTGGAGGTGTGGGAGTCGCCGCAGACGACGGTCATGCCGGGCTGGGTCAGACCCAGCTGCGGGCCGACGACGTGCACGACGCCCTGCTCGACGTCGCCCAGCGGGTGCAGCCGCACCCCGAAGTCGGCGGCGTTCTTGCGCAGCGTCTCCAGCTGGATCCGGGAGACCGGGTCGGCGATGGGCTTGTCGATGTCGAGGGTGGGGGTGTTGTGGTCCTCGGTGGCGATGGTGAGGTCGAGGCGCCGCACGGGGCGGCCACTCTTGCGGAGACCGTCGAAGGCCTGCGGGCTGGTCACCTCGTGCAGCAGGTGCAGATCGATGAAGAGAAGGTCGGGCTCGCCCTCCGCGCGACGGACGACATGGTCGTCCCAGACTTTCTCCGCGAGTGTCCTACCCATCGCTGTTCCCTCCGGCCGACGGCCATCCGCCGACCCAACTAGAGATCTCGAGAGGCGGTGCCCGTTCCCCTGGTTCCGGGCACACACCACCAGGCCCTTACGTCACGGGCCGTTGTGACTTCGTGATTCCAGGGTGGCGGGTTCCGCGGAAATTTGAACTTGCGTTTCACAGAGTGAGACGCAAGTATCGTTGCATGGACAACAGTAGCGGCGTCGGCGTTCTGGACAAGGCGGCCCTCGTCCTGAGCGCTCTGGAGTCCGGTCCGGCCACCCTCGCGGGCCTGGTCGGCGCCACCGGACTGGCACGACCCACGGCTCACCGCCTGGCCGTGGCCCTGGAACACCACCGCATGGTGGCGCGGGACATGCAGGGCCGTTTCATCCTCGGCCCCCGCCTGGCCGAGCTGGCCGCGGCCGCGGGTGAGGACCGTCTCCTCGCCACCGCCGGCCCGGTGCTCACGCATCTGCGCGACGTCACGGGCGAGAGCGCGCAGCTCTACCGCCGCCAGGGCGACATGCGCATCTGCGTCGCCGCGGCGGAGCGGCTGTCCGGCCTGCGGGACACGGTCCCGGTCGGGTCGACGCTCACGATGAAGGCCGGCTCCTCGGCGCAGATCCTGCTGGCCTGGGAGGAGCCGGAGCGGCTGCACCGCGGCCTGCAGGGGGCGCGCTTCACGGCGACGGCCCTGTCGGGTGTACGGCGGCGGGGCTGGGCCCAGTCGATCGGCGAGCGGGAGCCGGGTGTCGCGTCCGTGTCGGCGCCGGTGCGGGGGCCGTCGAACCGGGTGGTGGCGGCGGTGTCCGTCTCCGGGCCCATCGAGCGTCTGACGCGGCACCCGGGGCGGATGCACGCGCAGGCCGTGATCGACGCGGCGGGGCGCCTGTCCGAGGCGCTGCGGCGCGGCTGAGCGATGAGGGGAAAGCCGGCCTCAACGCCGCGGCAGGTCTTCCCCGACCAGGCGCCGCAGGAGGAAGTGCTTCGTCGTCGGCCGCGGGCCCGCGGTGGTTGATCGCGCGGTTCCCCGCGCCCCTTCGGGGCGCACACGAAAAGGCCCTCCACCGAAGTGGAGGGCTTTTCTCGTACGTACCCCCGACCGGATTCGAACCGGCGCTACCGCCTTGAGAGGGCGGCGTGCTAGGCCGCTACACAACGGGGGCGTGGACACTGCGTTTCCGCAGGTCCGAGCTGGTCTACCTGGACTCGAACCAAGACTAACTGAACCAGAATCAGTCGTGCTGCCAATTACACCATAGACCAATGTGGTTTAGACCAGTCAGTACCCCCGACCGGATTCGAACCGGCGCTACCGCCTTGAGAGGGCGGCGTGCTAGGCCGCTACACAACGGGGGCCCTAGCGACTCCGACTAGATCGGAATCAGTACCCCCGACCGGATTCGAACCGGCGCTACTGCCTTGAGAGGGCAGCGTGCTAGGCCGCTACACAACGGGGGCTTGCGGATCGGAATCCGCTGGTGCAGATGAGCTCTGCGAGCTGGCCTACCTGGACTCGAACCAAGACTAACTGAACCAGAATCAGTCGTGCTGCCAATTACACCATAGGCCACTGGAACGCAAGCCCCTGAGGGGATCTTGTTCTAGCTGTGCGCCTGGGCTTCCGGCCTTCCGGCCCGCTTCCCGCGGCGCAGGAAGAACATTACCCGAAGGTGGACGGGGCTCCAAAACGAGTATCCGCGCCGAGCAGAGACGGCAGTTCGGCGAGGGACGCGATGCGGTGCGGGCCGACGGGCGGCTCGATCGTGGCGTACAGGCCGCCGCGGTCGATCCACACCGACAGCATCCCGGCGTCGGCGGCGCCCCGGCCGTCGATCTCCGGGTGATCGCCGACGTAGGCGACCTGGTGGGGTGGCAGGCCGAGGGACTCGCAGGCGGCGAGGAACGCGCCGGCCTCCGGTTTGGAGACGCCCAGCTCCGCCGCGCACAGGATCGCCTCGAAGCGGTCGTGGACGCCGAGGGTGCGCAGCTTGCGGTCCTGGACGTGCAGGCTGGAGTTGGAGAGCACGGCGTGCCGGTGGCTGGCGGCGAGCGCGTCGAGGACGGGCAGGACGTCCGGGAAGAGGGCCCAGGCCGCCTCGTAGTGGGTGATGTACCGCCGGTACCAGGCGTCGGCCTCGGCGTCGGTGAGGTCCCGGTCCGTGAACGCCCGTACCCGGTCGCGGCACTGGGCCTCCCAGGTGACCTCGCCGGCCGCGAAGCGGGCCCAGTGCCGGTCGGTGACCTCCCGCCAGCGGGCGAGGGCCTGCTCGACGGTCTCGCGGTCGTCGAGCAGGCCCTCGGCCGTCAGATGGGCGCGCATGCCGAGGCGGTCGGCGGTGGTGTAGTCGAAGAGGGTGTCGTCGACGTCCCAGACCACGGCTTGGATGCTCATGGTCCGACCGTACCCACGGCGGTGCGCTCTCAGCCCAGGGTGATGGTGCCGGAGAGCGTGAGGTCGGGTCCCTGGTCGTCGCGGGGGTGGGCGGTGAGTTTCCAGGTGCAGACGCCGCCCGTGGGGCCGCCGGTGTCGGTGGTGCCGTCCCAGGCGGGGCGTACGGCGGCTGCCGTGGAGGCGCCGGTCAGGGTGCGCAGGACCGCGCCGGAGGCGTTGGTGAGGGTCAGGGTCCAGGTGGACGGCTTGTTCAGCTGCCACACCGGTGACCAGGGGAACGACCTGCCGATCACGGACGGCGAGGGGACCTGGGCCTCCATCTGCGCGAGGGGGGAGGTGGGGACGCCGCTGGGGACGATCGAGACCTCGCCGTGGGCGCCGTCGAGGTGGGCGACGTGGCCGCCGAAGCGGTCGACGGCCCAGCGGCCGTTGCTGCCGCCGGTGTTCTGGTCCGTCGCCGGCAGCTCGACCAGGGTGCGGGTGGTGGCCGTGCCGGTGTGGAAGTCGGTGAGCAGCAGCTCGTGGGTGGTGCGTCTCTCGCGGAGCAGGAAGCCGTCGGCGAGACGGGCCGGGCCGTGGTCGGCCGGGACCGTGATCCTGCGGTTGGTGGCGCGGTCGAGGACGCCGGCGGTGCCGCCGCAGGTCCAGTAGAGCCACGTGTTGACGGCCTGGAGATCCGTCGGGGTGCAGGGGGCGCCGGTGGTGACGGTCGTGGTCGTGCCGGTCTTGAGGTTGCGGCCGGTGGCGGTGCCCTGGGTGCCGCCCGGGGTCCACAGCGTCTGTCCCCAGACCGCGGCGGCGGTGCGGTCGCGGGTGAGGACGGTCGTGCCGGTCGTGGCGCCGCGCGGGAAGTCGACGATCCGCTGCTTGCCGGAGCCGCCGTTGTAGAGCACGTAACGGCCGGTTCCGCCGGCGATGCGACCGCCGAAGTCGCCGTCCGTGGGCGCGTTGACGAGGGTGGTGGTGTCGAGGCCGAGGTCGACCACGGACTCCTCGCCGTCGGCGCCGGTGTGCAGGTGGCTGACCCGGCCGTCGCCCAGGGCCTCGAGCTGGGGGCAGGCGGCGTCGCCGCCGAGGCAGGTGGGGGCGCTCAGACCCGGGCCGCGCGGGGTCTGCGGGCCGGTGGGCCGGCCGCCGGCGTCCAGCTGGAAGCCGTTGTAGCGGAGCGAGCCGCCCGGGGTCGCCCCGTGCAGCAGCAGCTCGCCGCCGGCGGCGGCCAGCCCCTGGACCGCGGTCGCGGCGGCGGGGACCCGGGCGACTGTGGTGGTGGTGAGGCCGCCGTTGCCGGCGGGGGTGATGCGGTGGATGTTCCAGTCGAGGCTGGAGGGGCCTGCGGTGGCCAGGGCGCCGCCGTCCAGGGTCGGGCCGATCCCGCCGAACGACGACGTGAGCACGGTGGCGGTAGCGCCCGTGACGAGGGAGCGGGCGGTCAGCGCGGCCTCGGTGCCGCCCGCCACGAACATCGGGTTGCCGAGCAGGAGCTGGTCGCCGACGACCGCCTCCAGCTGCTCGCCGGTGCGGGTGAGGGCGGTGGGCTCGGTGCCGGGTTCGGCGTCCACCCGGATCGCCTTCCAGTCGGCGACGAGCCAGCGGTCGTTGAAGGCGAGCTGCGGGGTTCCCTCGTCGCTGGTGACGAGGGTGCGGAAGGAGCCGTCGGCCAGGTCGACCAGGCCCACCGCGGTCTTGCCGTCCAGGACGTACACGAGGGCCAGGCGGGCGACCGAGCCGCCGGTGCGGTAGGAGACGGGCCGGGCACCCGCGGGGACGCCGGTGACCGGGATGTCCTCGGTGCGGGAGCCGTCGGCGCTGCGCAGCACGTGCAGGGCGCCGGTGCCGTCCATGGTCAGCACGCTCCAGCCGACGGCGGCCCGGTAGGCCTGGCCGGTGGGGATGGTGACGGTGGCGGTCGCTCCGGTGGAGCGGTGCTTGTGCACGACGTTCTGGCCGTCGCGGGTGGTCATGACGTCGGTGCCGGTGGCCGGGTCGTCCGGGCCGGCGTGGGCGGGCGGGGTCGCGTCCGGGTAGTCCACCGTGGTGACCGAAGTGGTCCCCGGCCGGTACTGGAAGCCGGACGCACCGGCCCACGGGTAGTCGACGGTCACGCGCCGCTCGGTGACCAGGCGCACAGTGCCGACCGGTGCGTCGGCCGCGGGCGCCGCCTGCGCGGGTGCGGTCAGTACGGTGCAGGACAGGGCGACCACCCCGCCGACGGCCGTGTGGACAAGTCTTCGTGAACGGCTCATGTTCCCTTTCCCCGGCTACCAGGGCGCACACGCGCACCGTGTGCACACGCGGCATCCAACGCCCCTGCCGCGGACGGGAGTTGGCCGGAGGGGTGAACTCCGGGTGACGGCTGGACGGACACGGCGAGGGCGGCGCCCGAACCGGACGCCGCCCTCGGGGGAACCGTGTCGTTACGCGGCCAGCTTCGCCAGCGCCGCGTCGATCCGGGCCAGGGTCGTCTCCTTGCCCAGGATCTCCAGCGACTCGAACAGCGGCAGGCCGACCGTGCGGCCGGTGACGGCGACCCGGACCGGCGCCTGGGCCTTGCCGAGCTTGAGGCCGTGGGCCTCACCGGCGGTCAGGACGGCCTCCTTGAGCGACTCGGCGGAGGACCAGTCGGCCGCCTCCAGCTTCTCGCGGGCCGTGCGCAGCAGGGCGTCCGAGCCCTCCTTCATGGCCTTGTTCCAGCTGGCCTCGTCCTCCACCGGCTCCGGCAGGAACAGGAAGTCGACGTTGTCGGTGATCTCGGAGAGCACCTTGAGGCGGGTCTGCGCGTGCGGGGCGATGGCCTGCCACTTGGCCTCGTCGAAGGCCTCCGGGGTCCACGGGGCGAACGGAGCCTGGAGCCACGGGCGGCAGCGCTCGGTGAAGTCCTTCACGTCCAGCATGCGGATGTGGTCGCCGTTGATGGCCTCGCACTTCTTCAGGTCGAAGCGGGCCGGGTTCGGGTTCACGTCGGAGACGTCGAACGCGGCGATCATCTCGTCGATGGAGAAGACGTCCTGGTCGGCCGAGAGGGACCAGCCGAGCAGGGAGAGGTAGTTGAGCAGGCCCTCGGGCAGGAAGCCGCGCTCCCGGTAGAGGTTCAGGCTGGACTGCGGGTCGCGCTTGGAGAGCTTCTTGTTGCCCTCGCCCATCACGTACGGCAGGTGGCCGAAGGAGGGGATCTCCTTGGCGATGCCGAGCTCGATCAGCGCCTTGTACAGGGCGATCTGGCGGGGCGTGGAGGAGAGCAGGTCCTCGCCGCGCAGGACGTGGGTGATCTCCATCAGGGCGTCGTCGACCGGGTTGACCAGCGTGTACAGCGGGGCGCCGTTGGCCCGGACGATGCCGTAGTCCGGGACGTTCTCCGGGGTGAAGGTCAGCTCGCCGCGGACCAGGTCGGTGAAGGTGATCGTCTCGTCGGGCATCCGGAAGCGGACGATGGGCTCACGGCCCTGGGCCTTGTACTCCTCGACCTGGGCGTCGGTCAGCGCGCGGCAGTGGCCGTCGTAGCCGGACGGCCTGCCGGCGGCGCGGGCGGCCTCGCGGCGGGTGTCCAGCTCCTCCTGGGAGCAGTAGCAGTGGTAGGCGTGGCCGGCGTCGAGCAGCTTGGCCGCGACGTCCTTGTACAGGTCCATGCGCTGCGACTGGCGGTACGGCGCGTGCGGGCCGCCGACCTCGGGGCCCTCGTCCCAGTCGAAGCCCAGCCAGCGCATCGAGTCGAGCAGCTGGGCGTACGACTCCTCGGAGTCGCGGGCCGCGTCGGTGTCCTCGATGCGGAAGACCAGGGTGCCGCCGTGGTGCTTGGCGAACGCCCAGTTGAACAGGGCGGTGCGCACCAGGCCCACGTGGGGGTTACCGGTGGGCGAGGGGCAGAAACGGACGCGTACGGGGGAGCCGGGTGCGCTAGCCACGCTTGACAACCTTGTTGGTGAGAGTGCCGATGCCTTCGATGGTGACGGCGACCTCGTCGCCGACGTTCAGGGGGCCGACCCCAGCCGGGGTGCCCGTGAGGATCACGTCGCCGGGGAGCAGCGTCATGGCCTCGGAGATGTTGACGATCAGGTCCTCGATCGAGTGGATCATCTCGCTGGTGCGGCCGAGCTGGCGCTGCTGCCCGTTGACCGTGAGCTGGATGGTCAGGTCGGCCGGGTCCAGATCGGTCTCCACCCACGGGCCGAGGGGGCAGGAGCTGTCGAAGCCCTTGGCCCGGGCCCACTGCTTCTCGCGCTTCTGGACGTCGCGGGCGGTGATGTCGTTGGCGCAGGTGTAGCCGAAGATCACGTCCTTGACGCGTTCGCGCGGGACCTCGCGGCACATCCGGCCGATGACGACGGCCAGCTCGGCCTCGTGGTGCACCTCCTGGGAGAAGGAGGGGTACTGGATCTCGTCGCCGGGGCCGATCACCGAGGTGGACGGCTTGAAGAAGGCGAAGGGGGCCTCGGGCACCTCGTTGCCCAGCTCGCGCGCGTGCTCCGCGTAGTTGCGGCCGAAGGCCACGACCTTGCTGGGGAGCACCGGCGGCAGCAGTCTCACCTTGCCGACCGGCACCTTCGTGCCGGAGAGCTCGAAGTCCGCGAACGGGATGCCCTTGATGATGTCCAGGACGAGTTCGTCCTGCTTCTCGCCCTCGATGGCGCCGAAGGCGACGTTCCCGTCGATGGAGAATCTGGCGATGCGCACGGGATGCTTGGCCCCTTGACTGAAGCGGCTGGAGTCTGACGCTCCAGGCTAACGCGGGGAGGTGTCCCGGCCGTGCGCACGCACGAGGGGCGTCCCCGCCGCCGGGGGCGCCCCTCGGAGTTCGTCGCCCGCCGCGGTGAGCGTCCCGCGGCCGGCACGCGTATGTCCTGGTGTCACTCCGCGGCCGCGCCGGCCGCGACGGGGATCTCCATGAGGACGGTGCGCTTGGGGTTGGCGGTCTGGGTGGGCAGTTCGACGCGGTGCTCCGGCTGTTCCGGCGTCTGCAGTTCGTCGGCGCCGTCGAGGTGCGCCAGCGTCGTGCGCCGCGGGTTGGCGATCTTGTGGAACATCGTCGTCGTCTTCACTGTTTACTTGACCCTGTCCTGTGACGGGCGCCGCCAGGGTGCGAGAACCCCACCGGGCGCGGGTTGTCGGTTTTGCCTTCTCTGTAAAGCGTCAGGCTAAACATCGGATTCCCGGCCGAGCCGCACAGAGTTCACGATCAGGCTGTGAGTTTGCTCACGAACCACGGGTCGAATCGGGCATTCCAGACCCTCCCCCCAGTGCGACGAAGCGGACATTGCCCCCTTGAAGCCATCATTCCGCTCCTGATCATGGCGACTGGGACACCTGCCACCGCTCGACGACTCGCGGGCATATGACCGATATGAGCGAACTCCCTTTCTACGACCGGTGATCCGGCCCTCACGTGGTGTCACCTATGTCACGGCCTGGCCTACGAGCCTTGTTGGAGATCCTGTGCTGTGCTGGAATGCCACGGACCGCCGCGGGTATCGAGCCGGCGCACAGGGGGCGCACAGACGCGCCGAGTGGCGGTCAGAAGGGGGAACCAGCGCCGGTCACTCACGACCACCACGGGGGCGTACTCAGGGCGTCCCCAGAACGCCGACACCGTGCTCCGCCGTTCACACGACGGGGTGCCTGGTCCAGAGGTTGCGACGCTAGTGCAGGGACGTTTCAAGAGGGATGGCAACGCTTCGGCGGAGCCGGAGCCGCACGGCGGGACTGGCCCCATGAATGGCGGCCCCTCGCCCCAGCACGCCCAGAACCCGGGCCCGGCCGGTGACGGCGGTGAGCGCCCCGGGCGTCCCGGCGCGTCGGCCCCCTCGGGGCCCGCCAGCCCGGCCCCGGCCCTGAAGCCGCCGGCCGGTCCGACCGGTCCCGGCCCGCGAATAGCCCTGCGCAACTGGCGCATCTCCACCCGACTGGTGTCGCTGCTCGCGCTCCCGGTGGTCGCGGCCACCTCGCTGGGCGCGCTGCGTATCAACCAGTCCATGGACGACATCCAGCAGCTCGACAACATGAAGCTGCTGACGGACATGACCAAGCAGGCCACGGAGCTGTCGGCCGCGCTCCAGGAGGAGCGCGACCAGTCGGCGGGCCCGCTCGCGCACGGCGGCAAGGCCACGGACTTCACGGTCAAGGGGCTGCGCGAGAAGACCGACCGGGCGATGAACAACTTCCTCGACTCGTCCGAGGAGATCGACAGCGCGAGCAAGGACGGCAACCTCAAGGGCGTCCGCGAGTACCTCATCCAGATCGCCGGTGAGCTCGGCGACCTGGCCCAGATCCGCAAGGGCGCCTACGCCTCCGAGGGCAACTCCACGCAGACGATCGAGGCGTACCACCGTCTGATCGAGAACCTGATCGACCTCTCCCAGGACATGGCCGAGGCGACCAGCAACCCGGACATGATCCAGCGCACGCGTGCGCTGGCGGCGTTCTCCTCCGCCAAGGAGTACTCCTCGATCCAGCGCGCGGCCCTCGCCGCGGCGCTGCCCGCCAGCAACACCACGACCGGCAAGCTCTCCCCGAACGACCGGCTCTACGCCCAGTCCGCCCTGGAGAGCCAGAACTCCGAGATCCGCAGCTTCAAGAGCATCTACGGCGAGGACGCCGCCGCCGAGCTGCTGAAGCCGATCGAGGACGGCGGCAACTCCACGATCAAGGCCACCGACACCTACGCCGGCCGCGCCCTGATCTCCGCGAGCGGTCTCGCCCAGCAGGACAAGCGGTCCTACCGCGACTGGCTGGACGACAGCTCCACCAAGATCCAGCAGATGAAGAACATCGAGCACACCCTGCTCGAGGAGATGGAACAGAAGGCCCGCGAGCTGCGCAGCGCCACCGAGCGCGACGCGATCATCTCCGGTGCGCTGATCCTGATCGTGCTCGGTGTCTCGCTCGTCGGCGCCTTCGTCGTGGCCCGGTCCATGATCCGCTCGCTGCGCCGGCTGGAGGAGACCGCCACCAGGGTCGCCTCCGACCGTCTGCCCGAGCTGGTCAAGCAGCTGTCCGAGTCCGACCCGCAGGACGTCGACACGTCCGTGGAGTCGGTCGGTGTGCACTCCCGGGACGAGATCGGCCGGGTGGCCGCGGCCTTCGACGACGTGCACCGCGAGGCGGTCCGCCTCGCCGCCGAGCAGGCCCTGCTGCGGGGCAACGTCAACGCGATGTTCACCAACCTCTCGCGCCGCTCCCAGGGCCTCATCCAGCGTCAGCTGTCGCTCATCTCCGAACTGGAGTCCCGCGAGGCCGACCCGGACCAGCTGTCCTCGCTGTTCAAGCTCGACCACCTCGCCACGCGCATGCGCCGTAACGGCGAGAACCTCCTCGTCCTCGCCGGTGAGGAGCCCGGCCGGCGCTGGACCCGCCCGGTCCCGCTGGTGGACGTGCTCCGCGCCGCCGCCTCCGAGGTGGAGCAGTACGAGCGCATCGAGCTCGCCTCGGTGCCCACGACCGAGGTCGCCGGCCGCGTGGTCAACGACCTCGTGCACCTGCTCGCCGAGCTGCTGGAGAACGCGACCTCGTTCTCCTCGCCGCAGACCAAGGTCAAGGTCACCGGTCACGCCCTGCCCGACGGCCGGGTGCTGATCGAGATCCACGACACCGGTATCGGCCTTTCCCCCGAGGACCTCGCCGCGATCAACGAGCGGCTCGCCTCTCCCCCGACGGTGGACGTCTCCGTCTCCCGCCGCATGGGTCTGTTCGTGGTCGGCCGGCTGTCCCAGCGGCACGGCATCCGCATCCAGCTCCGCCCGTCCGACTCCGGTGGTACGACCGCGCTGGTCATGCTGCCCGTCGACGTCGCCCAGGGCGGCAGGAAGCCCCAGCCCAAGCAGGGCGGCCAGCCGCCGGTCGGCGGTGGCGGTCCGGCCGCCGCTCAGGCCGCGGCCGGTGCGGCGGCGGCCCGGCGGGCCGCCGCCGCCGGCCAGAACGGCGGCGCTCTCGGCGCCGGCGCCTCCGGTGGCGGTGTCTTCGGCGGCGCGTCCGGTGGCGGCCGGCTCGGTGCCGGCCAGGGCCCGCGGGCCGCGCTGCCGGGACGCGACGGCGACGGTGGCCGTCCGGCCGGTCAGGGCGGAGCGCGCGGACCGCAGGGTCCGGGCAACTCGATGTTCGAGCAGGGTCCGCCCGCGCAGGGCCGCCCGGCTCCGGCCGGTGCCGGGTTCGGTCAGGCGCCGGGTGCCCCGCAGGGCCTGCAGGCCGCGGGCACCAACGCGCCGCAGGACGCCTTCGGCGGTGGCCGGGGCCGGCCGCAGCAGGGCGGCAACGCCGAGCGGGGCAAGGGCCGTCGGCCGCAGCTGCCGCCGCGCGGTGGCCCGCGGGCCGAGCTGCCCGGCGGCGACCCGCAGCCGCGCGTGCCGAGCTGGAGCGACGAGAACGCCCAGCCGCAGGTGCCGCCCGCCTCGCTGGACACCCCCCGCGGCCACGAGGAGCCGGACGTCTCCCGGACGTCCGCCCTGCCGCGCGTCGACGACCGTCAGGGCCCCGGCGCGACGGCGGAGATGCCGGCCGTGCCGCGCGACGACGAGCGTCAGGGCCCGGCCGACTTCGGCGGCCCGCAGCACCAGGGCCAGTACGACCCGAACTCGGGCCAGTTCGTCCGGCCGGACGTCTTCGGCTCCTCGGCGGGCCGCCGCGACCCGTCCTCCGCGACGGGCCAGTTCCCGGCACCGCAGCAGGCCCCGCAGTCGTACGACAACGGCTCCACCGGTCAGTACCCGGCACCGCAGCAGGCTCCGCAGTCCTATGGCAACGGCACCACCGGGCAGTATCCGGCGCCCCGTCAGGACAACGGCACCACCGGGCAGTACCCGGCGCCGCGCCAGGACGCGACCGGCCAGTACCCCGCGCAGCGGCAGGACGACGGCTCCGGCCGTCCCCCGCTGCCCGGTCCGGCCACCCCGGCCGACCCGGCGGGCACGGGCCGGTTCGAGCGGCCGCAGGTCAACGGCGGCTCCGACTTCGCGGCACCGCGTCCGCCGGCGCCGCAGCGGCCCGTGCGGCAGGAGCCCGAGGCGCTGCCGCCGGCGACCGGCCCGGGCGACGGGCGTACGCCGCTGTACGACACGCTGGAGACCAACTGGTTCCACGGGCAGCAGGAGCAGCAGGAGCAGCAGCCGCAGAGCAACGGCTCGGCCCCGGCCGCTCCGCAGCAGCCGCAGGGGCCCACCGGCCCGCAGCGGTCCGCGTCCGCCGGCTGGCGCGCCTCCCCCAACGACGACCTCGTCCGCCAGGCCGAGCGCGTCCGTCAGCCCGCCGCAGGCGGGGTCACCACCTCCGGCCTGCCTCGCCGGGTGCCCCGGGCGAACCTCGTCCCGGGCACGGCTCAGCAGCAACCGCACCAGAGCGGTCCGCAGGTCTCGCGCGCCCCCGATGACGTGCGCGGCCGGCTGACCAATCTCCGTCGGGGTATCGCACAGGGTCGTCAAGCCGGATCCACCCAGACCGGCAGCTTCCCACGGCCCACTCACCAGCAGGAGCGTTAGTTGAGTCCGATGAGCCAGGCGGCACAGAACCTCAACTGGTTGATCACCAACTTCGTGGACAACACCCCAGGGGTGTCCCACACCGTCGTCGTGTCCGCCGACGGCCTCCTCCTGGCGATGTCGGAGGGCTTCCCGCGCGACCGCGCGGATCAGCTCGCGGCCGTCGCCTCGGGGCTGACGTCCCTGACGGCGGGCGCCTCCCGCATCTTCGAGGGCGGCGAGGTGGCCCAGACGGTCGTCGAGATGGAGCGGGGGTTCCTCTTCCTCATGTCCGTCTCGGACGGTTCGTCCCTGGCCGTCCTCGCGCACCCGGAGTGCGACATCGGCCTCGTCGGCTACGAGATGGCGCTCCTGGTCGACCGCGCGGGCGCGGTCCTCACCCCCGACCTGCGCGCCGAGCTGCAAGGCAGTCTGCTCCACTGATAGGCCCCGGCACCACCCGTCTCACCACATCACCGTCCGGCCGCCACACACCCCACACAGGCCTCGTCAGACGGCTTGATCTGACCGACTTGCTGTCCCGCCCGGAGGACCCATGACCCCGCCCACCGCCTCTCATGATCCGTACGCGGAGCCGTACGAGGACGAGGGCGACCAGCCGCTGGTACGGCCGTACGCCATGACCGGCGGCCGGACCCGGCCGCGCTATCAGCTCGCCATCGAGGCACTGATCAGTACGACCGCGGACCCCGCCGCGCTCATGGGCCTGCTCCCGGAGCACCAGCGGATCTGCCACCTGTGCCGTGAGGTCAAGTCGGTGGCCGAGGTCTCCGCCCTGCTCAACATGCCGCTGGGTGTGGCGCGCATCCTGGTCGCGGACCTCGCGGAGGCCGGTCTCGTCGCGATCCACCAGCCGGGCGGCGACGAGGCCACCGGTGCACCGGACGTGACACTGCTCGAAAGGGTGCTCAGTGGACTTCGCAAGCTCTGACGCGGGTCGTTCCACCACCTCTGCGAAGATCGTGGTGGCGGGCGGCTTCGGCGTGGGCAAGACCACGTTCGTGGGTGCCGTCTCGGAGATCAACCCGCTGCGCACCGAGGCCGTGATGACCTCGGCCAGTGCGGGGATCGACGACCTGACCCACACCGGGGACAAGACCACCACCACGGTGGCCATGGACTTCGGCCGTATCACCCTGGACCAGGACCTGATCCTGTACCTTTTCGGCACGCCGGGCCAGGACCGCTTCTGGTTCATGTGGGACGATCTGGTGCGCGGTGCCATCGGCGCGGTGGTGCTCGTGGACACCCGGCGCCTGGCGGACTGCTTCCCGGCGGTGGACTACTTCGAGAACAGCGGCCTGCCGTTCGTCATCGCCCTCAACGGCTTCGACGGCCAGCAGCCCTACACGCCCGACGAGGTGCGAGAGGCTCTGCAGATCGGTCCGGACACTCCGATCATCACGACCGACGCCCGGCACCGGGCCGACGCGAAGAGTGCGCTGATCACGCTGGTGGAGCACGCTCTGATGGCCCGGCTGAGGTAGCACCAATTTCGAGGCGCGATACGGCAGTTGTCGTAGACACACCGGAGCCGACTGTGTCCTTTGACACGGTCGGCCACGGTGTTCATAACGTTTCGGCAGAGAACTGGGGTGGTACGGCCACGCGTCGCGCACATCCGGTCTCGCTGTGCGCACGATCGCCCCGCCTTTTGGCGGGGCTCGCTCTTTATGACCGTTTTATCTGGGGCTTGCACCCCCTTGAATCCCTGCCCTCGACTGTTTGGAAGAGCGCAGGTCGTCGTGCTGGAATGCCTGAACTGCCCAATAGTCAATGACGTACTCGTCCTACGAGGACGTGATGGGGCTCTGAGACACTGCGGCACATGGTTGGTGCCGACCGCCGAGAGGTTGTTGGTCGAGTGAGGCGAAGCAAGAACAGTCCCGAGCCGTCGGCCCGGGGCAACTTCACCCCGCCGCCGCGCACAGCGGCGCCCGCCCCCGTGCCCGGTTCGGAGCCGACGGCCTCGCCCGCTCAGAGCGGTGGCCGTCTCTCGCCGCGCAACTGGCGTGTGGCGACCCGGCTGAACGCGATCCTGCTCATACCCGTGCTGGTCGGCCTCGTCATGGGCGGCTTCCAGGTGAAGAGCTCGATCGACACCTGGCAGGAGGCCGAGGACGCCGAGAACACCGCGCGCCTGGTCCGCGCCTCGCTGCTGTACGCCAACGCCCTCTACAACGAGCGTGACGCCTCGGCCGCCCCCCTGCTGAAGGGCAGCGCCCAGACCGCCCAGGACAAGGCGACCGTCACCCAGGTCCGCAAGGCCACCGACGAGGCCGCCGACGCCTTCGACGCCGCCGCCCAGAACATGCCGGCCAAGCCCGGCCTGGAGCGCCGGCTGAAGCTGTTCCGCGAGGCCGAGCCCAAGCTGCAGACTTTGCGCCAGGTCGCCTACACCTCCAAGCTCAAGGGCGTCCAGACCGAAGAGGGCTACGTCGAGGTCGCCCACCCGCTGACCGAGTTCGCCAACGAGCTGGGCCTCGGCACCGGCAACATCACCAGCTACGGCCGGACCGTGTACGCCATCGAGCTCACCAAGGCGGCCCTGTCGCTGCAGCGCTCGATCGGCATGCACATCCTGGTCAAGCCGGGCCCGGACGACGGCAACCTGGCAAGCCAGCGCGTCGCCCTGTCCTCGTACGCCTACCTCGAGCGCATCGCCGTGCAGGAGTACATCGGCGGTGGCACCGAGCAGGACGCGGCCAAGCTCAAGGAGGCCGAGGCCAAGCTCAAGGCCGACGGCGCCGCGATGGCCCGCGAGGCCAAGGCCAAGAACCCGGACTACGTCCCCCCGCCGGCCAACCCGACGACGATGATCTCGGCCGTCGCGACGCTGCAGAGCACCGACCCGAGCGCCCGCGCCGCCCTCGCCGAGAAGGGCATCACCGCCGAGAACTGGTGGGCGGTCAACACCCTCAAGTTCAACGCGTACGAGAAGATCGAGACGGACCTGGCCGACAAGGCCGTGAGCGAAGCGTCCGACATCGCCGACAGCGCCCAGCGCGACGCCTACATCACCGGTGCCGCCGTCGTCGTCGCCCTGCTCCTGGCGTTCATCCTGGCCGGTGCGGTCGCCCGCCAGATGAGCCGCTCGATGCGCCAGCTGCGCAACGCCGCCTTCGGCATCGCCGAGCAGCGCCTGCCGATGCTGGTCGACCAGCTCTCGCGCACCGACCCGGGCCGCGTCGACACCCGCGTCCAGGCGATCCCGATCACCACCACGGACGAGATCGGCGAGGTCGCCCGCGCCTTCGACCAGGTCCACCGCGAGGCCGTCCGGCTCGCCGCCGAGCAGGCCCTGCTGCGGGGCAACATCAACGCGATCTTCACCAACCTCTCGCGCCGCAACCAGTCGCTGATCGAGGGCCAGCTGACCCTGATCACCGACCTGGAGAACAACGAGGCCGACCCCGACCAGCTGGAGAACCTCTTCAAGCTGGACCACCTGGCGACCCGTATGCGCCGCAACGGCGAGAACCTCCTGGTCCTCGCCGGCGAGGAGCCCGGCCGACGCTGGGACCAGCCGGTGCCGCTGGTCGACGTGCTGCGCGCCGCCTCCTCCGAGGTGGAGCAGTACGAGCGCATCGAGCTGTCGGGCGTGCCCGAGGCCGAGATCCACGGCCGGGCCGTGACCGACCTCGTGCACCTGCTCGCCGAGCTGCTGGAGAACGCCACCACGTTCTCCTCCCCGCAGACCAAGGTCCGCGTCACCGCGACCCGGCTGCCCGACGGCCGCGTGATGATCGAGATCCACGACAAGGGCATCGGCCTGACCGCCGAGGACTTCGCCGACATCAACCACAAGCTGGCCAACCCGCCGACCGTGGACGTCGCGATCTCGCAGCGCATGGGCCTGTTCGTGGTCGGCCGGCTGTCCGACCGGCACGGCATCCGCGTCCAGCTGCGCCCCTCGGGCGAGCAGGCCGGCACCACCTCGCTGGTCATGCTGCCCGACGCGATCACGCACGGCGGTGGCGGCGAGAGCCACGTGGACCGCGACGAGTTCACGGTCTCGCAGATCATCCCGGAGCAGAACTTCGGCGGCGAGAACTTCGGCCAGCCCATGCGCACCGCCGCGGAGCTCGGCTTCGACGACAGCCGTTACTCGGACGTCCCCGACGACATACGCGAGCTGGACCCCGTCGGCCGCTCCCTGATGCGCGAGGAGCGCCGGGCGGCCCTGGAGGCCCAGTCCCAGGGTGAGCAGCCCGCCCTGCCCGGCCAGAACGCCCAGGAGCAGGCCGAGGCGCCCGCGTACCAGGAGGAGTTCAACGGGCAGCAGGGCTACGGGCAGAACTACGACACCGGCCAGAGCGGCTACCCGGAGCAGCAGCCCGCCTCCTACGACGGCCGGCAGGCCTACGAGGAGCAGCAGGCGCCGTACGAGGAGCCGCAGCAGGCGCCGTACGAGGCTCAGCGGCAGGCGGCGTACGAGGAGCCGCAGCGGGCGGCGTACGACGAGCAGTACTACGCGCCGAACGGTGGCCTGCCGCAGAACGACACCTTCTCGCCGAACGGCGGCTACCCGGATCCCGCCTATGCGGAGCCTGCCCGGGAGGAGTCCGCGGGGCAGGGCGCGGGCGTGCCCGACAGCTTCCCGGCGTTCGAGCAGCGGCGCCACCAGGACGACTGGCCGCAGCAGGACGGCTACCAGAACGGCTATCCGAACCAGTACCCTTCTCAGGCCCAGGAAACGGAATCTGCGCAGGCCGCTGACGCGAGTGAGCAGGACCGCGTAGGCTTCGAGCGTCCGGGACCGGCCCCCTCCGCCGCCCACGCGCTGACCGACGCCGGGCTTCCCCGCCGCGGAGCCACCGCCGGCGGTACGAACGGCACGGGTGGCGCACGGCACGCGAGCCAGGAGCCGCCGGCCTCCACGCAGGAGAGCAACGGCGACAGCGACTGGCGCTCGGCCAACGACGAGCGGTGGCAGCAGGCCTCGCAGCTCCGGAAGCCGAAGGCGGGCGGGGTCACCTCCTCCGGCCTGCCGAGGCGGGTTCCCAAGGCCAACCTGATCGAGGGGTCCGCCGAGAGCACTCCCCAGGGAGGCCCACAGGTCTCCCGCGCCCCGGAGGACGTCCGGGGCAGGCTGAGCAACCTGCGCCGGGGTGTCCAACGCGGACGCAGCGCAGGCAGTGAAACGAACGGCCAGGGCTTCGGTCCTGACAGCACCTACAACCAGGAGCGTTAGTGTGAGCCCGATGAGCCAGGCGGCACAGAACCTGAACTGGTTGATCACCAACTTCGTGGACAA
>NZ_JAPSKN010000177.1 GCF_031181705.1 Streptomyces sp.
AGCTGCTCGCGGCGCACCGGGCGGGCGTCACCACGGTGATCATCCCCAAGCGCAACGAGCCCGACCTGGACGACGTCCCGGCGGAGGTGCTGGACAAGCTCGACGTCCACGCCGTCACCGACGTCCGCCAGGTCCTGGAACTGGCGCTCGCGCCCGCGACGAACAGCGCGGCGCCGGAGGTTCCGGTCGCGGCGTGACGGACGCGGCCGGTTGAGGGAGGCCCGGGTTCCCGCGCGGGGACCCGGGCCTTCACCGTGTGGTGGGCCTGTGGACACGGACGCCCTGACCTGGGAATACTTGCCGGACTGCGGCGCCGACGGCGGCCGGAGGACAATTCCAGTAGCGACGAAATGGGCAGGGACTGACGTGCACGAGGGCGGCAACGACGACGGACACCGGGCCGGAAGCGGTGTGGACCGGCCCGCCTTCCTCGCGCTGGAGCGGGAACTGACCGTCCTGCTGCGGCGGGCCCGGGCCAGCCAGGGAGAGATGGCCCGCGAGGTCCACCCCGACCTGGAGTCGTCCGCCTACGGGCTGCTCGTCCGGCTGGACGAGTGCGGCAAGCAGCGGGCCACCGAGCTCGCCGCGTACATCGGCGTCGGCAAGGCGACGATGTCCCGCCAGCTGCGCGCCCTGGAGGAGCTCGGCCTGGTCGCCCGCGAGCCCGACCCCGCCGACGGCCGCGCCTGGCTGGTCGCCCTGACACAGGAGGGCCAGGACCGGGTGCGCCGGGTCCGCGAGGCCCGCCGCGCCCGTTACGCCGGCCGCCTGGCCGACTGGGAGACCCACGAGGTCACGGAGCTGGCCCGGCTGCTGCACCAGCTCAACCGGGGCATGGAGAAGTAGAGGGGCGGCCGCCCCCTCAGAACTCGACGAACACCACCGTCGCGTCGTCGTGCCGCTTGCTTCGGCCCAGCGACGTCGCGGCGGAATCCGCCCGTTCCAGCGTCCGCACCCGGTCCACCAGCGCCTGCGGCCCCTCCTTGCGCACGACCTGGAAGCAGTCCGCCCAGTCGCCCTCCCCGAACCTCTCCACCCAGCGGGTCGCCCCGTCCGTCAGGGCGGCCAGGGCGCGTACCTCAGGGCGGGGCAGGGTTCCGGCCACGGCCAGCCCTGCCACCGAGGGATCGGCCGCCGCCGTGAAGAAACCGCCCTCCTTGTTCCGCAGCGTCGCGTCCACCACCGCGTCCGTGGCCAGTGCCGAACGGGGCAGCAGAGCCAGCCGGTCGTCCAGGACGGGCGTCACCGGGCCGTCCGGGGACTCCAGGAGGAGGGCCGAGTCCGACAGGACGAGGTACTCCACCGCTTCCGGATCCCAGCGGGCCACGACCACCGTGGCCTGAGGGGTGCGGGGGTGAGAAAGGTCACAGGTTGACGCGTGCGCCTCGGCGGTACGCGCGATGGCGCGGGACAAGGCCTCGACCAGGGGAACATCCGGGAGTGAAACGGTCAGTTCGGTCAGTGCGCCGCCGAGTCGGGCGGTGAACCAGGGGACGGAATGCAGACACCCCGTCCCGGACTTCGGCGGCGTCACACCGTCCAGCACGACGAGCGAACCGCCCTGTCCTGAAGCCGGTAGCCCGACAGCGGCGAAGTCCTCGTTGGGTCGGTCGGCGTCTCCGGGCTCCGAGGCGAGTTCAGTACGCATCCAGCCAGTCTGCACGAGCCCTTCACATGGTCCGCAAAAGGCTGGCAATGGTTGCCGTACCGGCGCACCCGCGCAGGTCAGGCGCCTGGTTTGGGAGGGAATGATTTGTTCCGGGAAGACGCGGTGGCGAATACTGCCACCGCCCGGTCCCGCCGTCCAACCGGCGTACCGGGCAAGCCTCCTGCAAGAGCCGGTGGAACTTGCCCCTCAACTCCCCTCCGAGGTTCACTCCTTCGGGTGGCGGGTCAGGTGATGCGCGTGCGCTGCCCACCGGCGCTGGGAGGGTCGGGAAGTGTACCGGGAGTACGCGCCAGTTGACGGAGCGTCACCCGGACCCAAGGGTTCACGAGTCAGGAATGCGAGCACCGGTGCAGAAGACGCGGCCTCGTCGCACAGGCAAGCAGACGGCCCCCGTTCAGGGCGCTGAGGCGACGCCCCCCACCGGCAAGGGCCGCCCCACACACGTCCGCAACCGGCTGATCGTCGCCGTGGCCGTGGTCGCCGCGGCCATCGCCGGTGCCGGCACCCCCTCGGTGCTGGCCGCCTCAGCGGAACTCCACGACTCCCAGGAGCTGGTGACGCTCGCGGAGCAGACGCAGGACGCCCTCGCCCTCGCGCACTCCCTCGCCGACGAGCGCGACGACGTCACCGCCTACATCGCGGCCGGCCGTCCCAAGTCCAAGGCGCCCTCCGAGCAGCACAGCGAACGCGTCGACCGGCAGGTCGAGGAGCTGCGCGCCGACACCGACGCGCCCGCCGCGCTCCGCTCGGGCCTGGACGGCATAGCGGCCGTGCGGCGAGCGGCGCTCACCGGCAAGAGCAGCGCTCTCGAAGCGCACCAGGCGTACTCCGCCGCCATCACCGAACTCCACCGGCTCGCCGAGCAGCTGGCCCAGCGGACGCCGCCGCGCGCGGGCGCCGGCGGTCACGCGCTGGCCGAGCTGGACTCCGCCGTCCAGCAGGCCGCCGCGGCCCGGGGACTGCTGCTCGCCGCGCTCAGCGTGCCGCGCGGCACCGAGACGGTCGTCGACCCCGTCACCGGACTGCCGGCCGAGACCGCCACGTCCACCGGCGCCGACGCCCGGCAGCGCGACGCCCTGAGCGCCGCCGCCCAGCAGGCCCGGCTGCGCTCCGACGCGGCCCTGGCGGACTTCCGCGCCACCGCCCCCAAGGCGGCCCGCACCTCGTTCGACAACACGGTGACCGGCACCGAGGTCAACTCCGCCGAGAAGTACCTCGCCACCCTCACCGACCAGCCGTCGCTCTCCGGCGGTGAGCTGTCCACCAGCACCAAACGGCTGGACGCGGCCCTGTCCGCCCGGGTCGACCTGATGCGCGGCGTCGAGAGCGCCCTCTACGACCGCCGCACCAAGGACCTGGAGGCCCTGCGGGACGACGACGTCACCGCGCTGGAGATCCGCGTCGCGATCCTCGGCGCCCTGATGCTGCTCGCCGTCGGTGTCGCCACGGGCATGGCCCGCAGCCTCACCCGCCCGCTCGCGGTCCTGCGCCTGGGGTCGAAGCGCCTCGCCGAGGCCGAGGACCCGGCGGCCGAGGAGCCGGTGAGGTTCACCGGCCGCAACGACGAGTTCGCCCAGGTCGTGCGCTCCGTGAACGCCCTGCACGCGCACGCGGCCGCCCTCACCGAGCGGATCGCCACGCTGGAGTCCGACCGCAAACACCTCGTCGGGCAGCGCCAGAAGATGGCCGACGCACGCGAGGAACTGCGCGGCGAACTCGCCGAGGCCGCCGCCCAGCTGGAGCGGCTGCGCACGGCCATCGGCGGCACGTTCGTCAACCTCGCCCTGCGCACCCTCGGGCTGGTCGAGCGGCAGCTGGCCGTCATCGAGAACCTGGAGGAGCGCGAGCAGGACCCGGACCGGCTCTCCACGCTGTTCAAGCTCGACCACTTCGCGACCGTCATGCGCCGGCACAGCGAGAACCTCCTGGTCCTCGCCGGTACCGAGCACGTCCAGCACGCCGCCGGGCCCGTGCCGCTGGTCGACGTCGTCCGCGCCGCGGTCAGCGAGATCGAGCGGTACGAGCGGGTCCGCATCGCCGCGCTGCCGCCGCACGCGCACATCGCCGGGTTCGCCGCCGACGACCTCTCCCACCTGCTGGCCGAACTCATGGAGAACGCCACCTCGTTCTCCCCGCCCGACCTGCCCGTGGAGATCTCCGGCTGGCTGCTGGAGAACGGCGAGGTCATGCTCTCCGTCCAGGACGAGGGCATCGGGATGACAGAGGACCGGATGGAGCGCCTGAACTCCCGCCTGTCCGACTTCGACCCGGAGGCGCCCTACGACCAGGAGGGCGAGGACGGCCTCGGCCTCGGCCTGTACGTCGTCGCCCGCCTCGCCCACCGCCACGGCGTGCGCGTCCAGTTGCGCGAGCAGAAGCAGGGCGGGATCGCGGCGGTCGTCGTCCTGCCCCGGACCCTGCTGGCGGCGGCCCCGCCCGCGGCAGTCCCGGCCTCCGGACCGCCCTCCGGAGCCACCCACTCCTTCTCCCTGCCCGGCGCCGACGCGGAGGCCAACTCCAACGTCCTGCACGGCCGCACGAACGGCGGGGACCCGCTGGTCGCCCTCGCCGAGAGGGCCGTGCAGCGCGAGGAGGCCGGCCACGGCGCGACGGCGGCCGGGCACCCGGAACCGGCCGGGGCGGCGGAGGAGACCGCACCCGCGGAAGGGGCGACGGCACCGGCCGAGACGCCTGCCGAGACCACCATGGAACTGCTGGCTCCCCCACCGCTGGAGGAACCGGAGCCGACGCAGCACGAAAGCGCGGCCGACGACGGCGGAGCCACTCCGCACGAGCCGGCCCCGCACGCTCACGAAACCCGCACGGGGGGTGCGGGCGGGAGCGAACACGCCGGAGCGGAAGCCGAGGCGGAGGCCGACGCCGAACACGAACGCGTCACCGACAAGGGCCTGCCCAAGCGCACGCCCAAGATCACCGCCCCCACCACCGCCCCGCGCCAGCGCAGCGGCTCCGTCGACGCCGAAGCCCTGCGCCGCCGCCTCGGCGGCTTCCGCCAGGGCGCCCAGGCCGGCTACCGCGAGGTCGAGGCGGAGATCGCGGAGCAGACGGCCTCGCACCGGCGGCCGGCCACCGGCACATCTGGACCAGCTGATTCCGAAGTAGCCACGGGGGGCACAGTCGAGGAGGCAAGCAGTTGACCGCGCCCAGTACCTTCGGACTGATCGGACTGAGCAGTGAGGCCCGCAACCTGCACTGGCTGCTGACCAACCTCGTCGAGGAGGTGCCCGGCATCCTTTCGGTGGCGGTCGTCTCCTCCGACGGACTGCTCCTGCTGTCCTCCGACGCAGACCGCAACAAGGAGGCCCGCGAGGCCCTGCAGACCCGCGGGGGCCGGTCCACCGGCCCGCGCGGCTCCGCCGCCGACCTCGCCACCATCGTCTCCGGCATCGGCAGCCTCACCATCGGCGCCGCCAAGCTGATGGACTACGGCGGGGTCAAGCACACCATGATCGCCATGGAGGAGGGCAGCCTGTTCGTGATGTCGATCAGCGACGGCTCGCTGCTCGGCGTGCACGGCTCGGCGGACTGCGACATGAGCGTGGTGGCCTACCACATGGCCCTGTTCGTCGGCCGGGCCGGCCATGTCCTGACGCCCGAACTCCGCAGCGAGCTCCGTAAATCCCTGGAGGAGTCCCAGACGACGGGGAGTGCCCGATGAGCAGTAAGCCCAAGCAGCACCTCCCGGTCCGCGGCGGTGACCGCAAACCCGCCCGGGTCCGCCCCTACTCGCTCACCGGCGGCCGGACCCGCTTCGGCCACGTCCTCCTCGTGGAGACGTTCGTGGCCAGCACGGCGGCGCTGGACGCCCCGGAGGAGCGCAAGGAACTGACGAACGGCAACCTCTCCAGCCGTGTGATGCCGGAGCTGCGGGCCATCGTCGAACTGTGCCGCCGGATGCGTACGGTGGCCGAGATCGCCGCGCTGCTGAAGATGCCGCTCGGCGTGGTCCGCGTGCTCCTCAGCGACCTCGCGGACCAGGGAAAGATCCGTGTGTACGGAACGGGGACCGGCCACGGCACGGGCCGCCCGGACCGCGCTCTGCTGGAAAGGGTGCTGAGTGGACTCCGTCGTCTCTGACGCCGCTCACGGCGTCGCTGCTTCCTCCCCGTTCGTCCAGCCCGGCGAGGGCATGCACGCCTGGGAGACCGACCGCACCCGGGCCCCCATAGCCACGAAGATCGTGGTGGCGGGCGGCTTCGGCGTGGGCAAGACCACGCTCGTCACCTCCGCCTCGGAGATCACGCCCCTGCAGACCGAGGCGCTGATGACCGAGGCGAGCGAGGCCACCGACGACCTCACCGCCACGCCGGACAAGACCTCCACCACGGTCGCCATGGACTTCGGGCGCATCACGCTCGACGACGACCTGGTGCTCTACCTGTTCGGCACGCCGGGCCAGCAGCGGTTCTGGTTCATGTGGGACGACATCGTGCGCGGCGCGATCGGCGCGGTCGTGCTGGCCGACACCCGCCGCCTGAAGGACTGCTTCCCGGTCCTGGACTACTTCGAGAGCTCCGGGCTGCCGTACGTGGTCGCGGTCAACCACTTCGACGGCGCCGAGCTGTTCGAGCCGGAGGACGTGCGGGAGGCCTTGACCATCCCGCAACACATACCTGTCATGATCATGGACGCGCGTCGTCGGATCTCCGTGATCGAGACCCTCCTGGCCCTCGTCGGCCACGCGCTGGACGAAACCCCCGAGTAGAGGACAGCCCGCATGCGGAAGATACTCGTCGTCGGAGCCGGCCAGTCCGGTCTCCAGATCGCCCTCGGCCTCCAGTCGCAGGGGTACGAGGTCACCCTGATGTCGAACCGGACGGCGGACGAGATCCGCACCGGCCGGGTCATGTCGACGCAGTGCATGTTCCACACGGCCCTGCAGCACGAGCGCGACCTCCAGCTGAACTTCTGGGAGTCCCAGGCCCCGAAGATCGAAGGGCTCGGCGTCTCGGTCGCCGCCCCCGGCTCCTGGTCCGAGGGCCCCGCCGCGCGGGCCATCGACTGGCTGGGCCGCCTCGACGGGTTCGCGCAGTCGATCGACCAGCGCGTGAAGATGGCCGGCTGGATGGAGACCTTCGCCCAGCGCGGTGGCCAGCTCGTCATCCACGGCGCGGCCGTCGGCGACCTCGACTACTTCTCCCGCACCTACGACCTGGTGCTGGTCGCCGCCGGCAAGGGCGAACTGGTCCAGATGTTCGCCCGCGACCCGGAGCGCTCCCCGTACAGCGAGCCGCAGCGCGCGCTGGCCGTGGCGTACGTCCACGGCCTCGGCCCGCGCCCCGAGCACCCGGACACCGAGGCGGTCCGCTGCAACCTGGTGCCGGGCGTCGGCGAGCTGTTCGTCATGCCGTGCCTGACCACCTCCGGCCGGGCCGACATCCTCTTCTGGGAGGGCATACCCGGCGGCCCGCTCGACGTCTTCGCCGGCGTCAAGGACCCCGCGGAGCACCTCTCCCTGACCCTGGAACTCATGGAGCGGTACGTCCCCTGGGAGTACGCGCGGGCCACCAAGGTCGAACTCACCGACGCCGGCGGCACGCTGGCCGGGCGCTACGCCCCCACCGTCCGCAACCCGATCGGCCGCCTCCCCGGCGGTGGTCTGGTGCTCGGCGTCGCCGACGTGGTCGTCGCCAACGACCCGATCACCGGGCAGGGCTCCAACTCGGCGTCCAAGTGCGCCGCCGCCTACCTCGCCTCGATCGTCGAGCACGGCGACAAGCCGTTCGACGAGGAGTGGATGCGGGCCACCTTCGACCGCTACTGGGACACCGCCCAGCACGTCACCAAGTGGACCAACACGATGCTCGCGCCGCCGCCCGAGCACGTCCTGAACCTCATCGGCGCCGCCGGGGAGATCCAGCCGGTCGCCGACCGCTTCGCCAACGGCTTCAACAACCCGGCCGACTTCGAGAACTTCTTCTACGACCCGGCGAAGACCCAGGCCTACCTGGTCGAGGCGTCCGGCGCGGGCGCCGCCTAGTCCTCGTCGCCCGTGTCACCGTCGTAGCCCTCGTCCGACCCGTCCGTCGCGCCCTCGGGGAGCTCCGGCGGCTCGTAGTGCCGCAGGGGCTTCCCGTCCGGGTCCGGGCGTACGGCGCCCAGGACGGGGTTGGCCGCGATCGGTGACGCCTTCACCTTCGCGCCCGGGCGGGGTGCCTGGACGACCTGGCCGTCGCCGAGGTACAGCGCGACGTGCGTGGCCTCCTCGAAGTACACGACCAGGTCGCCCGGGCGCAGCTCGTCCAGCCCGATCCGCTGCAGCCGCTTCCACTGCTCCTGGCTGGTCCGGGGGATGGGGGTGCCGGCCGCGGCCCAGGCCTGCGAGGTCAGCCCCGAGCAGTCGAACGACTTCGGGCCCTCCGCGCCCCACTCGTACGGCTTGCCGAGCTGCCGTACGGCGTAGCGCACGGCCCGGCCGCCCGCCGCCGTGGGCCTGCGCACGGTGCCGGCGCTGCCTGCGGCGCCCAGCGCGCCGGAGGCCATGAACCGCTTCTGCGCCTTCGCCACACCGTCCTCCTCCAGCTCGGCGACCGCCGTGAGCTGGTCCCGGTCGAGGGAGGCGAGCAGTTCCTCGACGTCGTGCAGCCGTCCGCGCACCGTGTCGCGTTCCTTCCTGCGCCGCTCGGCGAGGGCGAGCTGCTCGTCGAGTGCCTTGCGGGCCTTGCGTGCGAGGTCCCGGGCCTTGCGTTCGCTGCCGGTCAGCCGGCCCACGGTGCCGGCCCGCTCCCGAGCGATCCGGCCGATCACCCGGCCCTGGTCCACCGCGCGCTCCGGGTCGCGGGCCAGCAGCAGGCGGACGTACGGGGAGAGGGCGGTGCTGCTCTGGTACTGCTGCCGGGCCAGGCGGCCGGCCGCGCCGCGGCTGTCGTGCAGGGAGAGCCGGGCACGGGCGAGGGCGCGCTCCAGCCGGTCGGTCTCGGCGCGTTGCCTCTTCAGCTTCTCCTCGGTGGCGTTGTACGCCTCGGTGGCCCGCTCGGCCTGGCGGTACAGGCGCTGAAGGTCGGTCAGGAGGCGGGCGACGGAGGGCCGTTCCGCGTCCGGCTCGGGCGCGGCCGCGGCGGGTACGGACGCCAGGGCCGTTCCGGCTGCCGTCGCCGCGACGCAGACCAGTCGCAGAAGGGTTCCTGACATGCCGTCACCTCCGGTGCGGGGGCGGCCCTGTGCCGCCGGACACCGTGAGGATGTGCCGCGTGCGCGGGGTGCGCGCGGTGAATGTGCGCGGTTCGGCGCAACGCCGTCACCCGTCGGCGTCGTCCCGCTTGCCGGGCGGCGTGGCGTCTGGCTTCGACCACGGCCAGTTGAGCCGGCGCGCCGGGGCGCCCTCGGGGGCGTAGGCGTACTTCCAGCGGTTGGTCAGGCCGGCCTTGCCCGGTCCGCGGGGTACGCGCCGGTAGACCAGCACGGTGGGCGCTCCGCCGTCCGGGTCCGGGACGGGGATGCGGTACGTCTTGGGCGGGTGGCCGGTGATGCCGAGCAGGACCGGCAGGACCCTGCCGTCCATGGGGCCGCCCTCGAAGGGGGTGTCTTCGCTCTTCACGGGATCAGTGTCAGACATCCTCGGCGAGGGCCAGGACCAGGGCGTCCGTCTGCGGGTCGCGGCGGGCCGTCACCGTCAGCATGGCGACGAACTGCTCGACGAGCCAGTCGCGGAGCTCCTCCGCCGGGGGATCCTTGTCCTCGTCGAGCCAGATCAGCGACGACGCCTCGACGGCGGTGATCCACATGCGGATGGTCATGCGCAGGCGGGGACCGGGGCCGGTGACGCCCAGGTGGCTGAGGATGTGCTCGGCGGCGACGCGGCGGACTCCGTCCACGATGGCGGTGGTGCGGGAGGTCTCGACGACGCTGCCGCCCTGGAGGAGGGCGCTGAAACCGGCGTCGTGCTCGTCGACGAAGGCGAGGTAGCGGTCCAGGGCGCGGGACAGGCGGGGGAGCAGGGGGCCCTCGCGGGGTTCGTCGAAGCAGTGCTGCAGCTCGTCGGCGGCGGAGCGGAGCGCGGCCTCGTAGAGCTGCTGCTTGCCGCCGGGGAAGTACCGGTACACCAGGGGGCGGGAGACGCCGGCCGCCTCGGCGACGTCGTCGAGGGAGACCTCCTCCGGCGCGCGGTGCGCGAAGAGGCCCAGCGCGGCGGTGAGCAACTGGCTGCGGCG
>NZ_JAPSKN010000178.1 GCF_031181705.1 Streptomyces sp.
CCGCGTCACCGCCCCGGGCCGGTCTGGCGGCGGACGCCGGGGCCTACAGAGGTGCCTGCCCCCTCCCGGTCCCCGGAGGGATACCCGTGCCGGTCCTCGGAGGGCAGCCCGGGTCGCCGCCCGGGCCAGTCCGGCGGGGGCGGACGCCGGGGCCCGGCGGGGTGCCCGCAGGAGTACCCCTGCCGGTGCCCGCAGGGGCGCCGTGCCAAGGCCCGCAGAGGCGCCCGTGCCGGTCCCCGTAGGGCCGCGTCACCGCCCCGGGCCGGTCCGGCGGGGGCGGACGCCGGGGCCCGGCGGGGTGCCCGCCGAACCGCCCCTGGCGGCGCCCCTGGCGGTGTCCGGGTCGCCGCCCGGGGCGGTTCGGCGGCGGACGGTGAAGACCGTGGTGTCGTCGGCGAGGTGGCCGCCGCAGTGCCGCAGGGTGCCGTCCCGCACCAGGGCGGCCAGCCGGGCCGGCTCGGCCGCGTCCGGGTCCTCGGCGACGGCCCGGGCCACCTCGCGGGCGAGCGCGTAGAACGCCCCGGCGCCGTTCCGGGCCTCCGTCACGCCGTCCGTCACCAGCAGCAGCGTCTCATCGGCGGCCACCCGCACCCGCCGCGCCCCGGGCGGCCCCGGCGCGAGGTCCCCGAAGCCCAGCGGCAGCCCCGCCCCGGCCGGCAGGGCGCGCACCCCGTCCGGCCCGACCGCCAGCGGCGGCTCGTGCCCGAACACCAGGACGTCCACCGCCCCAGGGTCGTCGTCGGGGAAGCCGAGCAGGACGGCCGTGGCGAACCGGTCGCCGTCGGCGCGGCCCAGGGCGACCGTGTGCCCGCGGTGCCGGATCATCCGCGTCTCCAGCCGCCCGGCGACCGTCGTGAGGTCGGCCTCGTGGTACGCGGCCTCGCGGAACGTGCCGAGCAGCGCGGCCGCCGCCTCCACCGCGCCGAGGCCCTTGCCCTGCACGTCCCCGACCAGGACGCGGGTGCCGTGCGGGCCGGGCTGGATGTCGTAGAAGTCGCCGCCGACGCGGGCCTCGGCGTCGGCGGTGAGGTAGACGCCGGCGTGGTCGAGGCCGCCCCAGCCCGGTGGCAGCGGGCGCAGCACCGTGCGGCGGATGGTCTCGGTGACGTCGCCCATGCGCAGCACGCGCCGCTCCTCGCGCACCCGGACGACGCAGGCCAGGGTGGCGAGGATGCCGCCGAGGGCGACGAGGACGAAGTCGGCGAGCCCGGCCTGGTACTCGTGCGGCCAGGCGCCGTCCACGACGACGTACGTCACCAGCGACGCGAGTGCGAACAGGGCCGTGACCCACACCCCGCAGATCGCGGCGGCGATACCGGGCACCAGCACGATCCAGGAGATCATGCGGAACTCGCCGGTGGTGTGGTAGTCCGCCACGGCGATGGCGACGAGCAGCACCAGCGGCGGCAGCCAGGCCACCCGGTGCCCGCGCAACCGCAGCAGCTCCTGCCGCCGCACGGGGTCCCGGAGGCCGGCCCCGGCGTACCCGTCCCCGGCCCGGCCGTAGCCGTACCCGGACCCGTACCGGGCGTACCCGTCGTCGATGCCGGCGTACTCGTCGCCGGCGGCCCGCGCAGGTCCGTCGCCGGCCCCGGGGTACCGGTCGAGCGGGCCGTGCCCCCCGCGGTGGCGCCTCACGCGCCCAGCGAAACACGGGGCCGGGCGGGCCGCATCCGGTCGGGGGCGTTCCGCCGACTTGCCCGGGGCTGCGCGCCGGTGTGCCCTGGAAGCCAGGGCAGGGACAGAGAGGAGCTCTCATGGCTCACGCGGCACCCGCCTCACGCAGGATGACCACGCCACGGCGCAGGCCCGACGTCTTCAGCGCCCGGACCCACGCGGCCGCGGCGGTGGCGCTGCCCGTCGTGTTCGGGCTGGTCTACGGCTTCTGGGCCGCGGCGAACCGGCGTCACGGCGGGCCCATCACGGGCTGGAACCTGCTGTTCGGCTTCCTCACCGCGCTGGTCTTCGCGGTGGTGTTCGCCGCCGTGTGGCGGCTGGCCCCGCGGCTGCGCCGCGAACTGCACGCGCTGGCCTGGTTCGCCTTCACGGGCTGCGCGATCGGCTTCCTGGTCAACCAGTCCGGCGAGTCCGTGCTGAAGTCCGCCGGGCTGGGGCTGGTGGTCGGGGTGGGAGTCCTGCTGACGATGTTCTACCGCTACTACACCCACGAGGACGCCGAGGGCCACCGACGGGACTGACCCGAGCGGCCCCCGGGTCAGGAATCACCCGTTCGGGTGAGGCCCCCACCCGAGAGTGACACGCCTCGCTCCGGGTGCTTTCCGCGGGTGGGGCGCCCGTTCGGCGTGGCAGGGGGACCCGAATGCAGTCGTCCCGCTCGCGCCCGGGGCCCGTCGCGCCTTGCCTGGAAGGGTGCCCGAGCCGGACCGGGCGCCCGCCTGCGCGACGGCGCCCCCACGAGCGCGGAACGCCCTGTCGGCCGTTCTGCTCGTTCTCGCGTGCCTGCTCCTGCCGTTCGGCGCGCTGGCGTCCTGGGCGGCGCACGGGCTGGCCGACACCGGCCGCTGGGTCCGGACGATGGCGCCGCTCGCCGCCGACCCGGACGTGCGGCGCGCTGCCGCGGACGCCCTCGGGGACGGCGTCCTGCGCGCGGCCGGACCCGAACTGCACAGCGGGGCCGGGTCCTTCGTGCACGACGCCGCCCGCTCGTTCACCCGGACCGAGGCGTTCGCCGCGGCCTGGGACGCCTCGAACCGGGCCGTGCACACCGCCGTCCTGCGCGCCCTGCGCGCCGACGCGCCGGCCACCCCGGTCACCGTCGACCTCGCACCCGTCGTCGACCGCGTCAAACGCCGGCTCTCCGAAGACCACGTGCCGTTCGCCCACCGCATCCCGGTCACGCACACCCGCGTCCCGGTGCTCCCGGCCGGCGACGTGGACCGACTGCGCAAGGGGTACCAGGTGCTGGACACCGCCGCCTTCTGGCTGCCGCTCACCGCGGCCGTCCTCGCCGTCACCGGGATCGCCGTCGCCGCGTGCCGCCGCCGCGCGGTCACGGCCCTCGGCCTCGGCACGGCCCTGGGCGGGGCGCTGCTCGTCCTGGCCGTGGCCGTCGGCCGCCGCCTCACCCTCGCCGACCTGCCCGACGCCCTGCGGGGCCCGGCCGCGGGCGCGGTCTACGACGCCCTGACGGCCACCCTGCGCACGGTGTCCTGGCTGCTGTGCGCCCTCGGCCTCGCGGTGGCGCTCGGCGGGTGGCTCACGGGCCGCTACGGTCCCCGGCTCGCCGCGCGGCGACGTGCGCGAGGGTCCGCAGGGCCCGCCGCAGATCCGGCTCCGGAGCCGACGCGAGCCCGAGCCTGACCGCGTCGGGCGTGTGCCCGGGGGCGACCGCGAAGGCGGGCCCGGGGGTGACGGCGATGCCGTGCGCCGCGGCGGCGGCCGTGAAGGTGTCGGCGCGCCACGGCGCGGGCAGCTCCCACCAGGCGAAGTAGGCGTGCGGGTCGGACCGTACGGCGAACCCCGCGAGTTCCTCGGCGAGGATCCGCTGGCGCCGCGCCGCGTCCGCCCGCTTGGCCTCCACCAGCCTGGCCACCGTCCCCTCGGCGGCCCACCGCGCGGCCGCCTCCAGCGCGAACCGCCCCGCGCTCCAGCCGCCCGACCGCACGGCGTGGGCCACGGCGGCGACCCGGTGCGGCGGCACGACGAGGAAGCCGACGGTGAGCCCGGGGGCGACCCGCTTGGACAGCCCGTCGACGACGTGGGTGAGGGCCGGGGCATGGGCGGCGAGGGGGACAGCGGGCTCGTGCAGGAACGACCAGATGCGGTCCTCCACGACCGGAAGGTCCAGGTCGCGCACCACGCGGGCGAGTTGCAGCAGCCGGGGCCCGCTCGTCGTCAGGGACGTCGGATTGTGCAGCGTCGGCTGCACGTACAGGGCGGACAGGGGTGCCGTGCGGTGCGCGGCGGCGACGGCCTCCGGCAGCAGCCCGGCCGCGTCCCCGGCGAGCGGCACCAGCGTGATCCCGAGCCGCGCCGCGATCTCCTTGACCAGCGGATACGTCAGCTGCTCCACGCCGACCCGGCCGCCCGGCCGGACCAGGGAGGCCAGGACGGCGGCGATGGCCTGGCGGGCGTTGCCGGTGAACAGCAGCCGCTCGGGGCCGGGGCGCCAGCCCGGCCCGGCGAGCAGCCCCGCGGCGGCCTCCCGGGCCTGCTCGGTGCCGGTGGCGGCCGCCGGTAACAGCGCCTCGGCCAGCACGTCGGGGCGCAGCAGCGGCGCGAGCACGGGCGCGAGCAGCTCCGGCTGGCCGGGCGCCGAGGGGTAGTTGAGCTCCAGGTTCACCGGCCCGCCGGACTCACCGGTCTCCACGAGCGCCCGCCCCGCCGGCCCGGCCGGGGCGGCTCGGACGAAGGTGCCGCGCCCGACCTCCCCGACGACCAGGCCACGCCGCACGAGCTCGCCGTACACCCGCCCGGCCGTCGACGGGGCGATCCCCCGCCTGCGGGCGAACACGCGCTGCGGCGGCAGCCGTTGGCCCGGCTTGAGCCGCCCGCCGGCGATGTCCTCGGCTATCCGGTCCGCGATGCGCCGGTAGTCACCCATCGGTCGGCCTCCCCCCCTCGGATTGCACCGAGAGCAAAGATCCTATTGCACCGAGTAGTTGGGCCCGCCTAGGGTCGCTGCATGGCACCCTTCCTCGCATACGAGGACAAAGGACCCGCAACCTCCCGGCAGCCCCTTGTCCCCCCGACTCCCCTGGTCCTCGTCCACGGACACCCCTTCGACCGCACCATGTGGGCCCCGCAGCTGGAGACGTTCCCGGCGGCCCGCCGCGTCGTCGCCCCCGACCTGCGCGGCTACGGCGCCTCTCCGACGAGCCCCGCCCTCACCGACTTCTCCGGGTTCGCCCGGGACATCGAGGCCCTGCTGGACGCGCTGGGGGTGGACTCCTGCGTCCTGGCGGGCCTGTCCATGGGCGGCCAGATCGTCCTGGACTGCTACCGCCTGTTCCCCGAGCGCGTCCGGGGTCTGGTCCTCGCCGACACCTCCGCCGCCGCGGAGACCCCCGAGGGCGTCCGCGCCCGTGACGCCATGGCGGACCGCCTCCTCGCCGAGGGCCTGCGCGGCTACGCCGACGAGGTCCTGGAGCGGATGGTCGCCCCGTCCGCGTCGCCCGGGGTCAAGGCCCACGTCCACGGCATGATGACCGCCGCCTCCCCCGAGGGCGCCGCCGCGGCCCTGCGCGCCCGCGCCCGGCGCCCCGACTACCGGCCCCTGCTGCCGCGCGTGCGGGTCCCGGCGCTGGTCGTCGTGGGGGCCGACGACACCTACACGCCCGTCTCCGAAGCCCGCGCCCTGCACACCGCCCTGCCCGAGTCCACGCTGCACGTCGTCGAGGGCGCGGCCCACCTGCCGAACCTGGAACGCCCCGAGGCGTTCGACGCGGCACTGGCGGCGTTCCTGACCCGCGTCGACGAACGGCAACCTTCCTCCGCTACACCCCGTCTTTGAGGGAGGATTCGGGCATCCCTCCCCCCTCGCGAACGGAAGGCCGGGACTTGGACACCGCCGCAGCCGAGTGGACCGCCACCGATGACGGACCGCGGCGCCGCCCGCCCGGGCGGCGCCTCGCCGCCTGGTGCGCCGGACTGCTGTGCGCGGCGGTGAGCGTGGTCGTCGGTTTCCGGGCCGCCGACAGCGACGGCATCACCCCCGTGCCGCAGTTCCTCGCGTTCCTCCCCTGGCTGCTCGTCCCCACCGCCCTGGCGCTGCTGCTCACGCTGCTGTCCCGCTGGTGGACCGGCACGGCCTGGGGCGCCCTCCTGCTCGGCCTGCTGGCCTGGTACATCGAGCCCTACGGCACGACCGACGACCCCGTGGGCCGCCCGGTCGCCGAGCTGCGCGTGCTCACCTCCAACGTGGAGTTCGGCCAGGGCACCGCTTCCCTGGTCGGGGCCGTCCGCCGCGAGAAGCCGGACATCGTCTTCGTCCAGGAGTGCGACCACGCCTGCGACGCGCAGCTGAAGTCGGACCTCGCGCGGGACTTCCCGCACCGCCGGGCCGTCGAGGGCGGCGGCTCCGAGGGCTCCGTCATCCTCAGCCGCTTCCCGCTGACCCCGACGGCCGGCGTCCCCGGCACGATGGGCATGCCCGGGGCGGTCGCCGACGTGGACGGGCACACCGTCCGGCTGCAGCTCGCCCACCCGATGCCCCCGCTGCCCGGCCAGGTCGGCCTCTGGCGACGGGAACTGGGCGCCCTGCGCGACGCGGCCGCGACCGACCGCTCCACTCCCCTGATCCTGGCCGGGGACTTCAACGCCTCACAGGACCACGCGGCCTTCCGCCGCATCCTCGACACGGGCCTGCGCGACGCCTCCCGCCTGGACGGCGCCGGCCGCACGGCCACCTGGCCCGCCCCGACGGCCCCCACCCTCGGCGTGCAGATCGATCACGTGCTGCTCTCACGGCACTTCGCGGCCGACCGCACCCGCATCCTGGACCTGGCGAGCACGGACCACCGTGCGGTGGTCACGGACCTGACGCTGCACGACACCCGGTGACGGGACCTGACGCTGCACGACACCCGGTGACGGGCGCGGGGGCGCCCCCGCGGACGCCCCCCGTGCCTCTCCGGCTCGCTCAGACGCCGATGTCGCGGCCGTCGGCACGCCACACGGCCACGACCGCGGGCCGCACGTACGTGCCGGGTCCGTCCGGCCAGGTGCTCGCGGGCTTCTCCACGGACGCGCCGTCGATCTCGCCCGGGTGCTGCACGGCGACGAGCACGCGCCGCTCCTGGATGATCGGACCGCAGGTCTCGGCGCCCTTCGGCACGGTCAGGAACTGCTTGAGCTCACCGCGCCGCTCACCCCGGGTCGCCACGCCGAACAGGCCGTCGTGCGAGCCGAGCTGGGCGCCGTCGGTGGAGATCCACAGGTTGCCGTAGGAGTCGAAGGCGACGTTGTCCGGGCACGAGATGGGGCTGACGCCCTCCTTCGGGAAACCGGCGAAGTAGGTCGCCGGGTCCTCCGGGTCTCCGGCGACGAGGAACAGCGACCAGGCGAACTTCGTGCTCTCCGGCCGGTTCCAGCGCTCGGTGAGCTCCAGGACGTGCCCGTGCTTGTTGGCGTGGCGCGGATTGGCCTCGTCCGCCTTGGGGTTGGAGCCGACGCCCCGGTTGGAGTTGTTGGTCAGGGCGACGTACACCTTGCCGGTGACCGGGTTGGGCTCGATGTCCTCGGGCCGGTCCATCTTCGTGGCGCCGACCTTGTCACCGGCGAGCCGCGTGAAGACGAAGACCTCCTCCGCGCTCATCCCGTCCACGTGCGAGACGGCGCCCTCGGCGGTGGCGGTGGCCAGCGGGATCCACTCGCCGCTGCCGTCGAACTCGCCGTCGCCCGGCAGCTTGCCCGTGCCGTCGATCTCGATGGCCGGGGAGTCGCCGGTGAGCCTGGCGACGTACAGCGTCCCCTCGTCGAGCAGCGACAGGTTGTGCTCGCGCACGGCCCGCGAGGTGCCGTGCTTCATCCGCTTGCTGCCGACGAACTTGTAGAAGTAGTCGAACCGCTCGTCGTCACCGGAGTACACGACGGGCCGGCCGTCGTGCGTGAGCCGCACGGTCGCGGCCTCGTGCTTGAACCGGCCGAGAGCGGTGTGCTTGCGGGGCGTGGAGTCGGGGTCGTACGGGTCGAACTCCACGACGTACCCGAAGCGGTGCACCTCGTTCGGCTCCCGGGCGACGTCGAACCGCTTGTCGAACCGCTCCCACTTGCGCTCGGTGGCCCCGGTCCCGATGCCGTACCGCTTGTCCGTGGCGCGGCCGCTGTTGGCGAAGTACTGGTTGAAGTTCTCCTCGCCGTGCAGGGTCGTGCCCCACGGGGTGACACCGCCGGAGCAGTTGTTGAGGGTGCCGAGCACCTTGGTGCCGCTCGGGTCGGCGGAGGTCTTCACGAGGTCGGAGCCGGCGACGGGCCCGGTGAGCCGGAACTCGGTGGTGGCGGTGACGCGCCGGTTGAGCCGGTGGCGGGAGACGGCGGTGAGCTTGCCGCTCCTGCGGTCCTCCTCCACGACGACGGCGGACAGCCCGTGCGCGGCCCAGGCGATCTCCACCTGCTCACGGGTCGGAGCGGCGGCGTCGTACCCGCGGAACATGAGCACCTCGTCGGTGTACTCGTGGTTCGCGACGAGCAGCTGCCGGCCCCGCTCGCCCGGCAGCGGGAGCAGGGCGAGGAAGTCGCAGTTGTATCCGAACTGCCCGGCCTGCGCCTTGGCGGTCTGCTTCTCCGGGTCGAAGGCGGGAGCACCGCGCAGGATCGGCTCGCCCCACCGGATGACGACGTTCTGCCGGTACCCCTCCGGCACGGTCACGGCGTCGGTGGTGTTCGGCGCGACGGGCGCGAAGCGCAGACCCCGGGCGCCCTTGGTCTTGCTGCGCGCGGCCTCACGGGCGGCGGCCGCCGGTACGGCACCGGCCTGCGGGGCCTGCGCGACACCCACGGCTCCCGCACCCGCGGCGGCCACGGTCACCACGGCCGCGGCGCGCATCATCGAACGGCGGCTGAGGGCGCCGGCGATCACGTCGCCGACGTACTCGTTGGAACTGGTGTTGGGCACCTCGTGGAAGCAGGCGTCACCACACCGGAAACGACAGGTCATGGCGGACCGGCCGCCAGGGTGCGAATCGGACGGCGTTCCGATCAACGGCAGCAGCTTTCGCACTTTGCTCTCTCCTTGGATGCCCTGGGTGTCAGCGTGACCGTAGGGGCACATATGTGCGGGAGCCGGGCGCCCCGATGAACAACGAGTGAACCCGTGGCTGCCGTACGGGGGTTGCGGTGATTCAGCGCGCCGTCACCTGCGCAGGCCGGATGCCCTCTTGACAGCGAGGAGCCCGCATATCAGACCCTGCCCAAGATCACCCAGGAGGGCCGCTAACCTTACGTGTCCGTCCTGGCCAGGGATTGACGGGCTTCAACTCACGCGAAGGGTTGCGCGCACATGGGCATTCTCACTCGGTTGCGGAACGCGTTCGGACGGTCCCGCAAGTCACGGACCGCCGAGGCGGAGGGTGCGGCGCGGACGACGGAACCGACGGCCACCCCACAGGCACCGGCCGAGCAGCCCCCCACCACGGAGGCCGCCGAGCCCCGGGTCCCGTCCCCCTCCCCGGAACCCGACCCGGCCCCCACGGCGACCGTCCCCGAACCCCGCGTGTCGTCCCGCGACGAACACGACCTGGTGGCAGCGGCGTTCGACAAGGTGACGGTGCCCCGCCCCACCCGGTCGGAGGACCGGCACCCCGATGCGGACGGGGAGGACCCGGCGCGGGAGCGGGAGACCACGCAGAAGCCGGCCTTCGAGGAGCCGGTTGCGGAGGAGTCAGCGACCGGAGAGAAGCCGGCCTTCGAGGAGTCGGTCGCCGAGGAGCCGGTGACCGGAGAGAAGCCGGTTGCCGAGGAGTCGGTTGCCGAGGCGCCGGAGATCGCGGAGAAACCGGTTGCCGCAGAGCCGGAGATCGGTGAGAAGCCGGGCGACCCCGAGAAGCCGGAGAACGCCGAGAAGCCCGAGAACGGGGACGAGGCGGCGGCCGCGGAGAAGGCGGCGGACGCCGAAGAGTCGGAGGTCCCCGATGAGCCGGGTGTCCCCGATGAGCCGGAGGTCGCCGAGGCACCGGCGAGCGCCGACAAGCCCAAGGACACGGCCGAGACAGCGGACGCCGAAAAGTCGGGCGACGCCGGCGAGCCGGAGGTCGCCGAGGACCCGG
>NZ_JAPSKN010000179.1 GCF_031181705.1 Streptomyces sp.
CGCTACCCGGTCTCCGAGATCCTGGCCAAGACCCCGGCCATCCCCTCGGGCTGCCAGTGGGGCATCTTCCTGCGCAACCACGACGAGCTGACCCTGGAGATGGTCACCGACGAAGAGCGCGACTACATGTGGGCCGAGTACGCCAAGGACCCGCGCATGCGCGCCAACATCGGCATCCGCCGCAGGCTCGCCCCGCTGCTGGACAACGACCGCAACCAGATCGAGCTGTTCACGGCCCTGCTGCTGTCCCTGCCCGGCTCGCCGATCCTCTACTACGGCGACGAGATCGGCATGGGCGACAACATCTGGCTCGGCGACCGGGACGCGGTGCGCACCCCGATGCAGTGGACGCCCGACCGCAACGCGGGCTTCTCCTCGTCCGATCCGGGGCGGCTGTTCCTGCCGACGATCATGGACCCGGTCTACGGCTACCAGGTCACCAACGTCGAGGCGTCCATGGCCTCGCCGTCGTCGCTGCTGCACTGGACCCGCCGCATGATCGAGATCCGCAAGCAGAATCCTGCCTTCGGTCTCGGCTCGTACACGGAGTTGCCGTCGAGCAACCCGGCGGTGCTGGCGTTCCTGCGGGAGTACGAGGACGACCTGGTGCTGTGCGTGAACAACTTCTCACGCTTCGCACAGCCCACGGAACTGGATCTGAGCGCCTTCGAGGGCAGGCACCCGGTGGAGCTGTTCGGCGGGGTGCGCTTCCCGGCGATCGGCGAGCTGCCGTACCTGCTGACCCTGGCGGGGCACGGGTTCTACTGGTTCCGGCTGCGCAAGGACGCCGTATGAGGCCGGTTGCGGCCTGATCAGGCCCGATGTGCGGGGCAGACCGCAAACTCCCGCGGCGGGGCGTTTCCTCCGCCCCGCCCGGGGCACGCATCAGTAACACCCCGCCCACCCGCGTGAGCCGGAGGAGCGCCGTCCGGGGCCCTCCGCAGGTGTCCGGAGGCGCACCAGAAATGGGTGAAAGGACGCGACGTCATGTCGGAAGCCGTCACACGCACCGTCACCACCCCGCCCGGCCTTCTTGCCTCCCTCGATCCACTGCTGCGGGAATGGCTGCCGCGACAGCGCTGGTTCGCGGGCAAAGGACGGCCGGTCACCGGGTTCACGCTCGTCGAGGCCACCGAGCTGCTGCCACCCTCGGCCAAGCTCGGGCTGTACCACCTGCTCGTCCGCGCCCACCAGCCGCTCGTGCCGTCCCACGGGGCGCCCGGGCACCCAGGTGACTGCTACCAGCTGCTGATAGGCGTGCGCGAGGCGCTGCCGCCTCGGCTGGCGCCCGCGCTCATCGGACATGTGCCGTCAGGCCCGCTGGCCGGCCGGACGGTCTACGACGCCCTGCACGACACCAGGCCCGCCGAGCTGCTCCTGGAGGCGCTGCGCACCCGGGCCCGTATCGGCGCGCTCCGCTTCGACCGGGACCCCGGCCAGGACATCCGGTCCGGGCTGGTACCGCGCGTGGTGACCGCGGAGCAGTCCAACTCGTCGATCGTCTACGGAGATACGTTCATTCTGAAGCTGTTGCGGCGGATCGTGCCCGGGGTCAACCCCGATCTGGAGCTGCCGCTGGCCCTGGCCCGCGAGGGCTGCCCCCGCGTTCCCGCCCCGACGGCCTGGATGGTGGCGGACGTCGACCCGGCAGCGGACCCGGTCGTCTCGACGGGACCGGTGGACCTGGCCGGCCAGCCGTACGTGCTCGGGGTGCTGCAGCCGTTCGTGCAGGGCGCCTCCGACGGCTGGGAGCTGGCGCTGCGCGAGCTGGCCAAGGGCGAGGACTTCGCCGCGGAGGCGCGGGCGCTGGGGCGGGCCACCGCCGAGGTGCACACCGCGCTGGCCAGCGCGCTGCCCACGGTCACCCTCGGTCACGCGCAGCTCCGGCTCATGGTCGACTGCATGATCGAGCGGCTGGACGCGGCCGTCCAGGCGGTGCCCGCGCTGCGGCCGTACGCCGGCGGCCTGCGGTCGGCGTTCACGGCGCTGGGTGATCTGGCCGCCGACGGCCGCACCTGGACCGCGCAGCGCGTGCACGGCGATCTGCACCTCGGGCAGTGCCTGCGCTCGCCCGCCGGCGAGTGGAAGCTGATCGACTTCGAGGGTGAGCCGGCCCGGCCGCTGGCCGAGCGGCGCATGCCGCAGCCGGCCGTGCGGGACGTCGCCGGCATGCTGCGCTCCTTCGACTACGCGGCGCGCTCGGCCGACCCGCCCCAGCCGGACTGGGCCGAGACCTGCCGTTCCGCGTACTGCTCCGGCTACGCGGAGGCCTCCGGCCGCGACCCGCGCACCGACCCGGTGCTGCTGCGCGCCTACGAGACGGACAAGGCGATCTACGAGGTGGTCTATGAGGCCCGGCACCGCCCCGAGTGGCTGCCGGTGCCGCTGGCCGCCATAGACCGGCTCGCCTCGTCCGGCCACCTGACCTGACTGACCCACCTTCGCCCAGGAGGCTCCGCCCGTGACCCCCCGCCCTGAGTCCAGCGGTCCGCGTCCCCAGGGGACGGCCGGGGAGAAGATCCCCGAGCAGCCCACGGCCGCGCAGAAGAAGAGTGCCGCGAAGAAGACGGCGGTGCCGAAACAGGCAGCGGCCAAGAAGGGGACGGCCCCGGCGAAGAGGGCCGCCGCCAAGACGACGGCCCCGGCGAAGGCGACCGCGAAGAAGACGACCGCGAAGAAGGCCACCGCTAAGAAGGCCACCGCTAAGAAGGCGGCGGTCGAGGAGACGCCGGTCACGGAGGCACCGGTCACGGAAGCACCGGTCACGGAAGCGGCCGCGAGGAAGGCGACGACCAGGAAGGCCGCCACCACGAAGGCGACCGCCGTCAAGGCGACCACCGGCAAGGCGGGCGCGACGAGGGCCGCCGCCGGCAAGGCAGGCGCGGGCAAGACGGGCGCCGGCGCCACGAAGGCCGCCACCACGAAGGCCGCCGCGACGAAGTCTGCCGCCACCAAAGCCGCTTCCACCAAAGCCGCCGCGACGAAGGCCTCCGCCACCAAGGCCGCTGCCAAGAAGACCTCGGCGGTCAAGGCGGTCGCGAAGAAGGCCGTCGCGAAGAAGAGCCCGGTGAAGAAGGCGCACGCCGGGAAGGCCGGCACGCAAAAGGCCACCGCCGCACAGGCCGCCCCGGCCCAGTCCCTGCCACCGGAGATGGAGGTCGCGGTCTCGCCCGCCGTGGACGCCGGTGACCGCGAGCGGCTGCTGAACGGCACGCACCACGACCCGCACACCGTGCTCGGCGCCCACCCCGTGCCCGGCGGCATCGCCTTCCGGGCGTTCCGGCCCTACGCGCTGTCGGTGACCGTCGTCGCCGGGGAGGTGCGGGCGGAGCTGCACGCCGACGGGGAGGGCTTCTTCTCCGGACTGCTGCCGCTGCGGGAGGTTCCCGAGTACCGGCTGCTCGTGCAGTACGAGGGCACGCTCCTGGACACCGAGGACGCCTACCGCTTCCTGCCCACGCTCGGCGACCTCGACCTGCACCTGATCGGCGAGGGCCGGCACGAGGAGCTGTGGACGGCGCTGGGCGCGCACCCGATGACCCATGAGGGCGTGACCGGCACGCGCTTCGCGGTGTGGGCGCCGAACGCGCGCGGCGTGCGCGTGGCCGGCACCTTCAACTTCTGGGACGGCACCGGGCACGCCATGCGCTCGCTCGGCTCGTCCGGCGTGTGGGAGCTGTTCCTGCCGGACGTCGGCGAGGGCGAGCTGTACAAGTTCGAGATCACCCGGCCCGACGGTTCGAAGACGATGCGCGCCGACCCGATGGCCCGCCGCACCGAGGTGCCGCCCGCGACCTCGTCGGTCATCACGTCCTCTCAGTACGAGTGGGGCGACGCCGAGTGGCTCGCCCGGCGCGCCGAGGCCCCGGCGCACGAGGCGCCGTTCTCGGTCTACGAGGTCCATCTGCCGTCCTGGCGCCCTGGGCTGACCTATCGTCAGCTCGCGGAGCAGCTCCCCGGCTATGTGAAGAACCTGGGCTTCACCCACGTCGAGCTGATGCCCGTCGCGGAGCATCCCTTCGGCGGCTCCTGGGGCTACCAGGTCACCGGCTTCTACGCGCCGACCGCCCGGCTGGGCACGCCGGACGACTTCCGGTATCTGGTCGACCGGCTGCACCAGGCCGGCATCGGCGTGATCATGGACTGGGTGCCGGCGCACTTCCCGCGCGACGACTGGGCGCTGGCCGAGTTCGACGGCCGCCCGCTGTACGAGCACGCGGATCCGCTGCGGGCCGCGCACCCCGACTGGGGCACGCTGGAGTTCGACTACGGACGCAACGAGGTGCGCAACTTCCTCGTCGCGAACGCCGTCTACTGGTGCGAGGAGTTCCACATCGACGGGCTCCGCGTGGACGCCGTCGCCTCGATGCTCTACCTCGACTACTCGCGCGAGCCCGGCCAGTGGACGCCCAACGAGCACGGCGGCCGGGAGAACCTGGACGCGGTGGCGTTCCTGCAGGAGATGAACGCGACGGTGTACCGCAGGGTGCCCGGCGTGGTGACGGTCGCCGAGGAGTCCACCGCCTGGGACGGCGTCACCCGTGCGACCCACCACATGGGCCCGAGCGGCTTCGGCGGGCTCGGGTTCGGGCTGAAGTGGAACATGGGCTGGATGCACGACACGTTGCAGTACATGAGCCACGAGCCGGTGCACCGCAAGTATCACCACGGGGAGATGACCTTCTCCATGGTGTACGCCTACAGCGAGAACTACGTCCTGCCGATCTCCCACGACGAGGTCGTGCACGGCAAGGGCTCCCTGGTGTCGAAGATGCCGGGCGACTGGTGGCAACAGCGTGCCGGGGTCCGCTCCTACCTCGGTTACATGTGGGCCCACCCGGGCAAGCAACTGCTGTTCATGGGGCAGGAGTTCGCGCAGGGCGCGGAGTGGTCCGAGGCGCACGGCCCCGACTGGTGGCTGCTGGATCCGGGCTACGGGGCGGAGGCCGACCACCGGGGCGTGCGCGACCTGGTCCGCGACCTCAACGCCGTCTACCGTGCCACTCCCGCGCTGTGGCGGCTGGACACGGACCCGGCCGGTTTCGAGTGGATCGTCGGCGACGCGGCCGACGACAACGTGCTCGCGTTCCTCCGGCTGGACCCGGAGGGCAACCCCCTGCTGGCGGTGTCGAACTTCGCGCCGGTGATCCGCCCGGACTACCGCCTGGGCGTGCCGGAGGACGTCCCGGCCTGGCACGAGGCCGTGAACACCGACGCGGCCCGCTATGGCGGCAGCGACGTCACCAACCCCGACCCGGTCAAGCCCGAGGCCCAGCCCTGGCACGGGCGTCCGGCGAGCATCCGCCTGACCCTGCCGCCGCTGGCGACGGTCTGGCTGCGTCCGGCGTAGACGGCCTGTGACAGGGGTGTGACCCAAGGAGTGGCCTCCGTCACAGCCCGTCCGGTCCGGGAGTGGTGGGGTGGCCGCATGCGTGCCACCCCGCTCACCGACCGGCCCGGAAGGGGCCGAGGCCCGTGCTGACGGGTCTGGGAGTCTCGGCGGTCTGTGCCGTCGCCTCGTTGATCGCCGCCGCGGGGACCGCCGCGATGGCGCTTCCCGGGCGGCCCGAGCCGTGGCCCGTGCATCTGATGCGCCGGGCGGCGGCGTCGGCCGCGTGGGCGGCCGCGGCGGTGTACTCCATGGGATTCTTCGCCGTGCTGGCGTCGGAGTCGGAGTACAACGACGGGGCGAACTCGGTCCCGGCCCCGGCCTGCCGCGACGGTTTCGACCCGGCCACGATCCAGGGGCTGAGCCACCACCGGTCCTCGTACCTGCCGCTGCGCTTCGACTGCGTCCGCGACGACGGCTCCGTCTACGCCGGCGAGGCGGGCTACGGGTGGATGAACGGGGCGACGGCCGTCCTCGCCCTGTCCGCCGCCCTGCTCGCCATCGGCGCCGGCTACGCGAGCGAGCTGCGCGCCCGCGGGGCGGCCGCCGCCCCGTGACACTGCTGCCGGTCTTCGCCGGGCTCGTGGTCGCCTGGGTCGCGCTGCGCGGACTGCTGACGCATCCGCTGCTGCCGCTGTGGGTACGGACCGCGGTGTTCTGGGCGGCGCCGCTCGCGGCCGCCACCTGGGCGTACATCATGACCGCGGACGATCCGTTCCTGTTCCCCGAGACCGCCCCCTGCCCGCGTGAGCCCCTCCGGGAGGGCGTCATCGGCAGCGGCGCGGTCTCGGGCGTCTCCACCGCCTTCCCCCCACGCGCCTACTGCGTGTGGGAGGACGGCACCGTCTACGACCTCGCGCCCGGGGCCGAGTTCCTGTTCTGGGTCTTCTTCGCCCTGACGGTCGTGCCCCTCGGCGCCGGGTTGTGGCACGCCCTGCGTGATCCGAAGTCGCAGCTGGCGTAAGGGCGTTCGGCGAGGGCTACCCGAGCGCCTCCGCCAGGGACGCGGGCAGCGCGCCGGTGTGCAGCACGCCGAGCCGCTGGGTGGCCCGGGTCAGGGCCACGTACAGGTCGCTGGTGCCGTACCGGCCGGGCTCCACCACGAGGACCGAGTCGAACTCCAGGCCCTTGGCCTGGCGCGGGTCGAGCAGGACGACGGTCCGGGTGAGGTCGGGCTCGGCGCCCGCCGTGACGCCGTCCAGCCGCGCCGCGAGGGAGCGGTGGAGGTCGCGCGGCGCGATCACCGCGAGCCGGCCCTCGGCCGGGGTGAGTTCCCCGACCGCCTTGGCGACGGCCCCGGGAAGGTCGTCGGTGGCCCGGGCCCAGGGCCGTACGCCGGTGGAGCGGACCGAGCCGGGCGGCTCGAACTCCGGGTTCTCGGCGCGGACCACGGCCGCCGCGACGTCCATGATCTCGGCCGGGGTGCGGTAGTTGACGCCCAGCCGGGTGTGCTCCCAGCGGTCCTCCACGTACGGGGCGAGGATGGCGTCCCAGGAGCCGACCCCGGCCGCCTCCGCCGTCTGCGCCGGGTCGCCGACCAGGGTCATCGAGCGGGTCGGGCTGCGCCGCATCAGCAGCCGCCACGCCATCGGCGACAGCTCCTGCGCCTCGTCGACGATGATGTGCCCGAACGCCCAGGTGCGGTCGGCGGCGGCCCGCTCGGCGGCGCTGCGGTGGTCGTCCTCCTCGTGCCGCTCGGCGAACCGCTCGGCGTCGATGATGTCGTGCGCGGACAGCACCTCGGAGCCCTCGGGGTCGTCCTCCTCCTTGTCCTCGAACTCGTAGGTCCGGGAGGCGTACGACACGTCCAGCACGCCCTGCGCGTAGGCGATCTGCCGCTCCCGCTCGCGCTCGGCGCGCTCCCGGGCCAGCCGGTCGTCCTCGCCGAGCAGTTCGGCGGCCTCGTCCAGCAGCGGCACGTCCGCCACCGTCCAGCGCCGGGTCACCGGGCGGCGCACGGCGTCGGCGTCCTCGGCGGGCAGGAACTCCTCGGGCGCGGCGAGGAAGTCCGCGACGAGCCGCTGCGGGGTGAGCACCGGCCACAACTGGTCGATCGCCGCCCATACTTCGGGGTTCTCGGCGAGGTCGTCGCGGATCTGGGTGATGTCGCTGGGGTCGAGCAGGCTGGACCCGTCGAAGGGGTCGGTGCCGATCCGCTCGGCGTACAGCTCGGTGAGGGTGTTGAGGATGTGGCCCTCGAAGTGCTCGCGGGCGGCGTTGTGCGGCAGCTTGGCGGCACGGGTGCGCTCCCGGGCGACGTTGACCAGGCCGTCGTCGAGCATCAGGACCTCGCGGTCGTGCTCGATGGCGATGACCGGGTCGGGCAGCGCCTGCCGGCTGCGGACGACCTCGGCGAGCACGTCGGCCATGCCGGCCCGGCCCTTCACGGCCGCCGCCTCGGGCGTGTCGGTGGCGGTCGCCTTCACGCCGGGGTACAGCTCCCCGACGGTCGCGAGGAGCACGCCCGTCTCGCCGAGGGAGGGCAGCACCTCGCCGATGTAGCCGAGGAACGCCGGGTTGGGCCCGACGATCAGCACCGCCCGCTTGGCCAGCAGCTCGCGGTGCTCGTAGAGCAGGTAGGCGGCGCGGTGCAGGGCGACGGCCGTCTTGCCGGTGCCCGGGCCGCCCTCCACGACCAGGACGCCACGGTGCGGGGCGCGGATGATGCGGTCCTGGTCGGCCTGGATGGTGCGCACGATGTCGCTCATGCGGCCGGTGCGCGCCGAGTTCAGGGCGGCGAGCAGCACGGCGTCGCCCGTGGGGTCCTCGTGGCCGGTGCGGGTCTCGTCGCCGAGGTCGAGGATCTCGTCGTGCAGGTCGGTGACCCTGCGGCCCTCGGTGGCGATGTGCCGCCGGCGCCTGAGGCCCATCGGGGTGTGGCCGGTGGCCAGGTAGAAGGGGCGGGCGACGTCGGCGCGCCAGTCGATCAGGACGGGCGTGCGCTCGGCGTCGTCGGTGCGCAGGCCGATGCGTCCGATGTGGTGGGTGATGCCGGAGGTGAGGTCGATCCGGCCGAAGCACAGGGACCCGTCGACCGCGTTCAGCGCGGCGAGCAGCCCGGAGCGCTCGGCCACGAGGATGTCCCGCTCCAGCCTGGCCTGCATGGGGGTGTTGCCCTGCGCGAGCGCGTCCCCGACGGAGGTCTCGGCGTCGCCGCGCAGCGCGTCCACGCGCGCGTACAACCCGTCGATGAATTCCTGTTCCTGCCGCAATTCATCGTCCGGAAATTCGGTGTTTGACAATTCCGCTCCCGCCCGGATATACTGTGCTCACTGAACTTCACCGTGCCTTCATCGACTTGAAGTCACGAATGAATCAATATACGCGAGGAAATCCCCCGAGCACAATTGCTCGGGGGATTTCCTCGTTCTCTGGGCCCGGCGCTCACAGCACGTCGGACAGCTCCTGGAGCAGCCGCCGCTTGGCTCGCGCGCCGACCAGGGACTTCACGGGCTCGCCGTCGCGGAACAGCAGGAACGTCGGCATGGACAGCACCTTGTAGGCGTTCGTGGTCAGCGGATTGTGGTCCACGTCCAGCTGCACGACCTTCAGCCGGTCGCCCTCCTCGGAGGCGAGGGCCCTGAGCACCGGCGCCATCTGCCGGCAGGGCGGGCACCAGTCGGCGGTGAACTCCACCAGGACCGGCCGGTCCGCGCCGATCACCTCGGCCTCGAAGTCCGCGTCCGTCACTTCGGTCACCACGGGTGCCTCCCCAGTTCGCAGCGGGGCTCCGGACCGTCCGGAGCCTCGGCCTCGGCGGCCAGCTCGGCCCGCGCCAGCTGTCGCGCGACGGTGTCCCGGACGGCGCTCAACTGACCGAGCAGCGCGTCGAGTTCGTCCAGCTTGCGCCGGTAGACGGCGAGGGAGGCCGGGCAGGAGTCGCCCTCGGGGTGCCCGGCGCGCAGGCACTCCACGAAGGGCCGCGTCTCCTCCAGGTCGAACCCGAAGTCCTGCAACGTGCGGATCTGCGTCAGCAGCCGCAGGTCGTCCTCGTCGTACGTCCGGTATCCGTTGCCCGTGCGCCGCGCGGGCAGCAGGCCCCGCGCCTCGTAATACCGCAGCGTCCGCGTCGTGGTCCCGGCGCGTGCGGCCAGCTCGCCGATTCGCATGCCACCGAACGTAATCCTTGACGCCCGCGTCAAGGCAACAGCGGTGTTGCGCCGCCCCCGGTGAGACCGCCAGGAACGGGGTGGTGGCGCGGCCCGGTACGGAGATCACCCGCCGAGCCGGCCCCGAACGACGGCGGATCCACTGCCGGGCGCGACCGGGAAACGGC
>NZ_JAPSKN010000180.1 GCF_031181705.1 Streptomyces sp.
CGCCCGTGCCCGTCTGTTCAGGCGTCACCGTCATCGTGCCGGTGTCCCTTCCGCCAGGGTCCGGGCGCCGGATCCGGCACCGTCCCCGCCGGGCCGCGGCCGGGCGTTCGCGGCGGCCAGCCCCCACCACGCCGCCAAGCCGAAGCACATCGCCGTCAGGACCGTGGACGGGCCGCCGATGTCGGCGTAGGCGAAGTCCGTCAGTTGCCAGACCAGCAGGCCGCAGGCGACGAGGCCGCAATCCAGGCCCGGGGTGCCGGAACGCCGGGTCCGCCACAGGGCGCGCACCGCGCACAGCAGGAGCGCCAGCCAGCTGCCCGCCAGGGCCAGGAGCCCCAGCAGGCCCTGCTCGGACAGGACGAGCAGATACATGTTGTGCGGGGACAGCAGCGGCTGCTTGCGGAAGGCCGCGCCCGCGCCCTCCGTGTCGCTGCCCGCCGAGAGCGCCAGGGAGGCGTGCGAGTCCCGGTGTTCCGGAAAGCCCTTGAGCCCCACCCCGGCCACCGGATGCTCGCCCCACATCCCGGTCGCCGCAGCCCACATGGTGTACCGGTCGGTCACCGACTGGTCGGGCGCGTCCGCGACCCGCGTGATGCTGCTGACCCGCTCCTGCAGCATCGCCGTACCCAGCCCGAAGCCGCCCACCACGATCACGCCCACCGCCACCACCACCGCCCCGGCCGTCAACGCCCGCCGCAACCCGGACAGCAGCAGTTGCGCCGCGACCGTCACCGCCGTCGCGATCCACGCCCCGCGGCTGAAGGACAGCGCGAGCGGCGGCAGCAGCACCAGCGCGCAGGCGAGACCGATGATCCGCTGCCGCACGGGCCCGGCACCGAGCGCGAGACCCACCGCGCACACCAGCCCGAGCGAGACGACCGTGGCCATCCCCATCACGTCCTGCGCCCCGAACGTGCCCACCGCCCGCACCGGCCGCCCCTGGTACGACGCGCCGGTCCCGGTCGCGTACTGGTGCACCCCGACGGCCCCCTGCCACACCGCCAGCCCCACGAACGACCAGGCCAGCAACCGGAAGTCGGCCCGGTCCCGCAGCAGCAGCAGCACAGCAGCCGGGACCAGCACGAAGACCTGGAGGTAGCGGCCGAGGCCGGTGAGCCCCTCGCCCGGCGACACCGCCCCCATCGCGGCGACGGCCACCCCGAGCACCGGAAGCCCGAGAACCACCGCGGCCGTCGGGGACAGCGGCCGCCGCCGGTCGCGTACGAGCCGGACCGCGCAGAACAGCACGACCGCGGCGGACACCGCGTCGGCCGGCCCTGCCCCGCCCTCGCCGCCCGGTCCCAGCGGCAGCGCGAGCAGGACGACGACGGCCAGCAGCGGAAGAACGGGCGCGTACGCCCCGACCCGGGTCATCCGGCTTCAGCTCCCCGTCGGACGCACGAGCGCGGCCGCGGTACGCAGCAGCAGGCAGACGTCCTGCCACAGCGACCAGTCGTCGATGTAGGCGTTGTCGTACCGGGCCCGGTCCTCGATCGAGGTGTCGCCGCGCAGCCCGTGCACCTGCGACAGGCCCGTGATGCCGGTCCGCATCCGGTGCCGCGCCGCGTAGCCCGGGTAGGTCTGGCCGAACTGGGCGACGAAGTAAGGGCGTTCGGGCCGCGGCCCGACCAGGCTCATGTCGCCGCGCAGCACGTTCCACAGCTGCAGCAGCTCGTCCAGCGAGGTGCGGCGCAGGAAGCGGCAGAACCACGGCATCCGGCGTTCGTCCGCGACGCTCCAGCGGGTCGCCGACTCGTGTTCGTCGACCGGGCGGTGGGTGCGGAACTTCAGCAGCGTGAAGGGCCGCCCGCCCTTGCCGATCCGCTCCTGCCGGAACACCACACCGGGCCCGTCGCTCGCCCGCAGCACCACCGCGCACACCAGCAGCAGCGGGCTGACCACCAGCAGCAGCGCCCCGGACACCACGACGTCCAGCGCCCGCTTGCCGGCGCTGCCACGCGGCTCCGCCCCGAGGTCGAGGCGACGGCAGGAGAACCCGGCGAGCCGGTCGGGCGACCGGTACGACGGCACGTCCGGGTCGATCTCCCACACCGCGCAGCCCGACTCGGCCAGCGCCCGCAGCAGCGGCCCCTGCCCGGCCCGCACCGAGGGGTGCACGGCCAGCACCTCGCGCACCCCGTTCTGGATCAGCGCGCGCTGGACCTCCTCGCCCGTGGTCAGCACGGGCAGCCCCTCGGCGCCGTCCGGCGCGTCGGCGACGACGCCCACCGGCCGCACCCCGTAGCGGGGCTGGCGCAGCACGGCCGCGGCCACCCGCTGCGCGGTGGCGGCGGGCCCGACGACGAGCGCGGCCCGCGGCCGGCGCAGCAGCTCCGCGCGCCGGTGGGCGTGCACGGCGCCGCGCCCGGCGCAGCCCACCGCGGTCTGCAGCAGGAAACCGGTGAGCAGCGTCCGGGCGGAGAGCGCGTGCTGCGGGGCGTAGGCGGCCGTGAACGCCGCGAGCGCCAGCCAGGCCACGGCGATCCGGGCGCTCAGGGCGGGCAGTTCGTCCAGCAGGGCCGGCACGCGGGCGTTCCGGTGGGGACGCAGCAGCAGCGAGACGGTCACCAGCACGGCCAGCAGCAGCGGGTGACGCTGGGTGCCGGTGAGCGCGAGCGCGCCCAGCACGGCGGCGGTGCCGTCCGCGGCGAGCAGCGGCAGCGGCGACACGGGCCGGGCAGCGGGCCGTCCGGCGGCCGGCCGGAAGCCCGCCGTGGTGCCGCGCGGCGGCAGCAGTGTCACCGGCGTGGATCCGAGGTCCCGGGGCTGCCCGGCGGGAGGGGGGACGGTGCTTTCCGCGGTCACGAGTGGACTGACTCCCTGTGCTCGGTGGACACGGCGCGCCCGCCCAGGAGTTCGCGGTACACGTCCGCGACCGCCTGAGCCGTGCGGCGCACGTCGTGCGTGGTCAGGACGTGCCGGCGCCCGGCGTCGCCCAGCGACGCGCGCAGCGGCGCGTCCGGCAGCAGCCCGGTGACGGCCGCGGCCAGGGCCGCCGGGGCGACGGCGGGCACCAGGCAGTGCGGCGCGAGGCCGGGCGGCAGGCTCTCCCGGGCCCCGCCCACGTCCGTCACCACCACCGGCCGCCCGCACGCCATGGCCTCCAGCGGCGCCAGGGCCATGCCTTCCCAGCGCGACGGCAGGACGACCAGGTCCGCCGCCTGGTACCAGGGCACGACGTCGGTGACGCCCCCGGCGAACCGCACCGACGGGGGCGCCAGGGCCCGCAGCCGGCCCTGGTCGGGGCCGTCGCCGACCAGCACCAGCCGCGCCCCGGGCATCCGCCGCAGCACCGACTCCCATGCCGTCAGCAGGACGTCCTGGCCCTTCTGCCGGCACAGCCGCCCCACGCAGACCACCAGCGGCGCCCCCGGATCGCTGTCCGGCAGCAGCCGCGCCCGTACGGTGCCGGCGCTGGCCGGACGGAAGCGCTCGACGTCGATGCCGTTGGGTACGACGGTCCACCGCCCGCGGATCCCGGCCGTCTCACCCCGCCGGCGTTCCGCCTCGCTCACGCAGACCACCCGCTCGGCCCAGCGCGCTCCCCACCGCTCCCAGCCGCGCGCCAGGGCCGCGGTGGTCCCGCCGACCGCCTCGAACGACCAGGCGTGCGGCTGGAACACCGTCGGGATCCGCCCCCGCACGGCGAGCCGCCCGGCCAGTCCGGCCTTGGCGCTGTGCGCGTGCACCAGATCGGGCCGGACGTCCGCGACGATCCCGGCGAGCCGCCGTACCTCGCCGCCGAGCGACGGCCCCGGCGCCCGGGTGGCCGCCCAGGGCCGCACGTCCGCGCCGAGCGCCGCGAGCCGGGCCGCGAGGGGGCTGTCGGGGCAGGCGACCGTGACCCGCAGGCCGGCGGCGAGCTGGGCCCGGGCCAGGTCCGTCACGACGCGGGCGACGCCGCCGTCCACGGGCTGGGTGACGTGGAGGACCCGTGGCTCAGGGTCGGTCGGTGGCTGGTGCATGCGCGGTTTTCCTCGCTCACGGACGGCGCTCGGGACGGCGGGAACGCGCCTCACTACCGGGTACCGACAGCGCCGAAAGCCGCGCCGGCGCACGCCGCGTCCCGCTGGGCAACGAGCCGGACGGCCCCTGGTCACCACCGCACCGCAGGGCTTCGCGGAACGTGGTCTCCGCGGGTGGCCCGTCGAAAGGACGAGCGAGGCGTCTGCGGTCCGCGGGACCGGCGGGCCTTTCGTGAGGCGTGTCGGGGGTCCGTCATCAGTGCGATCTGCTAGTTGTCGGGGTGCGTTGAGAGGTCCGCAACTGTAGTCGCAACCCGTACTATTACGGAGAAACCGGGCATGTGTGTCGGAACCGTGAAGAGGGTCACCGCGGTCGGATCACTCCTTTGGCGGCACAACTCGCGCGCACGCCACGCGTTGACACAGCGCCGGGCATCCGCCCGGATGTTTGTGTCAACCCCAAGGAGCACCTCTCCATGTCGCGTATCGCGAAGGGCCTGGTCCTGACCTCCGCTGCCGCTGCCGCTGTCGCGGGCAGCACCGGCATCGCCGCCGCCGACGCCGGCGCGCAGGCCGCCGCCGCCCACTCCCCGGGTGTGCTGTCCGGCAACGTCGTCCAGGTTCCGCTGCACATCCCGGTCAACGTCTGCGGCAACACGGTCGACATCATCGGCCTGCTGAACCCGGCGTTCGGCAACGAGTGCGAGAACGACTGACGTCGTTGCGGAACCCAGACCGGCCGCCTTCCCGTAGGACCATGCGGGAGGGCGGCCGGTTCGCGTCACGCGGCTGGTTGCCCCGAACGGGGGCGGGCATGCCGTCCGGTGGGTCCCTCGCGCGCACGCCGCCTCACCAGGGGGGACGCCGCGGGCGCGCGGACAGGGGGCTGACCTGGTGCGTTCGCTCGGTTGCGGAGCGTTGCGGCCACTCGCACGGTGGGCACAAGATCCGACGCACCACCGAAAGGAACCCCCATGCGTCTGCCCGTACGGCGAATCGCGACCCCCGCACTCTGCGCCACGCTGCTGCTCGCGGTCACCGGGCCCGTGGCCGTGGCCGCCGACAGCGCCTTCGCCCCGGAGCGCGCCCACACGGCGTCCCGGGCCCCCGTACCCGACGCGGACGCACTCCTCGGCCAGGTCGAGGGCCTGGGCGACCTCGGCGGCGTGCTCACCCCGGTCGCCGACCTGCTGACCGCCGTGCTCAAGGCGGACGGCGGGCAACTGCCGCCCTCCGAGGCGGCCAAGCTGAGCACCTCGGTGCAGGACGCCATCGACCAGGCGACCGCCTCCCCGGCCGCGACCGCGCCCGGCACCACCGCCCCGGACAGCCCGCTGCCGCAGGCCAGCACCCTGCCCGCGCCCGTCGAGGACCGGGCCGAGGTGCCGGAAGGGCTCGTGACCGAGGCGCTCGACGCCCTGGAGAAGGCCACCGGCGGTCTGCTCAAGGCCGTCACCTCCGGCGAGAGCGCCCAGGTCACACCGGCCGTCAACGCCGTCGTCACGAGCCTCGTCAACACCGTCGCCGCGACCCTGGTCGGCAGTGAACTGCCCGCCCCCGACCTGGCCGGCCTGCCCTCGCTGCCGAAGGCCCCCTGACAACAGCGGCCCCGCCCGCCCGAAGCCGTGCCGGTCCCCTCGGACCGGCACGGCTTTCTGTTTCAGCTTTCTCTTTCAGCGACTCATATGAGGTTCTGCCGACGGGGTTTCCGCTCCGCACAGGCCTCGTTAGGCACGGCGTCGGAAATTCCCCCTACACGGTGACCCGAGTCGCCCAGGAAAGGACCACGATGAAGTCCCTGAAGGCCGCCGCCGTCGTTGCCGGTTCCCTCGCCGTCGTCGCAGGTGCCGCACCCGCGCACGCCGACTACGACCCCGCGCACGTCACCCCCACCAGCCTCAACGGCGCCGTCAACGCCCTCACCCGCGAGCCCATCGACCCGATGCCGCTCAAGCACCAGTCGAACGCGCTCGACACCGAGAACAAGGACTCCGTGCTCAGCACCGTCAAGCAGGCGACGACCAAGCTGAACTCCAGCCGCGGTCTGCTCGGCGGTCTCCCCCTGCCGAAGTGACCCCACCGGCCCCCGCGGCGGCGCGCACGGCGGGCGCCGGCCGGGCGTTCGCCCTGCTGCTCGTCGTCACCGGGGCGGCCGGGCTGCTGGCGTCCTGGATCATCACCCTCGACAAGGTCGAGCTGCTGCGGGACCCGGACTTCACCCCCGGCTGCAGCCTGAACCCGGTGGTCTCCTGCGGCAGCGTCATGGAGAGCGACCAGGCCGAGGCCTTCGGGTTCCCCAACCCGATGCTGGGACTGATCGCCTACGGCGTCGTCGTCTGCGTCGGCGTGAGCCTGCTGGCCGGGGCCCGCTTCCCGCGCTGGTACTGGCTGGCCTTCGACGCCGGGTGCCTGTTCGGCGTGGGGTTCGTGACCTGGCTGCAGTTCGAGTCGCTGTACCGGATCAACGCGCTGTGCCTGTGGTGCGCCCTGGCCTGGGTCGCGACGATCCCCCTGTTCTGGTACGTCACGTCGTTCGCCGTACGGCATGCCTTCCTGCCCGCACCGGCCCCGCTGCGGCGCTTCCTCGACGAGTTCACCTGGGTGCCGCCGGTGCTGCACGCCGGGGTCGTCGCCATGCTGGTCCTCATCCGCTGGTGGGACTTCTGGACGACCTGACGGACCGGGTGCCGGGCCGGTCCGTCGTATTACTGCGGCAGTCGGGGGAATTGTGCGCTGGTGCGGTTCCCCGGCTCGTTACTCGGTACGCACGCTGAGCCCCGACACGCGAAAGGGACCGAACCCCTGATGAAGTCGACCACCCGAGGAACCCTCGCCGCAGTGATCACGTGTGTGGCGGCCGCGGCCGGCGCCGCCACCGCGACCCCCGCCGCCGCGGTCGGCACGGTCCCCGTCCCCGTGCCGCTGGGCGGCGCCGAGAAGGCCCTCAACGTGGAACTGCCCGAAGCCACCGGGCAACTCCCCGTGCCCGTGCCCGGCTCGCCCGAAGGGCCGCGCTACGTCGAGGGCCGGCTCATCCCGGAGCGGGCGATCCCGCAGCTGCCGGTGCACGGCGGACTGCCCGGCGCCGACCTGCGGGCGCCCCTGCCGCACATCCTCGGCGCCGGCTTCGACCACGTCGGCGTCGACGCCCCCGCCTCCGACCTGCGCACGCTGGCGCCGGGCCTGTCCGTCGACGCCCCGCTCACCTCGCCCAACGCGGACGGCTTCGGCCTGCCCCAGGCGAAGCTGCCGCAGGCGGGCGTGCTGTCCCCGCTGGTGCAGACGGTCCCGACCGCGGACCTGGGCGTCGGCCCCGGCCTGTAGGGCGCCCGGCCGCAGCGGGAGTTCTCGTGTGGCCCCCGCGGCGGTGACCGCGGGGGCCTTCGGGCTGTTACCGCTATGACAGCCCGAGCGGATTGAGGAGCACAGCATGGTCGTAGGGGTCGGCGGAGTACCGATGGGCGCGCAGGCGGGACCGGCGCCCGAGGGTGACGGGCGGCGGACGCGGCGGGGCCTGATGCGCGGGCTCGTGGTCGCGGCACTGGGCGCCGCGGTCGTCCCCGTCGTCGCGGTCGCCCGGTCCGGGGAGTCCGCGCAGCCGGGGGGCAAGAACACGGACGTGCTCGCCGGGGACGGCAAGTTCGAGGAGGTCTACCGGGGCCGCCGCATCCGGGGCGTGCCGGTCCCCTCCCCGGAGCAGGCCGCCACGGACGTGGAGTGGCACGTCACTGTGGACGGCCGGCCGCTGCACCTGATGCGCCGCGCCGACGGCAGCTGGCTCAGCCTGGTCGACCACTACCGCTCCTACCCCACCCCCCTGGCGGCGACCCGCGCGGCCGTCGACGAGCTCGGCCCCGGGCGGCACCTGCGCGACCTGCCCGGCCACGGCCGGCACCAGGAGGGGGGCCCGCATGGTGTACACGCGTAAGGACGTCAGCACGCTGACCCGCACCGAGAAGCGCCGGTTCGTGAAGGCGATGCTGGAGGTGAAACGGCGGGGCGAGTACGACGAGTTCGTCCGCACGCACATCGAGTACTACACCGCCGACGGCGAGGACGGACTGCGCACCGCCCACATGGCGCCCTCGTTCCTGCCCTGGCACCGGCGGTTCCTGCTGGACCTGGAGCGGGCCCTGCGCAAGGTCGACGCCTCGGTGTCGGTGCCGTACTGGGACTGGACGCGCGACCGCTCGCCCACGTCCACGCCCTGGACCGCGGACCTCCTCGGCGGCAACGGACGGCGCTCCGACCGCCAGGTGATGACCGGGCCGTTCGCCTACGCGGAGGGCAACTGGACCCTCAAGGAGGGCGTCACCGACGAGGAGTTCCTCACCCGCGACCTCGGCCGCGCCCGCGACCCGATCCAGCTGCCGACGAAGAGCGAACTGGAGTGGGCGCTGAAGGACCCGCTCTACGACGCCTCCCCCTGGGACTCGACGGTCCGCAAGGGCTTCCGCAACAAGCTGGAGGGCTGGGGCACCGGGCGGGGCAGCGCCTCCTGGCACAACCACAACCGGGTGCACCGCTGGGTCGGCGGGGCCATGGTCGGGGGCGCCTCCGTGAACGACCCGGTCTTCTGGATGCACCACGCCTTCCTGGACCTGGTGTGGTCCCGCTGGCAGCGGCGCCACCGCGAGCACCGCTACCTGCCGGCGAAGCCGCCCGGACCGAGCAGCGCGCAGTACCGGCGGGTCGTGGCGCGGCACGAGAAGCTGCCGCCGTGGGACGTGAGTCCCGAGCAACTGGAGGACCACGGGCGGATCTACCGCTACGCGTGACACCGCCCCGGGTTCACCGGATCGGGCGGGTCGGCCCGGCCCATGCGGAAAGCCCCGGCACGGAATGTGCCGGGGCTTTCCTGGTGTGCACGAGGTGCGTACGGCTCAGTGGCCGTACCCGTAGCCACCCTTGTGGTTCTTGTGGTCGTCCTTGTTCTCGCACTCGTTGCCGAATGCGGGGTTCAGCAGGCCGATGACGTTGACCGTGTTGCCGCACAGGTTGATCGGGATGTGGACCGGGACCTGCAGGACGTTGCCCGACAGGACGCCCGGCGACCCGACAGCCGCGGCCTGGGCGCCCGCGTCGGCCAGGGCCAGACCGGCCCCGCTGACCATCACGGCACCCGTGCCCAGCGCGACGCCGGCTGCCTTCGCGATGCGAGACATCACGTTCTCCTTCTGACTCGGTGAACAGGCGGCAGGTGGAGCCGCCGTGCTTCCCGTTCAACGCGCCCGTTCACGCCGGGTCACGGCGATCACGGCCGGATCACCCGTCCTGAAGGCAGGTCAGGGCAGCCGGCGTACCGGGGAGCCGTCCAGGAACGCCCGGATGTCCTCGACGGCCTGGCCGTAGTAGGTCGCGTAGTTGGCGTGCGAGACGTAGCCGAGGTGCGGGGTGGCGAGCAGGCGCGGGGCGGTGCGCATGGGGTGGCCCGCGGGCAGCGGCTCGACGTCGAAGACGTCGACGCCCGCGCCCGCGATCCGGCCGGTGTGCAGGGCGTCGAGCAGCGCGTCCTGGTCGACGATCGCCGCGCGGGAGGTGTTGACCAGGTAGGCGGTCGGCTTGAGCAGGGCGAGTTCGGCGGCCCCGAGCAGGCCGCGGGTGCGGTCGCTCAGCGCGAGGTGGACCGAGACGAAGTCGCTGTCGGCGAGCAGCCGCTCCTTGGAAGCGGCGAGTCCCACCCCCACC
>NZ_JAPSKN010000035.1 GCF_031181705.1 Streptomyces sp.
AGATCATGTCGAACGAGCAGTTCAACCAGGCGTTCACGATGCACGGCACGATCATGCTGCTGATGTTCGCGACGCCGCTGTTCGCGGGCTTCGCGAACTGGATCATGCCGCTGCAGATCGGCGCGCCGGACGTGGCCTTCCCGCGGCTGAACATGTTCGCCTACTGGCTGTACCTGTTCGGCTCGCTCATCGCGGTCGGCGGCTTCCTCACGCCGCAGGGCGCGGCCGACTTCGGCTGGTTCGCCTACAGCCCGCTGTCGGACGCGGTCCGCTCCCCGGGCATCGGCGCCGACATGTGGATCATGGGTCTGGCCTTCTCCGGCTTCGGCACCATCCTCGGCTCGGTCAACTTCATCACCACGATCATCTGCATGCGCGCCCCGGGCATGACGATGTTCCGCATGCCGATCTTCACCTGGAACGTGCTGCTGACCGGTGTGCTGGTCCTGCTGGCCTTCCCGGTCCTGGCCGCGGCCCTGTTCGCGCTGGAGGCGGACCGCAAGTTCGGCGCCCACGTCTTCGACTCCGCCAACGGCGGCGCCCTGCTGTGGCAGCACCTCTTCTGGTTCTTCGGCCATCCAGAGGTGTACATCATCGCGCTGCCGTTCTTCGGCATCATCAGTGAGGTCATCCCGGTCTTCTCCCGCAAGCCGATGTTCGGCTACACGGGTCTGATCGGCGCGACCATCGCGATCGCGGGCCTGTCCGTGACGGTGTGGGCCCACCACATGTACGTCACCGGCGGTGTCCTGCTGCCGTTCTTCTCCTTCATGACCTTCCTCATCGCGGTCCCGACCGGTGTGAAGTTCTTCAACTGGATCGGCACCATGTGGAAGGGCTCGCTGTCCTTCGAGACCCCCATGCTCTGGGCCACCGGCTTCCTGATCACCTTCACCTTCGGTGGTCTGACCGGTGTCATCCTGGCCTCGCCGCCCATGGACTTCCACGTCTCCGACTCCTACTTCGTGGTGGCCCACTTCCACTACGTCGTCTTCGGCACCGTGGTCTTCGCGATGTTCTCCGGCTTCCACTTCTGGTGGCCGAAGTGGACCGGCAAGATGCTGGACGAGCGCCTGGGCAAGATCACCTTCTGGACGCTGTTCATCGGCTTCCACGGCACGTTCCTGGTCCAGCACTGGCTGGGCGCCGAGGGCATGCCGCGCCGTTACGCCGACTACCTGGCGGCCGACGGCTTCACCGCGCTGAACACGATCTCGACGATCAGCTCGTTCCTGCTCGGCATGTCGATCCTGCCGTTCTTCTACAACGTGTGGAAGACGGCCAAGTACGGCAAGCCGGTCGGCGTCGACGACCCGTGGGGCTACGGCCGCTCCCTGGAGTGGGCCACCTCCTGCCCGCCGCCCCGCCACAACTTCATCACCATGCCGCGGATCCGGAGTGAATCCCCGGCGTTCGACCTGCACCACCCGGAGATCGCCGCCCTCGACCAGCTCGAGAACGTGGGCCACGGCGACAAGGCTCTGGCTGGCGGCAAGGAGGCCGGCAAGTGAAGATCCAGGGCAAGATGTTCATGTGGCTGAGCGCCTTCATCCTCGTCATGGCGATCGTCTATGGCTGGTGGTCGAAGGAGCCGGCCGGCACCACGGCGCTCTTCCTGGCGTTCGGCCTGGCCATCATGATCGGCTTCTACCTCGGCTTCACGGCCAAGCGGGTCGACGTGGGCGCCCAGGACGACAAGGAGGCGGACGTCGCCGACGACGCCGGCGAGGTCGGGTTCTTCAGCCCGCACAGCTGGCAGCCGCTCTCCCTGGCCATCGGTGGCGCCCTGGCCTTCCTGGCCGTCGCCATCGGCTGGTGGCTGATGTACTTCTCGCTGCCGATCATCCTGATCGGCATCTGGGGCTGGGTCTTCGAGTACTACCGCGGTGAGAACCGCACCCAGTAACACCGCACCGAGCGCCGCAGGGGCCCGGACACTCCGTGAGGAGAGTCCGGGCCCCTGGTCGTGGGCTCCTGCTCCCGGCGTAATACATGTCACTCGTACGGGTCGGTCGGCGTGCCGCTCTTGACGCGACTTCCTAGCGTGAGGCCATGAGCCACACAGCGATATCCCGCCCCCGCGCCGCCGTCGGCTGCGCGCTGCTGGTCATGGCCCTCGGCGCGGGCGTCACCGCCTGCGGCTCCGACGGCAACCCCCTCTCCGCCCGCCCCTACGACGCGGCGGACCAGATCTCCTTCAACACCCCGGACGGCCACAAGAAGGCCGACCCGGACAAGCCCCTGGAAGTCGTCGTCGAGGACTCCGGCGGGCGCATCACCGACGTCACCGCCCACGACGCCGCAGGACGCCACGTGGCGGGCGAACTCGCCGCCGACGGGAGCCGCTGGCACAGCACCTCGCCGCTCGCCGCCAACGCCGGCTACACGGTCCGGGTGAGCACCGAGGACGAGGACGGCGCTCCCGGCCGCAAGGTCCTCACCTTCGCCACCGGCAAGCCGGCCGCCAAGAAGCGCCTGGACGTCACCTTCGGCCCCGAGCAGGGCACCTACGGCGTCGGCCAGCCCATCACGGCCGAGCTCAGCCAGCCCGTCAAGGACACGGCGCAGCGGGCCGTCGTCGAACGCGCGCTCAGGGTCTCCTCCACGCCCGCCACGGACGGCGCCTGGCACTGGGTGGACGACAGGAAGCTCCACTACCGCCCGAAGGACTACTGGCCCGCCCAGGCCACCGTCCAGGTCCGCAGCAACCTGGAGGGCATCAAGATCGGCGACCGCATGTGGGGCGGCAGGGCCAAGCCGCTGACCATCACCACGGGCGACAAGGTCGTCGCCGTCACGGACGCCGCGGCCCACCGGATGACCGTCTACAAGAACGACGAGGTCGTCCGCGAGATCCCGGTCACCACGGGCATGCCCGGCTATGACACCCGCAACGGCGTCAAGGTCGTCCTGGCCAAGGAGGGCACCGTCCGGATGACCAGCGCCAGCATCGGCGCCTCGGACTTCTACGACCTGGTCGTCCACCACTCGGTCCGGGTCACCAACAGCGGCGAGTACGTCCACGCCGCCCCCTGGTCGGTGGGCTCGCAGGGCTACGCCAACGTCAGCCACGGCTGCACCGGCATGAGCACCGAGAACGCCGCCTGGTTCTACGAGACCGTCCGCGAGGGCGACATCGTCAAGGTCGTCAACTCCGCCGGCGACACGATGACGCCGTTCGGCAACGGCTACGGCGACTGGAACCTCGACTGGACGAAGTGGCGCACCGGCAGCGCCCTGGTGGGCGGCACCCCGGAGGGCCCCACCCCGGCCGACAGGGCCCGGCTGCGCCCGCAGAGCGTCTGACCTGAAGGGGCGCGGGGAACTGCGCGAACAGCCCCCACGCACCGGTACGTCGCCACACGACCGGACGTCTGGGGCTCCTAGGCGTTCAAAGCCGCCCTCGACCGCAACAAGGAAGCCAGGGCGGAGGCGAACTCCACCGGCTCCACCGGCAAGGTCACCGCCGCCTCCGCACGGCTCCACGTCGCCAGCCACGCGTCCTGCGGCCGCCCGATCAGCAACAGCACCGGAGGACAGTCGAAGATCTCGTCCTTGATCTGCCGGCAGACCCCCATGCCCCCCATCGGCACGGCCTCACCGTCCAGCACGCAGACGTCGATCCCGCCGCGGTCCAGTTCCTTGATCACTGCCGCCGGGGTCGCGCACTCCACGAACTCCACCACAGGCACGTCCGGGGCCGGCCGCCGGCCGGTCGCGAGCCGCACCTGTTCGCGGGTGTTGGAGTCGTCGCTGTAGACCAGCACCGTGGCGGTCGGCTGCATTGTTCCTCCGTGACGTCAGCGTCGTAAGGACAGGCCCGTTGAGCCGGATGCTACTCCCTTGAACACCACGTCAACACCGGTACGACCGGCTTAGACACTCCGAACGGCACCCCCCGGAGTGAGGGCGGGATAAGCGACCGACATAATGTCGGTCGTGGCGACAGCAACGACAGTAGAAACCGGGCACGCGCACCCGTCGGTCAACCGGCCGAACCTCACCAGCGTCGGAACCATCATCTGGTTGAGTTCCGAGCTGATGTTCTTCGCGGCCCTCTTCGCGATGTACTTCACCCTGCGATCGGTGACCGGTCCTGACTTCTGGCAGGAGAAGGCCGATGCCCTGAACTTCCCGTTCTCGGCGACGAACACCACGATCCTGGTGCTCTCCTCCCTCACCTGCCAGCTCGGCGTCTTCGCCGCCGAGCGCGGTGACGTGAAGAAGCTCCGGATGTGGTTCATCGTCACCTTCATCATGGGTGCGATCTTCATCGGAGGCCAGGTCTTCGAGTACACCGAGCTGGTCAAGCACGAGGGCCTGTCCCTCTCGTCCGACCCGTACGGCTCGGTCTTCTACCTGACCACCGGCTTCCACGGCCTGCACGTGACGGGCGGTCTCATCGCCTTCCTGCTGGTCCTGGGCCGGACCTACGCGGCCCGGAGGTTCACCCACGAGCAGGCGACCGCCGCGATCGTCGTGTCCTACTACTGGCACTTCGTCGATGTCGTCTGGATCGGCCTCTTCGCCACGATCTACATGATCAAGTAGCAGGGCCCGCATCCGCCGCGCCCGACGAGGCGCGCATCCCAGAAGCATCGACGCAGAAGATCCTGACACCGGGGTAATCCGTGAAAAAGCTCTCCGCACGACGACGCCACCCGATGGCGGCGCTCGTCGTCCTACTCCTCGCGCTGGCATGCACCGGGGGGCTGTACGCCGCGTTCGCACCCGCGAGCAAGGCGCAGGCCGACGAATCCGCCCAGTCCCTCACCATCGAGGAGGGCAAGAAGCTCTACTCGGTCGGCTGCGCCAGTTGCCACGGCACCGGCGGTCAGGGCACCTCCGACGGCCCGAGCCTGGTGGGTGTGGGCGCCGCGTCCGTCGACTTCCAGGTGGGCACGGGCCGTATGCCGGCCGCCACCTCCCAGGGCCCGCAGGTCCCGAAGAAGAAGAACATCTACACCCAGGCCGAGATCGACCAGCTCGCGGCGTACATCGCCTCCCTCGGTGCCGGCCCGGCCGTCCCGACGGAGGACCAGTACAGCCCCGAGGGCGCCGACATCGCCAAGGGCGGTGAACTCTTCCGGACCAACTGCGCGCAGTGCCACAACTTCACCGGCAAGGGCGGCGCGCTGACGCACGGCAAGTACGCGCCGAGCCTGGAGGGCGTCTCCGAGAAGCACATCTACGAGGCCATGCAGACCGGCCCGCAGAACATGCCGTCCTTCCCCGACACCACGCTGTCGGAGAAGAACAAGAAGGACATCATCGCGTACCTCGACGCGGTCAACAGCGAGAAGACCGAGAGCCCCGGTGGCCTCGAACTGGGCGGTCTGGGACCGGTCAGCGAGGGCCTCTTCGGCTGGATCTTCGGTCTCGGCGGACTGATCGCCGTCGCCGTGTGGGTCGCCGCCCGGACCGCAAAGGCCAAGAAGTCATGAGTAGCCAAGAGATTCCAGAAGAGAACCTGCCCGCCGCGCGGTCCGCAGGACATGACGAGCACGGCGTGGTCAGCGTCGCGGACGAGAAGCACCCGTTCGCCGACCCGGGCCTGCCGCCCCACGAGCACCGGATCCAGGACATCGACGAGCGGGCCGCCAAGCGGTCCGAGCGCTCGGTCGCCCTGATGTTCACGGTGTCGATGCTGGCCACCATCGCCTTCATCGCCGCGTTCGTGGCGATCCCGGTCGACAAGTCGGTCTACATCTTCCCGCTCGGCCGCATCAGCGCCCTGAACTTCGCGCTGGGCATGACGCTCGGCATCGCGCTGTTCTGCATCGGCGCCGGCGCCGTCCACTGGGCGCGCACCCTGATGTCGGACGTGGAGATCGCCGACGAGCGGCACCCGATCGAGGCGGAGCCCGAGGTGCGCGAGAAGGTCTTCGCGGACTTCAAGCAGGGCGCCAAGGAGTCCGCGCTCGGCCGCCGCAAGCTGATCCGCAACACCATGCTCGGCGCGCTCACGCTGGTGCCGCTCTCCGGCGTCGTGCTGCTGCGCGACCTCGGCCCGCTGCCCGGCGAGAAGCTCCGCCACACGCTGTGGTCCAAGGGCAAGCTGCTCGTGAACATGAACACGAACCAGCCGCTGCGCCCCTCGGACGTCGCGGTCGGTTCGCTGACCTTCGCCAAGCCCGAGGGCCTGGAGGAGCACGACCACGAGTTCCAGAACGAGATCGCCAAGGCCGCCCTGATGATCGTCCGGATCCAGCCGGAGAACATCAAGGACAAGCGCGAGCTCGAGTGGTCGCACGAGGGCATCGTCGCGTACTCGAAGATCTGCACCCACGTCGGTTGCCCGATCTCCCTGTACGAGCAGCAGACGCATCACGTGCTCTGCCCCTGCCACCAGTCCACCTTCGACCTGTCCGACGGTGCCCGAGTGATCTTCGGTCCCGCCGGTCACGCCCTGCCGCAGCTGCGCATCGGCGTGAACGACGAGGGCTACCTCGAGGCGCTCGGCGACTTCGAAGAGCCCGTCGGTCCTGCCTTCTGGGAGCGCGGATGAGTAACAAGGACGACCGCCGCAAGGCGCCCGCCGGAGAGCGGGTCGCCGACTGGGCCGACGGCCGCCTGGGGATCTACTCCCTGGCCAAGGCCAACATGCGCAAGATCTTCCCGGACCACTGGTCCTTCATGCTGGGTGAGATCTGCCTCTACAGCTTCATCATCATCATCCTGACGGGTGTGTACCTGACGCTGTTCTTCCACCCGTCGATGAACGAGGTGGAGTACCACGGCAGTTACGTCCCGCTCCAGGGGCAGCTGATGTCGGAGGCGTTCGCCTCCACGCTGGACATCAGCTTCGACGTCCGCGGCGGTCTGCTCATCCGGCAGATCCACCACTGGGCGGCGATCATCTTCCTCGCCGGCATGTTCGTGCACATGATGCGCGTCTTCTTCACCGGCGCGTTCCGCAAGCCGCGCGAGATCAACTGGCTGTTCGGCTTCCTGCTGTTCGTCCTCGGCATGTTCACCGGTTTCACCGGCTACTCGCTCCCGGACGACCTGCTCTCCGGCACCGGTGTCCGCTTCACGCAGGGCGCGATCCTGTCCGTGCCGATCGTCGGCACGTACATCTCGATGTTCCTGTTCGGCGGGGAGTTCCCGGGCACCGACTTCGTCGCCCGGTTCTACTCGATCCACATCCTGCTGCTGCCGGGCATCATGCTCGGGCTCGTGGTCGGCCACCTGATCCTGGTCTTCTACCACAAGCACACGCAGTTCGCGGGCCCTGGACGGACCAACAAGAACGTCGTCGGCATGCCGCTGCTGCCGGTCTACATGGCCAAGGCCGGAGGCTTCTTCTTCCTGGTCTTCGGTGTCATCGCGGCCCTCGCCGGCATCGCCACGGTCAACCCGATCTGGGTCCTCGGCCCGTACCGGCCCGACCAGGTGTCGACCGGCGCGCAGCCCGACTGGTACATGGGCTTCGCCGAGGGTCTGGTCCGCGCCATGCCGGGCTGGGAGATCAACTTCTGGGGTCACACGCTCGTCCTGGGCGTGTTCATCCCGCTGGTCCTCTTCGGCCTGTTCCTCGCGATCATCGCCCTGTACCCGTTCATCGAGTCGTGGGTGACCGGGGACAAGCGCGAGCACCACATCCTGGACCGGCCGCGCAACGCCCCGACGCGCACCGCGTTCGGTGTCGCCTGGGTCACCGGCTACATGATCATGCTGATCGGCGGTGGCAACGACATCGTCGCCACGCACTTCCACCTGTCGATCAACGCGGTCACCTGGTTCGTCCGGATCGGGTTCTTCGCCGGGCCGGTCATCGCGTTCATCATCACCAAGCGGATCTGCCTCGGCCTGCAGCGCCGGGACAAGGACAAGGTGCTGCACGGCCGCGAGTCGGGCATCATCAAGCGCCTGCCGCACGGTGAGTTCATCGAGGTGCACGAGCCGCTCAGCCAGGAGCAGATGTACACGCTCACGGCGCACGAGCAGTACAAGCCGGTCGAGCTCGGCCCGACGGTCGACGAGAACGGTGTCGAGCGCAAGGTGAAGGGCTCCGAGAAGCTGCGCGCCAAGCTCAGCGACGCCTACTACGGCGAGGGCGCCCAGATCCCGAAGCCCACCGTCGAGGAGTACCGGGAGATCACGAGCGGCCACGGCCACCACTGATCACTGCTTCGCCACGCCACGGCAAGGGCCCCGTCCGGTGTTCGGACGGGGCCCTTCGCGGTGCTCTGGGGCTGGATAGGGTGGACCTCGTTGAGACTCTCGTCCCGTAGTGCGGGACGCCTGATCCTGGAGCGGCTTATGAGCGCTGTGACCCCCGCTGGAGGCGACACCGCGGCGGGCCGCTCCTGGCCCCTGTTGTTGAACGGCCTGCTTCAGGGCCGGGACCTGACCGCCGACGACACCGCGTGGGCGATGGACCTGATCATGCGCGGCGAGGCGACCGACGCGCAGATCGCCGGGTTCGTGGTGGCACTGCGCGCCAAGGGGGAGACCGTCGAGGAGATCGCCGGGTTCGTCCGGGCGATGTACGAGCACGCCAACGTCATCGAGGTGCCGGGCCCCGCGGTCGACATCGTCGGCACGGGCGGCGACGGCGCGAAGACCGTCAACATCTCCACGATGTCGGCCATCGTCATCGCCGGCACGGGCGCGAAGGTCGTCAAGCACGGCAACCGCGCCGCGTCCTCGGCGTCCGGCGCCTCCGACGTCCTGGAGAAGCTCGGCGTCAACCTGGAGCTGCCGGTGCACCGGGTGGCCGGGGTGGCCGAGGAGGCCGGGATCACGTTCTGCTTCGCGGCGAAGTTCCACCCGTCGATGCGGTACGCGGGCGCGGCTCGCGGGCAGCTGGGCATCCGGACCATCTTCAACGTCCTCGGGCCGCTGACCAACCCCGCCAAGGTCCGCGCCCAGGCGGTCGGCGTGGCCGACCCGCGCATGGCGCCGATCGTGGCCGGCGTCTTCGCCGAGCGCGGTCACTCCTCCCTGGTCTTCCGCGGCGACGACGGCCTCGACGAACTGACCACCACCGCCACCTCCCGGGTCTGGATCGTCCGCGACGGCAAGGTGACCGAGGAGGCCTTCGACCCGCGCGAGGTGGGGCTCGAACTGGTCCCGGTGGAGGCCCTGCGCGGCGCGGACGCCTCGTACAACGCCGAGGTCGCCCGCCGCCTGCTGGACGGCGAGCGGGGCCCGGTGCGGGACGCGGTGCTGCTGAACGCGGCGGCGGCGCTGGTGGCGCTGGAGCCGGGCACGGGCACGCTGGCCGAGCAGATCCGCGCCGGCATGGCCAGGGCGGCGGAGTCGATCGACTCGGGGGCCGCCAAGCGGACGCTGGAGCGGTGGGTGGCCGCCAGCAACGCCTGACGCGTGAGGTGCGTCCCGTGATCCGGACACGGGTTGCGGGACGCCGATCACTTCACGTACGTTCCCGTACCAGGTCATGAGTGACAGTCATGAGGCCCCGGCCGACTGTCCGGCAACCCTCCGTCCGTGGCGGGGTGCCCCGGGTGAAGACCAGGCCGCAGGCAGCGAGGTCTGCGGCAAGCGCGGACCCCTCGCGACACCAGGGGTCCTGGTCGACGAGGAGTCTTCCGTGAGTCAGCGAATGCGATAGGGCCGCAGAGCCCCGCCTCCGCACCCCCTTCCTCTCTCTCCACCCCTGTCTCTCACGGGAGTTCGCCATGTCCGTCTCCACCCTTGCCGCCGACCGGTCTGTATGTGCCCCGCTGCCCGTTCTGGGACGGGATGTCACCGTGCCGCTCGTGACCGGCGGTGAGGTCACCTACGCCGCGCTCGACTACGCCGCCAGCGCCCCGGCGCTGCAGCGGGTCTGGGACGACGTCGCCGCCTACGCGCCGTACTACGGCAGCGTCCACCGCGGTGCCGGGTACCTGTCCCAGCTGTCCACCGACCTGTTCGAGAACGCCCGCCGGACCGTCGCCGGGTTCCTCGACTGCCGCGCCGACGACCAGGTCGTGTTCACCCGCTCCACCACCGACTCGCTCAACCTCCTCGCCGCCGCCCTCCCGGAGGGCTGCGAGGTCTTCGTGTTCGAGACCGAGCACCACGCGTCGCTGCTGCCCTGGCGCGACGCCCGCGTCACCTTCCTCGACGCTCCGAGGAGCCACCGCGAGGCCGTCGGGACCCTGCAGCGCGCCCTCGCCGGCCGGGACCCCCACGGACCCGCCCTCGTCTGCGTCACCGGCGCCTCGAACGTCACCGGCGAGCTGTGGCCCGTACGGGAGCTGGCGGCCACCGCGCACGCCCACGGGGCGCGGATCGTGCTGGACGCCGCCCAGCTGGCCCCGCACCACCCGGTGTCCGTCGCGGACCTCGACGTCGACTGGGTCGCCTTCTCCGGGCACAAGCTGTACGCGCCCTTCGGCTCCGGCGTCCTGGCCGGGCGGGCCGACTGGCTGCGCGCGGCGGAGCCGTACCTCGCGGGTGGCGGGGCCAGCCGCAAGGTCGCGCGGGGTGCGGACGGGGGCGTGGACGTGGAGTGGCACGAGAGCGCCGCCCGCCACGAGGCCGGCTCCCCGAACGTCATCGGCGCCTACGCCGTCGCCTCCGCCTGCAAGGCCCTCACCGAGGCCGGGTTCGACGCCCTCGTCGCCCGCGAGCGGTACCTGATCGAGAAGGTGCGCGCGGGGCTCGCCGAGGTGCCCGAGGTCCGCACCCTCTCCCTCTTCGGGGACGACGCCCCGCGGGTCGGCGTGATCTCCTTCGTCGTCGACGGCTGGAACAGCTCGCACTTCGCCGCCGCCCTCTCGGCCGAGTACGGCATCGGCGTGCGGGACGGGCTGTTCTGCGCCCACCCGCTGCTGCGCACGCTGCTCGGCAGCGACCCGCAGACGCAGGGCGAATGCGGGGCGCCGGAGGCAGCGCCGGGGGAGAGGTCCCTCAACGCCGTCCGTGTGAGCTTCGGGGCCGGTACGCCGGACGAGCACGTCGAACGGTTCGTGAACGCGGTGAAGGAGCTCGTCACGGACGGAGCGAAGTGGAACTACCGCACGGAGGAAGGGCGTTGCGTCCCGGACACCTCGGCGTGAAGCGGTAGCCGGGCGCCCAGGACGATCATCCGCAGGGCCCGTTCGGTGGCGTCGGTGAGCAGCTCGCCCGCCCGCAGCAGCGCCTCCGCCAGCTCCATCGGGGCGGGCAGGATGCCGTGGCAGGCGTCCACGCCCGGCACCTGGTGCGCGCCCTCGCCGAGGGTGCCGGCCAGCGCCAGGACCGGGCGTCCGTACCGCTTGGCCCGGCGGGCCACCTCGGCCGGGACCTTGCCGCGCGGCGTCTGGCGGTCCAGGGCACCCTCGGCGGTGACGACCAGATCGGCGCGGGCCAGCCGGGCGTCCAGGTCGAGGTGGTCCAGCAGCACGTCGAAGCGGGGCAGGAGCCGGGCGCCCAGGGCGGCGAGCCCGGCCCCCAGGCCGCCGGAGGCTCCCGTGCCCGGGCCGGAGCGCAGCTCGGTGCCCGGGACGGCGGCGTCCCGGGTGAGGACGAACGCCCAGTTCTCCAGGGCCGCCGACAGCTCCTCCACCTGCGCGGGCGTCGCCCCCTTCTGCGGTCCGAAGACCCGGGCCACGCCCCGCTCGCCGCACAGCACGTTGTACGGGTTGCAGGCGACGAGCAGCTCCACGTCCGCGAGCCGGGGATCCAGTCCGGCCGGGTCGACGCGGCGCAGCCGGGTCAGCTCCCGGCCGCCCCGGGGCAGTTCCCGGCCGTCCTCGTCCAGCAGCCGGGCCCCGAGGGCCTGGAGCGCGCCCGCCCCGCCGTCGGAGGTGCCCGAGTCGCCGCAGCCGACCAGGATCCGCCGGACGCCCGAGTCCAGGGCGGCGCGGATCAGTTCGCCGACGCCGTACGTGGTGGTGGCGCCCGGGTCGCGCCGGTCGCGCGGGACCAGGGAGAGGCCCGCCACCGCCGCCATCTCCACCACGGCCGTGTCCCCGGAACCCAGCAGGGCGTAGTGCGCGGCGAGGGGCTCCCCGACCGGGCCGGTCGCGGGCACGGTGACGATCCTGCCCCCGGTCGCGGCGGCCAGGGCCAGGGCCGTGCCCTCGCCGCCGTCCACCAGCGGGACGAGGTCGAGCTCGGCGCCCGGCAGCACGCGGCGCACCCCGGCCGCGATGGCGTCGGCGGCGGCCTCGGCCGACAGGGACTCCTTGAAGCCGCTGGGGGCTACGACGACACGGTTCAGCATGGAGGGCTCCTCAACGGGTGACGGACACGCCGAGCAGCGGCCACACCGCGACGGCGAACAGCAGGACGAGTACGGCGGTCAGCGGGGCCAGGACGGCGGACAGGCGCAGCAGGTCGCGCGGGGTGAACGTGGGGGTGCCGGGAACCTGCGCGAAGAGCGTGACCGGCTTGGCCGAGGCGGGCAGCGTGTGGCAGAAGCCGGCGGCGGCGGTGGAGGCGAGGGCGGCGGCGACCGGATTGACGCCGGCGGCGGCGGAGGCGGCCACGACCAGCGGCACCAGGACCGAGGAGCGGGCCGAACGCGACTGCAGGACCAGATGGGCCGCCGTGCTCACGGTGATCACGACCGCCAGGAACGCCACCGGGGTCGCGCCCGCCGGCAGCCCCGCAACCAGCCAACCGGCCGCGCCCGAGTCGGCGAGCGCGACGCCCATCGCCATCGTCGCCGCCATGAACAGCAGCAGCGCCCAGGGGACGGTCTTCAGGGCGTCCTTCAGGCGCACGGTACCCAGGGCCGGCGAGGAGGCGATGACGGCACCGATCAGTGCGACCAGGGCCGGCGGCACCCGGTGCAGCGGCTCACTGCACCACAGCAGGACCACGGTGGCCAGCAGCAGGGCGCAGCGCTTCTCGGCCTGGCTCCAGGGGCCGGTCACCGGCTGCTCGCTGTGCTCCTGGATCTGCTCGGGGGTGACGCGGACCGGGCCGCGGCGGTCCGCGCGCCGGGTCGTCGTCAGCAGGACCAGCTCGGCGGCCAGGTGCGAGGAGACCACGGCCAGCGGCAGGCCCAGCAGCAGCCACTGCGTGAAGCCGATCTGCTGCCCGGTGGCCTCCCACAGCACCGACACGGTGATCAGATGCGCACCCGCGCCGATCAGGGTCGCCACCGCAGACAGAAGGATCACGGTCGGAAACAGCAGCGCCAGCATCACGACCAGTCGCTTCCGGTCGGCGAGGACCTTCGCCAGCGCGAGGAACACCGGCAGCGCGAGCGCGGCCCGGCCGGAGGTGGCGGGCACCGCGAACGCCGTGACGACCAGGGCGGCGGTGGTCAGGTGCACGAGCTGCCGCACGCCGCGCGCCCCGCTGACCAGGAACACCGCCGCCCGGCCCGCGAGCCCGGTCCGGCTCACCGCGGCCGCCAGCACGAACGCGCAGATCAACAGCCAGACCGTGGCGTCCCCGAGCGTCCCGAACAGGGTGTCGCTGCTGATCACCCCGGTCACCGTGAGCGCGAGTCCGGCGCCCAGGGCGATGTAGGTGTCGTCGACGGACGTCCCGATCCAGGCGCAGGTCGCCAGCGCGAACACGCCGAGCGTGAGCCGGGCGTCGCCGCCGAGCCCCGGGAAGTTCGCGGGCACGGCGAGCAGCGCGCACATGGACAGGGCGACGCACAGGGCGATCGTGGTGCGGAGGTTCAGCGTCACGTCATCGAGGATTCTTCGGGGCGGTGAGTCGTCGATGAGTTCCACATGAAGGAACGTTCAGGTGCGCCACCTCGGGGGCGCGGGGAACTGCGCGACCAGCCACACGCCACCCGCACCCGGCCACGGCGCTCATGCGGCACTACGGCAACCGGTACCCCATCCCCCGCACCGTCTCCACCCGCTCCGCCCCGAGCTTCTTCCGCAGCGTCCGCACGTACACGTCCACGATGTTGGACCCCGGATCGAAGTCGTACCCCCACACGTGCGACAGGATCTGCTCCCGGGACAGCACCTGCCCGGGATGCCGCAGGAACAGTTCCAGCAGCACGAACTCACGCGCCGTCAGGTCGACCGTCCGCTCCCCGGCCCGGGCCCGCCGCGTGCGCAGGTCCAGGCTCAGGGAGCCCGACCTGAGCACCGTCACCTCCGGCGCCCGCGCCGCCGTGCGGAGCCTGAGCCGCACCCGCGCCAGCAGTTCCTCGAACCGGAACGGCTTGGTCATCCAGTCGTCGGCACCGCCCTCCAGACCGGCCACCGTGTCCCGCACGGAGTCCCGTGCGGTCAGCACGATCACCGGTACCGACACCCGCGCCTCGCGCAGCTCGCGCAGGAGGGTGAAGCCGTCCCGGCCGGGCAGCCCGATGTCGAGGACGACGAGGTCGAAGCCGCCGGTCAGGGCGTACTCGTAGCCCGCGTCGCCGTCGGTGACGACGGTCGTGGTGAAGCCGTTGGAGCGCAGTCCCTTCTCCACGAAGGAGGCGATGCGCTCCTCGTCCTCGACGATGAGGATGCGGTTCACGTGGGGTCTCCTTCCGGTGCCCGGGGTGCGTGCAGGACGAGGGCGAAGGTGGCGCCGCCGCCGGGCGTCCCGTGGAGCCGCACCCGCCCCCGGTGGCCCTCCGCGATCGCCTTGACGATGGACAGCCCGAGCCCGGCCCCGGAGCCCCGGGCACCCCGGCGGGCCGTGCCGCGCCGGAAGCGTTCGAAGATCACCTCGGTGTCCTGGGGCTGCACCCCCGGCCCGGAGTCGGCGACGTACAGCTCCAGGTGCGGGCCGTCGGCGCGGGAGCCGATGCGGATGGTCTGGCCGGTGGTGGTGTGCTGCACGGCGTTCTGCGCGAGCTGCACCATGGCCTGGGTGATCCGCTGTGGATCCAGTTCGGCCTCCACGTCGGCGACCGAGTCGAGCCGCCAGTCGCGTTCGCCCAGGGTGCGGGCCTTGACGTAGACGTCGGCGGTCAGTTCGGCGACCTGGACCGGTTCGGGCGTGACGAAGTCGGGGCGTTCGGCCCTGGCGAGCAGCAGCAGGTCCTCGACGATGCGGCTCATCCGGTCCAGCTCGTCGGTGACCAGCCGGACGGTCTCCTCCCGCTCGGCCGGGTCGTCGCCCATGACCTCCAGGTGGCCGCGCACGATGGTGATCGGCGTGCGCAGCTCGTGCCCGGCGTCGTCGACGAACTCGCGCTGCGCCGCGAACGCCCGCTCCAGCCGGTCGAGCATGCCGTTGAAGGTCTCGGCCAGGGCCGCTATGTCGTCGTGGCCGTGCACCGGGATACGGCGGGTGAGGTCCTGCTCGGTGAGCTGCGCGGCGGCCGTGCGCACCACCCGCACCGGCCGCAGGATCCGCCCGGCGACCGCCCAGGCGATGCCGGTCGTCAGCAGCAGGGCGACCCCGGAGATGACCAGCAGCGTGCGGAAGACGGTGTTCACCCGCGCCCGCTCCCGCTCCGGGTGGAAGGCGACGACGAACGCGGCGTCCGGCTCCCGGCCCGGCTGAGCCACGGTGACCTTGGCCCAGCGGATCTCGCCCTGAGGCCGCCGCAGCACACCGGAGGACTCGGGGGAGACGAAGACGCGGCGCCGGGCCTCGGGGTCCCGGTGCAGGGGCAGGGCGACGGGCAGGTCGTGCGGCTGGCGGATCTGCCGGGGGCCGCCGCCGCCCGCCCGCCCGACCAGGCCGATCAGCTCCTCGTCCGCGTCCGGGTACTGCCGTTCCAGGAAGACCGTCAGCAGCCGGTCCGCGTCGGTGAACGGCCGGCCGGTCTGCGGGTCGCCGCCGCGCTCCTCGAAGTTGGCGAACTCGCCGGTCTCCTGCGTGAGCAGCCGGTTGACCCGGTTGTCGACGTCCCGCAGCAGGTAGGAGCGGGTGGTCATGGCCACCGAGGCGAGCGCGACCGCCATCACCAGCAGCAGCCACAGCAGGATCCGGACCCGGGCGGAGATCCGCCGGCGGCCGCCGTCAGTTGTCGGAGCCGGGGCCGTCGTCGTCGCCCGGCCCGTCGTCCGAGCTGCCCGGGCCGAGGTCGTCGTCGTCATCGTCACTCGCTGAGCTGTCGGTCACCGGGGGCCGCGAGACCACCTCGTCGCCCGGGGCGGACCCGCCCGGCGAGGGCGACGAGGGGGACTGGAGCGTGGAGGTGGGAGTGGGCGTGCCGCGGTCCAGCTCCACCTGCTGGGACGGCACCCTGGGCGCCTCGGGACGGTCCGCGAGGGCGTAGCTGGTCGCGGCGATGCCCAGCGGGATCAGCACGACGGCGGACAGGGCCGCCATACGACGGGAGAAAGCCATGCGCCCGATCCTGCGGACGTGAGCCGGGGAACGGGATGAAGCCCGGATGAAGAACTCTTCATCCTCCGCGCCCGGAGGCGACTCAGCTGTCGAGACCGATCGCGAACGCCGCCTCCAGGTCGTGCTGCGAGTACGTGCGGAACGCCACGTGCGTGTCCGTGCCCTCCACCCCGGGGATCTTGCTGATCCGGCCGGGGATGACCTCGGCCAGGTCCTCGTGCTCCTTGACCCGGACCATCGCGATCAGGTCGTAGGTGCCGGTGACGGAGAAGACCTCGCTGACGTTGTCCAGCGCCGCGATCGACTCGGCGATCTCGGGGATCCGGTCCACGCTGGTCTTGATCAGGACGATCGCGGTGATCACGGCTGGTTCTCTCCCTCGGGGGCCGGAGCAGGGGCGGCCTTCACTCTAGTGGGGCCGGTCGGGCGGCCGTAGCGGACGGAGGCGTAGCCGAAGCCCAGACCGAAGCCGATGAGGTGGGCGAGGTAGGCCACCCCCGGCCCGGCCGGGGCCCGGCCCGCCGCCAGCCACTGCAGGGCCGCCCAGAACGGCAGCACGATCCACGCCGGGAAGCGCACCGGCAGGAAGAACAGGAACGGCAGGAGACTGGTCACCCGGGCCCGGGGGAACAGGTACAGGAACGCGCCGAGGACCGCCGAGATGGCTCCCGAGGCACCGACCAGGGACTGCTCGGAGTCCGCGTTGGCGACGGCGTAGCCCAGCAGGGCCAGGTAGCCGCAGCCGACGTAGAACAGGGTGAACTGCACGCGGCCCATCCGTTCCTCGGTCATCGCCCCGAAGACGTAGAGGAAGAGCATGTTGCCGAGCAGGTGCACCCAGCTGCCGTGGACGAACAGCGCCGTCGCGGGGGTCAGGGGCGAGCCCCCGGACCCGTCGAACAGTTCTGCGGGGATCACGCCCCAGCGCCGGAAGTAGGCCCGCTGCGCGGCGAGCAGCTCGTCCCCCGATCCGTAGGCCGGATTCAGGCCCGAGGCGGGTCCGGCCAGGAAGACCGCGCAGCACAGCGCGATCAGCGCGTACGTCACCGGCGCCGACGACCCCCTGATCGCTCTGCCGCCCCGGACGATCGACGCACTCCACTTCCTGATCATGAATACAGAGCATGACGTAACCGGACGCAACAGCACAGACCGCCTCGCCGCCGTGGACACGCGGGCGGCGAGCACCCGCCAGGCCGTAGGGTTACGAGCCACACGCACCGGGAGGCCGGTCGCGTCACGGACACTAGAAGGAAAGAGAACAGGCCACGATGACGGTTCCCCTGCCGACCGCCTCGACGCGGTGGCGCTGCACCCTCTGCGGCAACCTCACGAGGTTCGACGTGACCCGCTCGTCCAAGGTCGTCGAGTACGTCCACCTGGACCTGGCCGGGGAGCCGAAGGTCGAGGAGCGCGAGGTGCTCAGTGAGACCATCGAGTCGGTGCGCTGCCGCTGGTGCAACGCGGTGGACCAGGTGGAACTCGTGGACAGGCCGGGCGCCGGCTCCTGAGGGGAGCCGGCCCCGCACAGCATTGGGGTGTGACGGATGGTGGAGACCACGGGCGGGGGGCCGGGCGACGGCGCCGCCGAGGTGCTCGACCGTCCGCTGCCCGACGGCGTGCGCCGCAGGGTCGTCCAGATCGTCTCGGACGGCTTCGGCTCCCTGACGGTCGGCGAGCTGCCCGCGCAGCTGCGGCAGTACGCCCGGTTCGCCCCGAACCGCCGGGCCAAGTTCGCCGGCAACGCCATGGCGGCGGCGCTGGAGACCGACCCGCTGTTCCGGCAGCGCATCGGGGAGAAGCTCAGAGAGACCCAGCCGGAACTGACCGGCGCCCTCGACTCCGGCTCCCCGCCCCTGGCCGCGGACCCGCTCGACGTGGCGGCCGCGGCCTACGTACTGCGGCCGCCCGGCTGGGTGAAGCTCGTGGCCGCCGCCGGCGAGGAGGCCCAGCGGGCCGACGCCGAGCGCGCCGACGAGGAGAACCGGGCGGAGCTGGAGCGGCTGCGCGCCGAGCTCGACCGGGCCCGTGACCACACCCGGGCCGAGACCGAGCGGCTGCGCGCGGAACTGGATTCGGCCAAGAAGGAGACCGAGTCGCTGCACCGCAAGCTCCGCGCCGCCCTCAGCGACGTCAAGCGCGGCGAGGCCGCCCTGCGCAAGGTCCAGGGGGAGATCGAGGCCGTGCGCGCCGACGCGCACGCCCAGGTCTCCGCCGCCGAGAGCGAGGCCCGGCGGCTCAAGGCCCGGCTCGGGGAGAGCGAGGCCGCGCTGGAGGCGGCCCGGCGCGCCGCCCGCGAGGGCCGCAGCGTCGAGGACATGCGGGTGCGGCTGCTGCTGGACACCCTGCTGGACGCCACCCAGGGGCTGCGCCGCGAACTCGCCCTGCCGCCGGTGTCGGTGCGGCCCGCCGAGACCGTCGACGCCGTCGAGCCGGGCCGGATGACCCCCAAGGACATCGCCGCGCGCGCCCTGTCGGAGAACGACCCGCAGGTCCTCGACCAGCTGCTCGCGCTGCCGCAGGCCCATCTGGTCGTCGACGGCTACAACGTCACCAAGACCGGCTATCCGCAGATGCCGCTGGAGAAGCAGCGCCTGCGGCTGCTCGGCCAGCTCTCCCAGCTGGCCGCGCAGAGCGGCGCCGAGGTGACCTGTGTCTTCGACGGCGCCGAACTGGCCGCGCCGGTGCTGCTCGCGCCGCCGCGCGGCGTGCGCGTGCTGTTCTCGAAGCCCGGCGTCACCGCCGACGAGCTCATCCGCCAGCTGGTGCGCGCCGAACCGCCCGGCCGCCCGGTCATCGTGGCCTCCACCGACCGCGAGGTCGCCGACGGCGTGGCCCGCGCCGGGGCCCGGCCGGTCGCCTCCGCGATGCTCCTCAAGCGCCTTTCGAGGGCCTAGGGGTCGTACGTCCCCTGCGTAACCTCCGGGCGCGATGCCCGAATTGGTGAGGCCTGTGAGCCACGTTGAGTCAAGTGGGTCTCACCGCCTGTGAGTCCAGGTGAAAAGATGGCCTACCGTGACGTGATTTTTCATCTGAGGATTTGAACTGATCACAGGAAGGTCACTAGGGTCAGGCCCCGAACCTCCGCTCGGGTGATCACTCATCGGGAGAGACGGCGGAGGGGCTGAGAAGGAGCTTTTCACCCGTGGCGTCCCACCGTCGTCCCAAGCAGCCGAGCCGCGCACGTGTGACCGTGCTGACCACCGCCGCCGCCGCTGCCGTCGCCTTCAGCTCGCAGGCCGCCAACGCCGCCCCCAGCGAGAAGCCGAGCAAGGACGAGGTCAAGACCAAGGTCGACAAGCTCTACCAGGAGGCCGAGCAGGCCACCGAGAAGTACAACGGCGCCAAGGAGAAGCAGGAGAAGCTCCAGAAGGAGATCTCCACCATCCAGGACAACGTCGCCCGCGGCCAGGAGGAGCTCAACGAGCTGCGCGACAGTCTCGGCCTCGCCGCCGCCTCGCAGTACCGCACCGGCAGCATCGACCCCTCGGTCCAGCTCTTCCTCTCCTCGGACCCGGACGACTACCTCGACAAGGCCTCCACGCTCGACCAGTTGAGCGGCCAGCAGGTCGAGGCGCTGAAGAAGGTCCAGGAGAAGCAGCGCGAACTCGCCCAGGAGCGCGCCGAGGCCTCCGAGAAGCTCAAGGACCTCGCCTCCACCCGCGCCGAACTCGGCAAGAAGAAGAAGGAAGTCCAGGGCAAGCTCGCCGCCGCGCAGAAGCTGCTCAACAGCCTCTCCGCCGCCGAGAAGGCCAAGCTCGCCGAGGAGCAGAACCGCGCCAGCCGGAGCGCCGAGCGCGACGCCCTCACGAGCAACGTGCCGCCCGGCTCCGGCCGCGCCGCCGCCGCCTTCGCCTTCGCCCAGAGCCAGCTCGGCAAGCCCTACGTCTACGGCGCCACCGGCATGAGCTCCTTCGACTGCTCCGGCCTGACCTCCCGGGCCTACGCGGCCGCCGGCGTGCAGATCCCGCGCACCTCCGAGGCGCAGACCACGATCGGCACCAAGATCTACTCGGTCAGCCAGCTCAAGGTCGGCGACCTGGTCTTCTTCTTCAACGACCTGCACCACGTCGGTCTCTACGCCGGCAACGGGCAGATCATCCACGCCCCGCGCACCGGCACGGTCGTGCGCTACGAGTCGATGAACACCATCGGCGGCCCCTTCATGTTCGGCGTCCGGGTCTGATCCCAGCCCTCCGGCGTCTCTCGCAGCGGGACGCCGTGTCCGCCGTTCGGGCGAATCCCGACCGCCCCGAGTGAGCCCCCGCCCCGCCGGTGACCTGCGTCAGCGGTGGGGCGTCCGGCCGCGTACCCACGGATGGTCGTTGGCGGTCCCCGGTCTCGGGGCTACTGTCTGCCGCGTTCCAAGTCCGTCAACGGAAGGAGAGCGGCTTCCCGTGGGGTCCCATCGCCGCCTTGCACCGTCCGGCTTCGACCGGGGCGCCAGCGTCGCGGTCAGCCTGCTGTCCGTCGCTGCCGCCGCCCTGGTCGCGGTACCGGCCGCGGCCGCACCGTACGACGACACCCGGGCCAAGGTGGACCGGCTCTACGAGCAGGCCGAGAAGGCGACCGAGGCCTACAACGCGGCCGACGAACGCGCCGACGCGCTGCGCGAGGAGGTCGGCACCGCCCGGGACCGGATCGCCCGGCAGCAGCAGCGCATCAACTCCCTGCGGGAGTCGATCGGTTCGCTCGCCGGCGCCCAGTACCGGGCGGGCGGCATCGACCCGGCCGTGGCCCTGCTGTTCTCCGACGACCCGGACGACTACCTCGACAAGGCGTCCCGGCTCGACCGCATCACCGCCCACCAGGCCGGCGAACTGAAGGACCTCCAGGACGCCATGCGCGAACTCGCCCAGGACCGTGCGGAGGCGGCGGACAAGCTCCGTGAACTGGAGCGGAGCCGCAAGGCCGTCGCCGCCCACAAGAAGACCGTCGAGCGCAAACTCGCCTCCGCGCGGCGGCTGCTCAACTCCCTGCCCGACGGCGAACGCGACGCCTACGACCGGGCCTCCCGCTCCGGCCGCGACGACGTGCCCGACCTCGGCGGCGCCACCGCCGCCTCGGGACGCGGGGCCGCCGCGGTCGCCGCCGCCCGCAGCGCCCTCGGCAAGCCCTACGTGTGGGGCGCCAGCGGGCCCACCGGCTTCGACTGCTCGGGCCTGATGCAGTGGTCGTACGCCCAGGCCGGGGTCTCTCTGCCGCGCACCTCGCAGGCCCAGCGGTTCGCCGGCCGGCAGGTCCCGCTGTCCGAGGCACGCCCCGGCGACCTGGTCGTCTACCGGGCCGACGCCAGCCACGTCGGGATGTACATGGGCAACGGCCAGGTCATCCACGCGCCCTATCCCGGCGCGCCCGTGCGCTACGACCCGGTCGGGATGATGCCCGTGTCGTCGGTCACCCGGGTCTGACCGACGCCGCCCCGCGCCCGTATTCTCGGGGCGTGGCTGGTCGACGGTGGGGCTCCGGGGCGGTGGCGCTGGTACTGCTGCTCGCCGCCCTGGTGGGGTGCGGAGGCCCGTCCGCGACCGACAGTGCCACGGCCGACGTCCAGCGGCTGCTGGACCGGCGGGCCGCAGCGGTCGTCGACCGCGACGAGCGGGCCTACGAACGGACGGGCACCGCAGCCGACTTCCACCGGCTGCGGGCCGTGCCCGTGGCCGGCTGGTCCTACCGCGTGACCGCGCTGCGCCGCAGCGGCGACACGGCCACCGCCGACGCCGAACTGCGCTACAGCGTCGCCGGGTACGACCGGGCGCCGGTGACCGCCGGGCGCACGCTGCGGCTGAGCCGCGACGCCGGCGGACGGTGGTCCGTCGTCGACGACCGGCCCGCCAGGAAGTCCGCGCAGCAGCTGTGGGACCAGGGCACGGTGCGGATCATGCGGGGCGCACACAGCCTCGTCCTCGGCGTCGGTCAGTCCGACCGGTCCCTGCGCGGCTTCGCCGATCTGGCGGACCGGGCGGTGCCCGCCGTGTCGGACGCGTGGGGCACGCGGTGGAGCCGGCGCGTCGTGATGCTCGTGCCGAAGTCGCTGGAGGGGATGGCGGGGCTGCTCGGCTCGCCCGCCTCCTCCTACCGCGGCATCGCGGCCGTCACGACCGGTGAGACGGGCGCCCCGGCCCGGGCGCCGGCGGACCGGATCATCGTCAACCCGGACGCGTTCGCCCTCCTCGGCAGCCTCGGGGAGCAGGTCGTCGTCACCCACGAGACGACCCATGTCGCCACCCGGGCCCGGACCACCGCGGCCACGCCGCTGTGGCTGTCCGAGGGCTTCGCCGACTGGGTCGGCTACCGCTCCGTCGGCCGCACACCCGCCGAGGCCGCCCCCGAACTGACCCGCGCCGTGGACCGGGGGCGGCTTCCTGCGGCGCTCCCGGCCGACAAGGACTTCGGCTTCACCGGCGACTCCGGCCGTCTGGCCCGCGCCTACGAGAGCGGCTGGACGGCGTGCCGGATGATCGCCGACCGCTGGGGCGAGTCACGGCTGCGCGCGTTCTACCGGGCCGTGGGCGAGCACGACGAGCGGGCCGGGGCGGTGCAGGACGCGATGCGCGAGGTCCTGGGGACCACGCCGGAGGCCTTCACGGCGCAGTGGCGGGAGTATCTGCGCACGCAGCTGGGCTGAGGGCGGGCCCCTTCCCGGGGCGGGACGAGCGGCGGGCCGTCGGGCGGCAGGCCGTGCTCCTGCCCGGTGCCCTCGCACTGGCCGCGGCCGTCCTGCTGTCCCTCGCCGCCCCCTGGAGCATGGCCGCCTTCACAGCCGGGGGCGTCGCTGTTCCCGCGTGCGCCGGGCGCTGCTGCTGCCGGGCCGCCACCTCGCGCTGGGCGGGGTCTTCGAGGGCGCCGGGGGCGCTGCTGCGGGTCACCGTGCTCGGCACGGCCGTCCAGCCGGGGCTCGCGCACGGGCCGGCGGGGCTGGGGCTGCCCGGGGTGTGCCTGGCGCCGGCGGCCGCCCCACGGCGGTGCGGTGCGCCCTGGCGGGGCCGCTGTTCCGGCGGGCCCCGGATCAGGAGGAGACGGGGGTCTCGCCGGCGCGGGCGGGCTGAGGGGACCGGGCGGCGGGCAGCGTGCGCGGGACCGTCGCCCGCCACAGGGCCCGGGCGGCGGTCAGCGCGGCGGCCACCAGCAGGCCGTTGCGCAGGAACAGCAGGGTCAGGCCCAGCCCGTCGCTGGCCACCACGTCGGCGAAGTACAACGGGAACTCCAGCACCGTCACGAAGCACGCGACCAGCACGAGAACGACCGGCATCCGCATCCGGCTGCCCGGGAAGTACAGGCACACCGCCGCCAGCCCGACCAGCCACACCATGTACTGGGGGCTGATCACGCGGCTGGTGGTGGTGAACATCAGCACCGCCACGAACGCCGCGTCGGCGAGCGTGTGCTCCTCGAAGCGCCGGGCCAGCAGCCGCCACAGCACCAGCCAGCCGAACGCCGCCCCCGTCAGGAACAGCGCGCCCGTGCTCACCTCTGTCACGTACGGCCCGAGGAACTCGATCGAGCCGTAGTTCAGCCGCACCTCGCCCTGCCAGCCGAAGTGCCGGGCGACGTGGAAGACCAGGGCGCCCAGCGACTCCACCTCCGTGCCCCGGTCGCGCTGGAACGTCAGGAAGGCGAACGCGCCCGGCATGGCCAGGGCGAACCCACCCGCCACCACGACCCCGGTCACCAGGGCCGACAGCCAGGCGCTGCCGCGGCGGGCGCCCAGCAGCAGCATCGCGGGCCAGACCTTCAGCAGCGCGCCGAACGCCGCCAGGGCCCCCATCGCCCTCGGGTGCCGGGCACCCGCGAGCAGCGCCGCCACCGCCACCGCCGTGACCATCACGTCGTAGCGGGCGTACACCGTCGGCCCGAGCAGCGGCACGCCGGTCACCCACACCCAGGCGCCGCGCAGCGACCGGCCCGGGCGGCGTCCCGCGTACGTCAGGAGCGCCAGCACGGCCAGGTCGGTGACGCAGACCAGGACGAAGAACGCCGTCGCGTAGTCCAGGAAGGGCAGCAGGCCGGGGGAGAGGACCGCCAGCGCCGCGGCCGGCGGGTACTGCCAGGTGACGTCCTCCAGAGGGAACGTTCCGCTGCGCAGGACGCCGTACCAGCCCTGGTAGATCACCTGCACGTCGCTGGTGACGTCCGGGCCGGGGAAGACGTACACCTTCAGCACGAACAGCAGGAGCATCAGCCTGGTGGGACACCAGACCACCGGCAGCCATGCCAGGGACCGCCTCGTGCCCGTCGTCTCCACGTGATTCCCTGCCCGTTCGCCCGCCGTGTCGAGGGGGCCATCATGGGCCCGTCAGCTGTGAGCGTGCCATACGAGCCGCCGAGCAGGGCCGCGAGGGCCCGTTCGATAGGGTCAGCGGCGTGCGCAAGACCCTGATCGTGACCAACGACTTCCCGCCCCGGCCCGGCGGCATCCAGGCGTTCCTGCACAACATGGCGCTGCGGCTGGACCCCGGGCAGCTGGTCGTCTACGCCTCGACCTGGAAGCGGACCCGGGAGGGCGTCGAGGCGACCCGCGCCTTCGACGCCGAGCAGCCCTTCACCGTCGTGCGCGACCGTACGACCATGCTGCTGCCCACACCGGGAGCCACCCGGCGGGCCGTCCGACTGCTGCGCGAGCACGGCTGCACCTCCGTGTGGTTCGGGGCGGCGGCCCCGCTCGGCCTGATGGCACCGGCCCTGCGCGCCGCGGGCGCCGAGCGGCTGGTCGCCACCACGCACGGCCACGAGGCCGGCTGGGCGCAACTGCCCGCCGCCCGGCAGCTGCTGCGTCGCGTCGGGGACGCCACGGACACGATCACCTACCTCGGCGAGTACACGCGCTCGCGGATCGCCACCGCCCTCACGCCCGAGGCGGCCGCCCGCATGGTCCAGCTGCCGCCGGGCGTCGACGAGAAGACCTTCCACCCCGGCTCGGGCGGCGACGAGGTCCGGGCCCGCCTGGGCCTCACGGACCGCCCGGTCGTGGTCTGCGTCTCCCGCCTCGTCCGGCGCAAGGGCCAGGACACCCTGATCAGGGCCATGCCGAGGATCCTCGCGGCCGAGCCGGACACGGTGCTGCTCGTCGTCGGGGGCGGCCCGTACGAGAAGGACCTTCGGCGGCTGGCCCACGAGACCGGCGTCGCCGCCTCGGTCCGCTTCACCGGCTCCGTCCCCTGGTCCGAGCTGCCCGCCCACTACGGCGCCGGCGACGTCTTCGCGATGCCCTGCCGCACCCGCCGCGGCGGCCTGGACGTCGAGGGCCTCGGCATCGTCTACCTGGAGGCCTCCGCGACGGGCCTCCCGGTGGTCGCCGGCGACTCGGGCGGCGCCCCTGACGCGGTCCTGGACGGCGAGACCGGCTGGGTGGTGCGCGGCGGCTCCCCCGAGGAGGCGGCCGACCGCATCACCACCCTCCTCGGCGACGCGGAGCTGCGCCGCAGGATGGGGGAGCGGGGTCGCGAGTGGGTCGAGCAGAAGTGGCGCTGGGACCTGCTCGCGGAGCACCTCAAGGACTTGCTGTAGTACGACTGCCCTGAAAGGGCGCGGGGAACTGCGCGAGCGACCACGACGCACCCGCGCCCGCCCACGGCGCATACATGGCACCCCACTGGGCGGAACCCCGAGCCGCCCGGTGGCGGGTCACTTCGCGTAGATCGCCTCGATCTCGTGCGCGTAGTCCTTCGCCACCACGTTCCGCTTCAGCTTCAGCGAGGGCGTCAGGTGGCCCGACTCCTCCGTGAACTGGGAGGACAGGATGCGGAACTTCCGCACCGACTCCGCCTTCGACACCGCGGCGTTGCCGTCGTCGACCGCGGCCTGGACCGCGGCGAGCAGGTCCGGGTCCTCGCGCAGCGACGCCGCGGTGGAACCCGCCGGCTTGCCGTGGTCGGCGCACCAGCGGCCCAGGAACTCCTCGTCGAGGGTGACCAGCGCGCCCACGAACGGCCGCCCGTCGCCCACCACCATGCACTCGGCGACCAGCGCGTGCGCCCGGATGCGGTCCTCGATCACGGCCGGGGCGACGTTCTTGCCGCCCGCGGTGACGATGATCTCCTTCTTGCGGCCGGTGATCCTGAGGTAGCCGTCCTCGTCGAGGGTTCCGATGTCACCGGTGTGGAACCAGCCGTCGGCCAGCGCCTCCGCGGTCGCGCCGGGGTTGTTCCAGTACTCCTTGAACAGGTGCTCGCCGTGCAGCAGCACCTCGCCGTCGTCGGCGATCCGCACCACCGAACCGGGCAGCGGCTGGCCGACCGTGCCGATCTTCTGCCGGTCCCAGGGGTTGAACGCGGTGGCGGCGCAGGACTCGGTCAGCCCGTAGCCCTCCAGCACCGTGAAGCCGATGCCGCGGAAGAAGTGCCCGAGCCGCTCGCCGAGCGGGGCACCGCCGGAGATGGCGTACTCGCCGCGGCCGCCGAGGACCGCGCGCAGCTTGCCGTAGACGAGCTTGTCGAACGCCTTGTGCTTGATCCTCAGGCCGAACGACGGCCCCGAGGAGGTGTCCAGCGCCTTGCTGTAGGCGATCGCGGTGTCGGCGGCCTTGTCGAAGATCTTGCCCTTGCCGTCGGCCTGCGCCTTGGCGCGCGCCGAGTTGTAGACCTTCTCGAAGACGCGCGGCACCCCGAGGATCAGCGTCGGGCGGAACGCGGCCAGCTCGTCGGTGAGGTTCTTGATGTCCGGGACGCAGCCGAGCTTGATCGGCGCCATCATGGGCGCGATCTGCACCAGCCGTCCGAAGACGTGCGCGAGCGGCAGGAACAGCAGCACCGAGCACTCGCCCGTGCGGAACAGCGGACGCAGCCGCTCCACGATGTTGCCGCACTCCGCGAAGAAGCTGCGGTGGGTGAGCACACAGCCCTTGGGGCGGCCGGTGGTGCCCGAGGTGTAGACGATGGTCGCCGGGTCGTCGGCCTTGGCGACGGAGCCGCGCTCCTCGACCGTCTCGTCCGTGACGTCCTGGCCGAGCCGGGCCAGCTCGTCGAGGCCGCCGCCCTCGATCTGCCACACGTGCTTGAGCGCCGGCAGCCCCTCGCGCACCGACTCGACGGCGGCCGTGTGGGCGTCGGTCTCCACGACGCAGGCGGTCGCCCCCGAGTCGCCGAGGATCCAGCGCACCTGCTCCGGCGAACTCGTCTCGTACACCGGCACGGTCACCGCGCCGGCGCTCCAGATCGCGAAGTCGAGCAGCGTCCACTCGTAGCGGGTGCGGGACATCAGGCCCACCCGGTCGCCCGGCTGGACCCCGGCGGCGATCAGGCCCTTTGCGGCCGTGACCACCTCGGCGAGGAAGGCGGTGGCCGAGACGTCCTGCCAGGTGCCTGCGACCTTGCGGGCGATGACGGCGACGTCCGGGTGCTGCGCGGCGTTTCTGCGGACGATGTCGGTCAGGTTCCCGTCCGCGGGGACCTCGTACAAAGCCGGAAGGCTGAACTCGCGCAAGACTGCTGCTCCTCATAGGGCGCCGGCGCCACGACGGTGTGTGCTGCGACGGTGCGGTCCAAGGCTCGGGCAGGTGCTCGGGCTTTCACTTGTTGAAATGCAGAGCACGACTGGACTGCCCGGACGTTACCCGCCGGTATGGCTTCTCCGACAGGGGGTCCCGTCGAGATGTTCGCTGCGTCACACAGTTGGGTATTCCTTCGCGCACAGTAGTCCACGGGCTGAATCACTGACCAGTAACCGCAGGTAGGACCGCCACTGTTCACGTATGCCGCACACGCTTACGCTTGATCGTCATGGCACCCACACCCACCGGAGACAGAAGGACACGCGTGCACGTGGTCAGCGACGTGCACGGCAACGCCCGTGACCTGGCCAGAGCCGGTGAGGGCGCCGACGCGCTGATCTGCCTGGGCGATCTCGTCCTGTTCCTCGACTACGCCGACCACTCGCGCGGCATCTTCCCCGACCTCTTCGGCGTCGAGAACGCCGACCGCATCGTCGCGTTGCGCACCGCGCGCCGCTTCGAGGAGGCACGGGAACTCGGGGCCCGGCTGTGGGCCGGCATCGGCGGGGACCGGGCCGCGGTGATCGAGCAGGCGGTGCGCAAGCAGTACGCGGAGCTGTTCGCCGCGTTCCCCACTCCGACGTACGCCACCTACGGCAACGTCGACATGCCGCCCCTGTGGCAGGAGTACGCCGGCCCCGGCACGACGGTCCTCGACGGCGAGCGCGTCGAGATAGGCGGCCGGGTCTTCGGCTTCGTCGGCGGCGGCCTGCGCACCCCGATGCGGACGCCGTACGAGATCAGCGACGAGGAGTACGCGGCGAAGATCGAGGCGGTCGGCGAGGTCGACGTGCTGTGCACGCACATCCCGCCCGAGGTCCCCGAACTCGTCTACGACACCGTCGCGCGCCGTTTCGAGCGGGGCAGCCGGGCCCTGCTGGACGCCATCCGCCGCACCCGCCCCCGCTACTCCCTCTTCGGGCACGTGCACCAGCCGCTGGTGCGCAGGATGCGGATCGGGGCAACCGAGTGTGTGAACGTGGGGCACTTCGCGGGGACCGGGACGCCGTGGGCGCTGGAGTGGTGAGGACGCCCCAGGTCGGGTGAGATCGGCGGGTCCCGTGCGCGGTAGCCTTCACGCTGCACACACGTGCGCACGAGTGCGCGCGGCGATCTCTTACCGGCCCGCATCTGGAGGAGCCACGGCGATGGCGGAACACACCAGCTCGAGCATCACCATCGAGGCGGCCCCGGCCGACGTCATGGCGGTCATCGCCGACTTCGAGCGCTACCCGGACTGGACCGGCGAGGTGAAGGAGGCGGAGGTCCTCAAGGCCGACGCCCAGGGCCGTGCCGAGCAGGTCCGCCTCGTCATGGACGCCGGCGCGATCAAGGACGACCAGGTGCTCGCGTACACCTGGACCGGCGGGAACGAGGTGTCCTGGACGCTGGTGAAGTCCCAGATGCTGCGCTCCCTCGACGGCACGTATCTGCTGAAGCCGGCGGGGGCGGGCGGCACGGAGGTCACCTACGCGCTCACCGTCGACGTCAAGATCCCCATGCTCGGCATGATCAAGCGCAAGGCGGAGAAGGTCATCATCGACCGGGCGCTGGCGGGACTGAAGAAGCGGGTGGAGTCGGGCACGTAGGGGGTCGCGTCGCAGGCGTTCCGTGCTCTGCCGTGCGCGGGCGCGTCGTGGCTCGTCGCGCAGTTCCCGGCGCCCCTGGGGGCGCGGCGGCACCGGTACCGTTCACCCCCATGCGCACCCTCCTGATCACCGGCCCCGGCGGCAGCGGTCGTACCACCCTCGCGGCCGCGACCGCCCTGGCCGCGGCGGCGCGGGGCACGGACACCCTCGTCCTCGGCACCGACCGCACGGACACCCTCGGTGCCGCCCTCGGCGTCCCGACCGGCCCGGCCCCGGTCGAAGCCGCCCCGCACCTCACCGCCTGGCGCCCCGACCCCGCGCGGGACTTCCGCCGGGACCTCACCGCCCTCCAGGACCGCGCCGCCTCCGCCCTCGACCTCCTGGGCGCCTCCCGCCTGGACCCCGAGGAACTCACCCCGCTGCCCGGAGCCGAGGAACTCGCCCTGCTGCGCGCCCTGCGCGACGCCGCGCTGTCGGAGAGGTACGGCCTCCTCGTCGTCGACCTGCCCCCGGTCCCGCAGGCCCTCGCCCTGCTCGCCCTGCCCGAGGAACTCCGCCGCTACCTGCGCCGCCTGCTGCCGCCCGAGCGGCAGGCCGCCCGCGCCCTGCGCCCCGTCCTCGGCCGGCTCGCCGGCGTCCCGATGCCCGCGGAGTGGCTGTACGAGACGGCGGCCCGCTGGGACGTGGAGCTGGCCGCCGTGGAGGCCGTCGTCGCCGACCGCGACACCGTCGTACGGCTGGTCGCCGAACCCGGCCCGGCCGGCGCCGACGCCCTGCGCGCCGCCGGTCTCGGCCTCGCCCTGCGCGGCCTGCGCACCGACGTCGTCGTCGCCAACCGCGTCCTGCCCGAGGCCTCGGCGGACACCTGGCTGGCCGGCCCGGTCGCCCAGCAGCGCAAGACGCTGGACGAGTGGCGCGAGTCCCACGAGGTGCGCACCGTCGCCCACCTCGGCCGCGACCCGCGCGGCGGCGACGACCTCACCGCCCTGGCCGTGCCCGGTCCCGGCGCGGACGCCCCCGCCGTCGAGTGGCCCGTGACCGACCGGCTCGGCGAGGACGGCGTGCTCGTGTGGCACATCCCGCTGCCCGGCGCCCTGCGCGACGAACTCGACCTCGTGCGGCGCGGCGACGAACTCGTCGTCACGGCGGGGAGGTTCCGCCGGGTCGTCCCCCTGCCCTCCGTGCTGCGCCGCTGCACCGTGGCCGGGGCCGCTCTGCGCGACGGCGAGCTGCGCATCCGCTTCGCCCCCGACCCGAAGCTCTGGCCGCGGTCCCGGTGACTCCGGCCGCTACGCCCGTTCGGGTAACGTCGTAGGGACGAACCGTAGGCAGGAGTCCGTCATGAGCGAACAGCTCCCCCCGTCCGGTGACACCCCCGACGAGGCCGTGGACGAGACGCGGGCGACCGACGCCGACGCCTGGGCGACGGCGTGCGCCGAGGACCTCGAAGCGGAGCAGGCCCGCCGCCGCACCCGGTACGGTCCGCCCCCCGGCTCCGCGGCCGAGGAGCTGAAGAAGCTCGTCGACGCCGTCGCGGACCGGCTGTCCGGCCTGCAGTCCCCGCTGTTCGGCGCGGTCGCCGGGCCCGCCGCCCAGCAGGTCGTACGGCAGGTCGTCGATCAGGCCAAGGCGGCCGTGGAACCGGTCATCGAGCGCAATCCGGACGTCTTCGACCACCTGGCGGCCGCCGGGAACGAGCTGCTCGCCGCCTACCGCTCCGCCGTCCAGGCCCAGGAGCGCCGCTGGACCGGCCGCGACGACCGAAGCGACCCGCGTGACCCGCACGAACGCCGTGACCCGGGTGACGACGCGGGCCCGGGCGAGCGCATCGACCTCGACTGAGCCCGCGGTCACCGGCCGAGCGGCGCCCGGCGCGCCGCCGCCGGGCGTGCCCACCGACCGGACGACAGGAATCCCGGGGCAGGGCCTCGGGTACCGTTGGCCGTAGCGGGGCTCGACCGAAACTGAGGGATTCATGGGACTCACCATCGGCGTCGACATCGGCGGCACGAAGATCGCGGCCGGCGTGGTCGATGAGGAAGGCAACATCCTCTCTACCCACAAGGTGCCGACCCCGGGCACGCCCGAGGGCATCGTGGACGCCATCGCCTCGGCGGTGGACGGCGCACACGTCGGTCACGACATCGTCGGCGTGGGCATCGGCGCCGCCGGCTACGTCAACCGGCAGCGCTCGGAGGTCTACTTCGCGCCCAACATCCACTGGCGCAACGAGCCGCTCAAGGAGAAGGTCGAGGCCCGTGTGGGCCTCCCGGTGGTCGTCGAGAACGACGCGAACGCCGCGGCGTGGGGCGAGTACAAGTTCGGTGCCGGCAAGGGCCACCGCAACGTCATCTGCATCACGCTGGGGACGGGCCTCGGCGGCGGCATCATCATCGGCAACAAGCTGCGCCGCGGACACTTCGGCGTGGCCGCCGAGTTCGGCCACATCCGCATGGTGCCGGACGGCCTGCTGTGCGGCTGCGGCTCGCAGGGCTGCTGGGAGCAGTACGCCTCGGGCCGCGCGCTGGTGAGGTACGCCAAGCAGCGCGCCAACGCCACCCCCGAGAACGCCGAGATCCTGCTCGGCCTCGGCAACGGCACGCCCGACGGCATCGAGGGCAAGCACATCTCCATGGCCGCCCGCCAGGGCGACCGCGTGGCCGTCGACTCCTACCGCGAACTGGCCCGTTGGGTCGGCGCGGGCCTGGCCGACCTCGCCTCCCTCTTCGACCCCTCGGCGTTCATCGTCGGCGGCGGCCTCTCCGACGAGGGCGAACTGGTCCTGGGCCCGATCCGCAAGTCCTACAAGCGCTGGCTGGTGGGCGGCAACTGGCGCCCGGTGGCCGAGGTCCGCGCCGCGGAACTGGGCAACAAGGCGGGCCTGGTGGGAGCCGCCGACCTGGCCCGGGAGCCCGACCCGATCATGTGACGCCCTGTGCTGTCAGGGGTGCGGGGAACCGCGCGACAAGCCACGAACCACCGGCACTCGCGCACGGTCCCCGCGCCCCGAGCCGCGGGGCGTAGATTGATCACATGCCGCTGCTCCCCAACTCCCGTACCGAACCCGACGGTTCCGCGGTCATCAGGGTCCTCAGCTACAACATCCGCTCGATGCGCGACGACACCGCCGCCCTGGCCCGTGTCATCCGCGCCTGCGAACCCGACCTGGTGCTCATCCAGGAAGCCCCCCGCTTCTTCCGCTGGCGCAAGAAGCTCGCCCGCCTCGCCCTCGCCTGCGACCTGGTCCTCGTCACCGGGGGCGCCACCACCACGGGCCCGGCGATCCTCAGCTCGCTCCGGGTGGGCGTCGAACGCACGGAGGACGTCCTCCTGCCCCACACCCCCGGCCTGCACCGCCGCGGCTTCGCCACCGCGGTCGTCCGCATCGCCGGCGCCCGCCTCGGCGTTTTGAGCTGCCACCTGTCCCTGCAGCAGGACGAGCGCCGCGACCAGGCCGGCATGCTCCTTGACCGGCTCGCCGGGCTGGGCGTGGAGCACGCGATCGCCGGCGGCGACCTGAACGAACGGCCCGACGGCCCCGCCTTCCGCCGCCTGGCCGGCACCCTGACCGACTGCCGGGCCGCGTCCCCCTGGGGCGGCGAGCACACCTGGACCCCCGCCGACCCCCACCAGCGCATCGACGCGATCTTCGCGACCGAGGGCGTCGAGGTGCTGGGCTGCGGCGTACCGACCGACCTGCCCGGGGTGACCGGGACAGACCTGAGGGCGGCCACGGACCACCTCCCGGTCCTGGCCGCCCTCAGGGTGCCGGCGTCCTAGACGACCGCTCCCCGCCCGGGGTCGTCGTCCTCCTCGTCGTCCGTCCGCATGCGCATCACCAGCGTCGCGAACCCGCCCAGGAACCCGCCGATCCCGAGCGTGGTCAGCCACCAGGTCATCTCCCAGCCGAGCAGCACGGCCAGCAGGAGCAGCACCGGCCCGCCGAGCACCCCCAGCCAGGCGAACTTCGCCGTCGGGTCGGCGGTCGGCAGCGGCGGCGGCTCCGGCGGCACGAAGTGGCCCTCGTCGTCCGCGTCGAAGTCGTCCTCGGTGGGCTCGGGCGCGGTGTAGTCGCGGGGGCCGACGCCGGGCGCGAAGGAGACGGAGCCACCCAGCGGCCCGGCCGGCTTGTCCGGCCTGTCACCCGACGGCTTGGGCTCCGGCCCGTCCGGCTCCCCGGGCCGGCCGGCCTCGGCGGGGGCCGTCCCGGCCGCCGCGTCCACCCGGTCGTCGTTGGTCGGGGACTCCAGCAGCGCGAGGTCCTCGACCGACTTGAACGGCTTGGCACCCGGCGGGTCCGGCGGCTCGTCGCCGTAGCCGGCGACGATCGCCGCCCAGGCGGCCTCCTCGTCGAAGGGGGCGCCCTTCTCGTCCGGCTCGCGGCCCTCGTGGCCTTCGCGGCCCTCGCGGCCCTCGCGGTCGGAGTCGTGCTCAGCCACCTGCGGTCGTCCCTTCCTTGCCGAGCCCGGGCTCCTTGACGAGGCCGGGTGCGAGCCGGTCGATGAACGCGAGGCTCTCCTCGTGGATCCGGTCCGCGTCATGGTCCAACGTGGCCACGTGGTAGCTCTGTTCCAGCAGGACCTCCCGCACGTCCGTCGACGAGATGCGGCTGAGGACACGGGCCGAGTCGGCGGGCGGCACCACATGGTCCTGCGGGCTGTGCAGCAGCAGCACCGGCTGGGTGACCTGGGGCAGTTCACCGTCGACGATCCGGAAGAACCGGCGCAGCGAGTGCGCCGCGTGCAGGGGCACCCGGTCGTAGCCCAGCTCCCGGCTGTCCGGCTTGGCGATGTCGCTGGCGATGCCCTTCGTCGCCGGGACCAGGTGGCGGACCACCGGCAGGGCGTGCGCGGCCAGGCCGTGCACCTTGTTCGCCGGGTTGACGACGACCACGCCGCTCACGGCGTCGCCGTGCTTCGCGGCCAGGCGCAGGGCCAGGGCGCCGCCCATGGACAGACCGGCCACGAAGACCTTGGCGCGGCGCTCGCGCAGGGCGCGCAGCTCGCGGTCCACCTCCGCGTACCAGTCCTGCCAGCCCGTGATCCGCAGGTCCTCCCAGCGGGTGCCGTGCCCGGGCAGCAGCGGCAGGGAGACGGTCAGGCCGTGCTCGGCGAGGTACTCCGCCCAGGGGCGCAGCGACTGCGGTGAACCGGTGAAACCATGGCAGAGGAGGACGGCGACCTCCCCGCCCTCGTGGCGAAACGGCTCGGCTCCGGCAAGGACCGGCACCTTCGGCCTCCAGGTCGTGAGAAGGGACGGACACGATCACGGATCGTCACGGAACGTCATGGAAGGGGTCGCACGTCGTTCGCGGGACCTTCACCGTACGCGACCGCACTGACACCGACCAGGGCCGTCGGCGCCTTCGACAGCGCTCCGGGTTAAGGTCTGACCGACACATACGGGAGGCACTCGGTTGTTGTACGGCGCGATGAAGGTCGCTGTTGGGGGACCGCTCAAGGTCGCCTTCAGGCCCTGGGTGGAAGGCCTGGAGAACGTTCCCGCAGAGGGCCCCGCGATCCTGGCGAGCAACCACCTGTCCTTCTCGGACTCGTTCTTCCTGCCCGCGGTCCTGGACCGCAAGGTCACGTTCATCGCGAAGGCCGAGTACTTCACCACGCCCGGGGTGAAGGGCCGGCTGACGGCCGCCTTCTTCAAGGGCGTCGGCCAGCTGCCCGTCGACCGCTCCGGTGCGCGCGGCGCCGGCGAGGCCGCCATCAGGAGCGGCATCGAGGTGCTGGAGCGCGGTGAGCTGTTCGGGATCTACCCGGAGGGCACGCGCTCGCCCGACGGCCGGCTCTACCGGGGCAAGCCGGGCGGCCTCGCGCGCGTGGCGCTCGCTACCGGCGCGCCCGTCGTCCCGGTCGCCATGATCGACACGGAGAAGATCCAGCCGCCCGGCAAGGTCGTGCCCAAGCTCATGCGGCCCGGCATCCGGATCGGCAAGCCCCTCGACTTCAGCCGCTACCAGGGCATGGAGCACGACCGCTTCGTGCTGCGCGCGGTGACCGACGAGGTCATGTACGAGATCATGAAGCTCTCCGGCCAGGAGTACGTCGACATGTACGCGACGGCCATGAAGCGGCAGCTCGCGGACGCGGCGAAGGCGGAGAAGGAAGCCGACAAGGCGGCCAGGGCCGCGCTCGCACGGGCGGAGAAGCAACAGGCGGAGAAGCAACAGGCCGAGAAGGAGAAGGCCGAGAAGGACGAGCAGACGGGCGAGCCGCGGACCTAGTCCGGGACGGGGCAGGCCGGGGGGTGGGGGACATGGCCGGACGCGAGCGCGTGATGAGGATGTCGGTCGAGCAGCCGCTGTGGCGTGCGCTCACGGCGTACCGGGTGCTGACGGTGCTGTACGCGGTCGGCCTGTTCGCCACCGCCCACGAGGAGTTCGTGCGCCCCTGGGTCGCCGTCGCCTACTTCGCCGTACTGGGCGCGTGGACCCTGGCCACGCTGCCCCGGGTCGCGAACGCCGCCCGCTGCACCAAGGGGTTCCTCGCCGCCGACCTGACCGTCGCCCTCACGGGCATCCTGCTCACGCCCGTCGCCGACGCGCACGAGCGGGTCCAGTCGGGCGGCCCCACCCTGCCGTCGATATGGACGGCCGGTGCCGTCCTGGCCTTCGCCATCAAGGGCGGCTGGCGCTGGGCGGCCATGGCCAGCGGCCTGGTGGCCGTCGCCAACCTGATCGAGCGCGGCAGCCCGGCCCGCGACACCGTCCACAACGTCATCCTGGTCTGCATCGCCTCCATCGCCATCGGCTACGTCGTCGAGGTGGCCCGCGCCTCCGAGCGCACCCTGGCCCGCGCCCTGGAGATCGAGGCCGCGACCCGGGAGCGGGAGCGCCTGGCCCGGGACATCCACGACAGCGTCCTGCAGGTGCTGGCCATGGTGCAGCGCCGCGGGGCGGTGATCGGCGGCGAGGCGGCCGAGCTGGGCCGGATGGCCGGCGAGCAGGAGGTCGCCCTGCGCACCCTGGTCTCCGGCGGGCTCGTGCCCGTCTCCCGGGTGTCGGAGGACGCGACCCGGGGCGCGCTCGTCCGCGCCGTCGACGACGGCCCGGACGGGGACGAGCCGGCCGACGGCGGCCCGGTCGACCTGCGCGCCCTGCTCGCGCCGTACGCGGGGGCCAGGGTCAGCCTGGCCGAGCCGGGGGCGCCCGTGCCGCTGGCGCCGGCCGCCGCCCGGGAGGTGGCCGCCGCCGTCGGGGCCGCCCTGGACAACGTCCGCAAGCACGCCGGGGAGCAGGCGCGCGCCTGGATCCTGGTCGAGGACGAACCGGACGAGGTGATCGTCACCGTCCGGGACGACGGCCCCGGCATCCCCGAGGGACGGCTCGCCCAGGCCGAGGGCGAGGGGCGGCTCGGTGTCGCCCTGTCGATCCGCGGCCGGCTGCGCGACCTCGGCGGCAGCGCGGACCTGATCTCGGTGCCGGGCCAGGGCACGGAGGTCGAGCTGAAGGTACCGAAGGACGTGGCGGACACACGGGGGAAGGCGGAGCGGCGATGACGCGGAGCGTGGGGGACCGGCAGGAACCGATCAAGGTCATGGTGGTCGACGACCACCCCATGTGGCGCGACGCGGTCGCCCGCGACCTGGCCGAGACGGGCTTCGAGGTGGTCGCGACCGCCGGCGACGGCGAGCAGGCCGTGCGCCGCGCCAAGGCCGCCGCCCCGGACGTCCTGGTGCTCGACCTGAACCTGCCCGGCAAGCCCGGCGTCCAGGTCTGCAAGGAGGTCGTGGCCGCGAACCCGGCGCTGCGCGTCCTGGTGCTGTCCGCGAGCGGCGAGCACGCCGACGTCCTGGAGGCGGTGAAGTCCGGCGCGACGGGCTACCTGCTGAAGTCGGCCTCCACCGAGGAGCTCCAGGACGCGGTGCGCCGCACGGCCGTCGGCGACCCCGTCTTCACGCCGGGCCTCGCCGGACTGGTCCTCGGCGAGTACCGCCGCCTCGCCTCCGAGCCCGCCCCGGCCCCCGACACCGACGAGCCGAAGGCGCCCCGGCTCACCGACCGCGAGACCGAGGTGCTGCGCCTGGTCGCCAAGGGCCTGAGCTACAAGCAGATCGCCGAACGCCTGGTCATCTCCCACCGCACGGTGCAGAACCACGTCCAGAACACCCTCGGCAAGCTCCAGTTGCACAACCGGGTCGAACTGGTCAGGTACGCGATCGAGCGCGGCCTCGACGACGAGTGAGAGGCACGTCACACTGACCCTTCGTCAGGCACCTGCGGCGAAGGGACTGTTCCATGCGCGTCGGAGTACTGACCGGAGGCGGCGACTGCCCCGGCCTCAACGCCGTCATCCGGGCCGTCGTCCGCAAGGGCGTGCAGGAGTACGGCTACGACTTCACCGGCTTCCGGGACGGCTGGCGAGGGCCGCTGGAGAACGCCACCGTCCCGCTCGGCATCCCCGCGGTGCGCGGCATCCTGCCCCGCGGCGGCACGATCCTCGGCTCCTCGCGGACCAACCCGCTGCAGGAGCAGGACGGCGTCCGCCGGATCAAGGAGAACCTCGCCCGGCTGGAGGTCGGGGCGCTCATCACGATCGGCGGCGAGGACACCCTGGGCGTGGCCGCCCGCCTGTCCGGCGAGCACGGCGTGCCCTGCGTGGGCGTGCCCAAGACCATCGACAACGACCTGTCCGCCACCGACTACACCTTCGGCTTCGACACCGCCGTCGGCATCGCCACCGAGGCCATCGACCGGCTGCACACCACCGCCGAGTCCCACATGCGGGTCCTGGTCGTGGAGGTGATGGGCCGGCACGCCGGCTGGATCGCCCTGCACTCGGGCCTGGCCGGCGGCGCCAACGTCATCCTCATCCCGGAGCAGCGCTTCGACGTGGAGCAGGTGTGCGACTGGGTGATCTCCCGCTTCCGGGCGTCGTACGCGCCGATCGTCGTCGTCGCCGAGGGCGCGATGCCGAAGGACGGCGACATGGTCCTCAAGGACCGGTCCCTGGACTCCTTCGGGCACGTCCGGCTGTCCGGGGTGGGGGAGTGGCTCGCCAAGGAGATCGAGAAGCGCACGGGCAAGGAGGCCCGCACGACCGTCCTCGGCCATGTCCAGCGCGGCGGAACCCCCAGCGCGTTCGACCGCTGGCTCGCCACCCGCTTCGGCCTGCACGCCATCGACTGCGTCCGTGACGGCGCCTTCGGCACGATGGTCGCCCTGCGCGGCACCGACATCGTCCGGGTCCCCCTCGCGGACGCCACGGCCCGCCTGAAGACGGTGGACCCGGCGCTGTACGAGGAGGTCGGGGTGTTCTTCGGCTGACCGCCCGACGCCGGCCGGGGCGGGCGGCCCCGGCCGGCACCTGGTCAGACCGAGGGCGCGCCCGTGCCGCGCAGCTGCCCCACCAGTTCCCGCACCACCCGCGCCCCGTTCAGCGTCAGCACCGACTCGGGATGGAACTGCACACCCGCGAACCCGGGCCCGCGCAGCGCGTGCACCTCACCGTTCACGGCCCGGGAGACCTCGACCCCGCGGGCCGTCAGCCCGGCGGCCGCCTCGTCGTCGCAGCGGGCCACGTAACTGTTGTAGAACCCGACGGTCTCCCGCCGCCCGAACAGCTCGATCTCCGTCTGCGCCCCCTGGTACGGCACTTCCTTGCGCGCGATGTCCAGCCCCAGCTCCGCGGCGATCAGCTCGTGGCCGAGGCAGACGCCCAGCACGCCCCGCCGCTGCGCCCGCATCACCTCGGCGGTCAGGGAGCGCAGGAACCGCATCTTCGGATCGGCCGGGTCGGACGGATCGCCCGGCCCGGGCCCCAGCACCACCGGGCCCTCGTGCCCGAGCACCGCCTCCCGCAGCCCCGGCTCGTCGTACCGCCGCACGCTCACCTCCAGGCCGCCGGAGCGCAGCACGTGCGCGAGCATCGCCGTGAAGGTGTCCTCCCCGTCGACGACCAGCGCGTGCCCCGCGAGTTCCGCGGAGCGCTCCTGCATCCGCAGCCAGAAGGGCGCGAGCGAGGCCCGGCGCCCGTCCAGCGCCGCACGCACGCGTGGATCGTCGGCGAGCCGTACGCGCGCGTGCTCCGTGCGCGGCCGCGGCGGCCGTACGCCCAGGGCCGCCAGCACACCGGCCGCCTTCGCGTGGGTCTCGGCCACCTCGCTCGCCGGGTCCGAGCCGCGCACCAGGGTCGCGCCGACGGGGACCCGCAGCCGCCCGTCCGCGTCGATGTCGGCGGTGCGGATCAGGATGGGGGAGTCGAGGGTCTGGGCCCCGCCCGCATCCCGGCCGATCAGGGCCAGCGCCCCCGCGTAGTACCCGCGCCCCCCGCTCTCGTGCCGCTCGATCACCCGGCAGGCGTTCTGCACCGGCGAGCCGGTGACGGTCGCGGCGAACATGGTCTCCCTCAGCACCTCCCGCACGTCCAGCGAGGACCTGCCGCGCAGCTCGTACTCGGTGTGCGCGAGGTGGGCCATCTCCTTCAGCCGGGGCCCGACCACGACCCCGCCCATGTCGCCGACGGTGCACATCATCTTGAGCTCCTCGTCGACCACCATCGACAGCTCCTCGGTCTCCTTGCCGTCGGCGAGGAAGTCCAGCAGGTGCCCGGGCGTCGGCCCCTCGGCGGGATAGCGGTAGGTGCCGCTGATCGGGTTCATGACGACCGTGCCGCCGGACATCCGCACATGCACCTCCGGACTCGCCCCGACCAGCGTGCGGTCCCCGGTGTGCACGACGAACGTCCAGTACGCCCCCCGCTCGCCCTCCAGCAGCCGCCGGAACAGGGCGAGGGCGTCGGCCCGCCCGAACCCGGGGATCCGGCCCCGGTAGGTCCGGCGGATCACGAAGTTGGCGCCCTCGCCCCGGCCGATCTCCTCCTCCAGCACGCGTCCGACGATCCGCGCGTACTCCTCGTCGGCGACGTCGAAGCCTCCGTCGTCGACACGGACGTCGTGCGCCGGGAGCTGCTCCAGTGCCTCGGCCAGCGGGACGGAGTACGACTCCTCGGGGGTGAGCGCCAGCAGGGGCGTGCCGTCGTCGCGGACGTCGAAGCCGCGCTCGCGGATCTGCCGGAACGGCACGAGCGCGAGGCTCTCGCCGGGGAGGTCGGCGAGCCGCTCGTGGGCGGCGACGGGGCCGATCAGGACCTCGACCAGCTCGTGGTCGTGGCCCGGGGTACGGCGGCGGAGCAGGGCGAACGGACGGGAGTCGTCCGGCAAGCCGAGCAGGTTCATGGGTCCGTGCTCCTTCTCAGGGAGGGAGGAACGGACCCCGGAAACACCGAAGGCCGCCCCTCGGGCGGCCTTCGCGAAGTCTCGAGTACGCGCAGTCAGCGGGCCGCCGGATGAGCGGTCCACCACCAGGTCTGGGTCGAGTGCGCGAACATGCCACGCACCCTACCCCATGTCCGAGGGGTGTACCCGGTGTCTCACTTCCTGGGCATGGGTCCTGGGCGCCCGAGGCGACCCCGTAGTGTTGAGGCCGTGACCGTGAACGCTAAGACCAGCGCGAGTGCTGGCAACACCTGGCGAGACCTGCCCGCGGCGCAGCAGCCCGAGTACCCCGACACCGAGGCTCTGCGCGCAGTGATCGCGGACCTCGAGTCGTATCCGCCGCTCGTCTTCGCGGGCGAGTGCGACCAGCTGCGCGCCCGGATGGCGGCCGTCGCCAAGGGAGAGGCGTTCCTCCTCCAGGG
>NZ_JAPSKN010000036.1:0-20335 GCF_031181705.1 Streptomyces sp.
GGCCCGGGCGGCGACCCGGGCTGCCCTCCGAGGACCGGCACGGGTATCCCTCCGGGGACCGGGAGGGGGCAGGCACCTCTGTAGGCCCCGGCGTCCGCCGCCAGACCGGCCCGGGGCGGTGACGCGGGCGTCGCCAGGGGCCCCGCCATGGGCACTCCTGCGGGCACCGGCAGGAGCGCCCCTGCGGGCCATGGCACGGGCGCCCCTCCGGGCACCGGCACAAGCACTCCTGCGAGCGCCCGACGCCCGTCGGCGGACCGGCCCGGGCGGCGACCCGGGCTGCCCTCCGGGGACCGGCACGGGTATCCCTCCGGGGACCGGGAGGGGGCAGGCACCTCTGTAGGCCCCGGCGTCCGCCGCCGGACCGGCCCGGGGCGGTGACGCGGGCATCGCCCTGGGCGTCCCTGCGGGCCCCGGCGTCCGCCGCCGGACCGCCCCCTGGGCAGCGACCCGTGCACACCCTTCGGGCACCGCCGCAGGCCCCGTCACGGGCACCCTTCCGGCCCCCGCCACGGACTCCGGCGCGGGCACCGCGCCCCTTTGGGCACCGCCACGGACGCCGGCACGGGTGCCTCTGCGGGCCCTGCCACGGGCACCCCTTCAAACCCCGCCAAGGGCACCGGTGGCGCCGCCGGGTCGGTGAAGCACTCGAAGGCGGGCGTTTGCGGTCCTGAGGCTCCCCTTTGCAGCCGCAGCGGTTACGGTGCTGCGGTACGTGATCGACACAGGGGGAGGGACGATGCCCGGAACCGTGCTGCTGCTGGCGGCCTCACCGGTGGGCAGGGGGCGCCTGGTCGACGCCGCCTCCGTGCTCCCCGTCCTGGCCGCCGTGGAGCCCGCCGTGCTGTCCGGCACGGACACCGCGAACGTCGTCGAACTCGCCGACCCGCTGGAGCCGCAGGCCGTCCTCACCCGGCTGCGCGCCGCCGCGGCCGCCCCCGGCCCGCTCACCGTCTACGTCACCGGACAGCTCCTCCTGGACCGCCGCCAGCGCCTCCCCCACCTGGCGCTGGCCCGCACCACCCCCGCCACCGCCCGCTACACGGCCTTCCCCTGGCACTGGTTCCGTGAGGAACTGCGGCTCAGACCGGCCGGGGCCACCACCCTCCTGCTGGACCTGCACGCCGACGCCGAGACCTGGGCGGCGCTGCGCGGCACCCCGCTGGACGCGGGGCGCGGCAACGCCGTGCACGGCCGCATCGCACCGCCCCCGTCCCGGCGCACGGTCGCCGCGCCCGCGTACATGAAGGCCGTCGCGACCATCCTGCGCAGCGGATTCCGGCCGCCCGCCGAACAGTTGCACCAGCAGGCGCTGGCCCGTATCGCGCCGGAGAGCGCGGGCACGGACCTGGTGCTGAGCACGCCCGGCCCGGCGGCGGGCGATCCGCACGCCGCCATCACGGCCGCCGTGCAGGCCGGCCGGCACGCCGAGGCGGACGCGCTCGCCGCCCGTCACGAACAGGCCGCCGTCACCGCGCACGGGCCGGCCTCCGAGGAGGCCCTGCACTGGGCCGAAGTCCGGGCCGACCTGGCGATGTTCGCCGGGGACGCGGCACGCAGCTGCCGCACCTGGCTGACGGTCGCCACCGCCCGGCTGAACGCCGGACAGGCGGCGGACTCCCCCGCCGTCGAGGCCGCCGCCGACCGGGCCCACCACCAGTGGGGCCAGGTCCGCGATCCGGCCGGCGCCCGCGAACTGGGCGCGGCACTCGCCGCGTTGCGAGGCCGGGTGCCCGGTCGGCGCGAAGGCGCGCTGGACCATGTGCAGCGCCAGTTGCGGCAGTTGCAGACCCAGGGCTGAACATGCGTGCGCCGTGTGCGCCTGGCGTGAAGGGGGCGTGGGGTCACCGGCCCGGGTCGTGTCACGGGTCTGCCGCCGGAGCCTGACCCGGTGTCATGATGTCGGTCCTGACAGAGGGGGACCAAGTGGCTGTCTTAGGCGTACGCGTCCGGCTGGGTGACGGCGCGACCGCGGACGATGTCAGAGCTCTGAAGGCGTGGCTGGAGCGGGACGAGCCGCTGGAGGAGCTGATCTCCGGCGAGCAGCTGCGCATCGAGGAGCGGACCAGGACGGACGGGCAGAAGGGCCGCCTGGGGCCCGACATCGAACTCGTTCTGCAACTGCTGAGCGACGTGGCGACGGTCGTGGCGCTGACCGAGTACACCAACCGCGCCGTGAAGACCTGGAAGAACAACCGCCGCAGGCTCCAGGGCGGCGAACCCGACACGGAGATACGCCCACTGGGCCCCGACGGGGAGTAGTCCGGTGAGCCGCTTCGACCCGCGCGGCAGACGGAACAGGGCGCTGCTGGTCGGCGTGTCCGAGTACGACCACACGGCACCGGACCCGCAGGGCGTGTCGGGACAGCTCCCCGCCGTGCTCCACAACCGCAGGACCCTGGAGGACGCGCTGCACCGGGGCGGCGTGTTCCGCGCGGGCGAGGTCAGGGTGCTCGCCTCGCCCGCCCCGGACGACTTCACCAACGAGCTGCGCCGTGCCGTCCGCGAGACCGAGGGGCTGCTGCTGCTCTACTTCGCCGGGCACGCCGTCGTCACCGACACCTCCACCCACAAGCTGCACCTGCAGATGCGCACCGCGCGGGTGGTCGCGGGCGAGGAGCTGCCGGGCGCGGTGAGCTTCGCGGGGGTGCTGGGCGAGCTCTGCGCTCCGGAGAGCCGCGCCGAGAAGGTGCTGGTGATCCTGGACTGCTGCTACGCGGGCAACGCCGCGGCGATCTGGCACCGCTTCGAGGCCCCGCAGGAGAGCAAGGAGAAGATCCTGCTCCTGATGAGCGTGCAGCCCAACCGCTGCATCCTGGGCGGGGACGCGGACGTCGCGACGCCGTTCACCCGTGAGATGACGCGTGTCCTCGACGGGGGCGGGGAGGTGTGGCTGTCCACGCTCTACCCCGCGCTGAAGCGGCGGATGGCCGAGGCGGGATACGAGGCGGAGGACAACGACCGGCAGAAGCCGCAGGCGCTGGCCCCGCCGTGGAACCCGGACGCGGACGTCCTGCTCGCCGCGGGACCGGTCCCCGCGCCGCCCCCTGCCCCCGCGCCGCCCCCTGTTCCCACGCCGGCCCCCCCGCCGCCGCCTCCCCCGCCCCGGCCGCGTCCCGGCTCCCGGGTCCTCGGCCCCCGCCTGTCCCGCCTGCGCGGACGACCGCGGGTCGCCGCCGACCGGTTCGGCCGGACCGCGCTGACCCTGCTGCTGGCGCTCGTCGCCACCGGCGCCGGCGGCTACGGCCTCTTCGTGCTGACCGGCGAAACCGGCCCCTGCGCTCCCTCCCTGGAGCTGCGCGTGCTCACCGATCCCGACCTGGAACCGGCGATGCGGGCGGCCGCGGACGCCTATGTCACCTCGCCCGCCAACACCACCGGTGACGGCTGCCGGCGCAGCGGCGTCACCGTCGGCAGCGCGGGCGCCGCCGACGTGGTGAGCGCGCTGGGCGAGCGGACCGACGCCTGGCAGCAGCCGCGCGAGGACGACAACCCGCAGCGGGACATCGGCCCGCAGCCGGACGTGTGGATCCCCGCCACCCGTGCCGGCGTCGACCGGGTCAACCAGGCCGCGGCCCGGGAGGACCGCGTCTTCGCCCGGCTGGAACCGGCGGACGGGCCGATCGCCTACTCGCCGGTCGTGCTGGCCGTGCCGAAGGCCCTCGACGCCGGCCTCGACCCCACCGGACGGTCGCTGTCCGAGCTGGTCAACGACCTCGAACGGGCCGACGGCAGGGCCGAACTGCGCCGTCCCGACCCGGAGTTCACGGACGCGGCCCTGCTGGCGACGATGGCCCTGCACGGCGAGCGGGCCGACGCGCGCGGCGCCGAGCAGCGCGTCACCCGGGCCGGGCGGCCCGAGCCGTCGGCCGTGCGGCTGCTGTGCACCCTGCCCGACGACGACGCCGTGGACGACCGCAGCGCGGCGCTGGTGCCGGAGTTCCTGCTCAAGAGCGGCATCGGCTGCCACCCGGCCACCCGCGCCCCGCGCGTCGCCGCCTACCCCGACGACGTACCCGGTCTGGAGCCGGCGTTCGTGCGCGTGCGCTGGGAGGACGGCGACCGGGACGCCGAGGCGCGGGACGACGCGGTGGACCGCTTCCGCGCCTGGCTGACGGGGGAGGGCGGCCTGACGGTCCTCGGCGAGCACGGGTTCCGCTCCGCGACCGGCGAGCGCCGCCTGCTCGCCGCGCGGCAGGTGCCCGAGGGCCTCGCCGAGTCCGTCCGTCCCGCCGAACCGGCCCGGCCCGGGGACATGGACCGGGCCCTGGAGCGGTACGCCAACGCGCACGGGCCCGGCCGGGTCCTGTACCTCCTGGACAGCTCCGGCTCCATGGCCGGCCGGTGGGACGGCGACAGCGGCGGCCCCGGCATCCTGAAGCAGACCCTGCCGGGGCTCGGCGGGGAGGACGAGTACGGGGTGTGGGCGGTGCACGGCGTCGGCGGCCGGACGCACACCGAGCTGCTGCGCTTCACCACGCACGAGCGGGCCGACGCCGAACGGCACCTCGACGCGGCCAGGTGGCGCGACGCCGAGGCCGACCCGGCCGCCGCCCTGCTGGACGCCCTGGAGTTCATGGCGGAACGCGGCGCCGGCGACGAACGGCCGCAGCTGATCGTGTACCTGACCGACGGCGAGGACGACAACCGCCTGACCGGCCGGGCCCTCCAGGACGTGCTCGACCGGGCCGGCGGCGCGGGCGTCCCGGTGGCCATGGTGTCCCTGACCAGCTCGGGCTGCGACCAGGGCCGTCCCGCCACCCGGATCGCCGAGGCGGGCCGGGGCCGCTGCCTGGACGCCGGGGACGACCTCGTGCCGGCCCTGCACGACGAGGTCGCCCGCACCGGAACGGGGGAGGAATGATGGCCGCCCGCCCGCACGGAGGCCCGGGGAGCCACGGCCGGGCCCGGCACCTGACGTCCGCCGCGCTGGCCCTGCTCACCCTGGTGTCGCTGCTCGGTTCCGCCTCCTGCACCGGCGGCGACGCGCGGGAGCAGCCGCCGGGCGCCGACCCGCCCCGGATCGTCGTCGCCAGCGGCCGGGACGTCACCGGCAAGAACGGCATCCGCCAGCAGCTCATCGACGCCTGGAACGCCCAGGAGGGCGAGCACGGCTACCGGGCCCGCCTGGTCGAGCTCCCCGGCTCCGCCGACCAGCAGCGCAGCCAGCTGCTCGGCGCGCTCCAGTCCGGCAGCGCCGAGTACGACGTGGTCAACCTGGACGTGACCTGGATCCCGGAGTTCGCCGCCGCCGGTCTGATCCGCCCGCTGACCGGTGCGGCGGTGAAGGAGCCGGACGACATCATCCGGTCCGTGGACGCGACGTCGTTCTGGGACGGCGAGCGGTACGCGGTCCCCTTCAACAGCGACGTGGGCCTGCTGTACTACCGCAAGGACCACCTGCGCGACGCCAGTGCCTCGCGGACCGAGCTGAGCGGCGGCGTGACCTGGGACGAACTGCGGGGTCTGATCGAGGCCGTCAACGACCGCACGCGGCCGCCGGGCCACGAGGACGGCTGGACCACCCAGCTCGCCGCCTACGAGGGCCGTACGGTCAACGCGGTCGAGGCCTTCGCCTCGGCGGTCCCCGGTTTCGAGCTGACCGACGAGGAGGGGCGGTACACCGCCGACGTGGCGCAGCTGACGGCCGGGGTGACCGAGCTGCGGGAGCGCACGGCGCCGCCGTACATGCTCGCCGAGGCCTCCGCGTCCCGTGAGGCCGAGTCGCTCAGCGCCTTCGCGGAGGGCCGCACGACCTTCCTGCGGCACTGGCCGTACGTCTATCCGGTGCTGTACGAGAGGTTCGAGGGGGACCTCGGCGTGACGCGGCTGCCCGGCAAGGCGGTGCTCGGCGGGCAGAACCTGGCCGTCACCTCGTCGACGTCCGAGCAGCGGGCCGCGAAGGCCGCCGAGCTGATCGCGTTCCTGACCGACCCGGACAGCGAGCGCTGCCTGCTGCGCGCCGGGTTCGCGGCCACCCGCACCTCCGCCTACGCGGATCCCGGTGGCTCCCCCGAGTGCCGGCACGCCTCCGCCTACAGCGCGAGCCCGTCGGCGTCCCCGACCGGCGAGAGTGCCGAGCTCAAGGCGCCCGACCGCTTCGCCGACGGCGTCAGCTACTCCCGGGACATCCTGTTCCCGGCCCTGCGCGGTGCCGTGCAGCGTCCGCGCACACCCCTGTACGGGGCCGTCACCCGGACCCTCATCACGGAACTGGACGCCCTGTACGGGCCCGGTCGGCCGGGAGACGCGGAGGTGGCCAAGAGCCTCGACGAGGCCTTGAGGAAGCTGCTGCCCCACTGAATTCCGCCCGGTGTGGGAGGCGCGAGGGCGGGAACACGTGATCGAGCGTGGAGTGTGTGCGGGCTGTGCCCCGCCCGAGGGAAGGACGTGGGCGTGCCCGGTGTCACCGGCCTCCTGCTGAGGAGAATGACCGTCGTCGCGTGCCGGGCGCGGCGGACGGTGGGAGGGGCCGTGCAGCCGGCCCTGGTCACTCTCGGCCGGATCCGCTCCTGCCCGTACTGCCGGGCCCTGATCACGGCCGACAGCGCCGTCTGCCCCGGCGGCCACCGCATGGACTGACCGCGCCGCCGGTCACGGCCGTATCGGCGCGCCACCCGCTGTGTGCCTGCCCGGAGGCCGGGTAGACGCATCGCGGTAAGCCGCCGAGCGGCGACCACAACGAAAGAGTCCGCATGGCCATCCCGCTTAGGAATCAGGCGGCAGATGAGCAGGACCCAGGCAAGCACGCCACGCTGCACTTCGGCGTGGCCTGGGCCGAGGGCACGGCACGCTCCGTCGATGCGCGCCGCGCCCTGCACGCCGTCCTCGCCCACGCCGCACGCACCGGCCGCGCCCCCGTGCCGGCCCCGACCGTCCAGGACGCGGAACTCGCGATCAGCGAACTCGTCACCAACGCGCTGAAACACGCTCCCGGACCCTGCGGCATGGCCCTGCGACTCTCCGGCGACCACCTGGCCATCACCGTGTGGGACACCTCCCCCGCCCGGCCCGTGCCCCAGGATCCGGACCCGCGCCGTTTCGGCGGCCACGGCCTGCGCCTGGTGCACGAGGTCAGCCACCGGGTCGCCGTCGCGCCCCGCGCCGCGGGCAAGCAGATCACCGCCTGCCTGAGCCTGCCCCCGCGCCACCTCCCGGGCCCGCTCGACCGGAGCCTCCTGTCCACGTCCCTGGCGGACCCGGTACCACGGGCGCCGTGAGCGGCGGGCGCGGCAGGGCGCGACCGGCTCGCGCCCCGCCCCGGGGCCCGGCTCAGCGGGCGTCGGCGACGGTCCGCTGACCGTGCGGGGGCTGCTCCGGGCCGGCCGGTCCGGCGTTGGCCGCCAGCAGGAGGGTGGCCATCGCGACCAGGGCGGCGGCGAAGCCCCGGGCGTACCGCTCGGCGGTGCGTGTGCGTTCGAGCACGGCGACCTCGCAACAGGGGCGGCGACTACGGCGGCAACGTGTTAAGCGTCTTCGACAATTCGGCTTAACACTCCGTTTAACCTAGGGGCTGTCCAGGCCGAACGGCAAGAGGCGCAGGGGGAGTTGACGTGGGGGAGCGGGATGATCCGGGGACCATCGGCCGCCGGGTGCAGCGGTTGCGTGTCGAACGCGGACTGACGCAACGGCAGTTGGCGGAACCTGTGTACACCCCCGCCTACATCTCGACCCTGGAGTCGGGCCGGGTGCGGCCCTCCGACGACGCCCTGCGGCATCTCGCCGGCCGGCTCGGCGTCGCCTTCGACGAGCTCGCCACCGGGCGTTCCGCGCGGCTCGTCACCGAACTGCGGCTGCGGCTGACCGAGGCCCAGCGGACCCTCGCCGTGGGCGAGTCGGAGGCCGCGGCCGGGCAGTACGCCGAGCTGCTCGCCGAGGCCGAGGCCCACGGCCTGGCCGCCGAGCAGTCCGCCGCCCTGCTCGGACTCGGCGAGTGCGCCCTGGAGACCGGCGAGCTGGAGACGGGCCGCGCGTACTTCGAACGCGCCGAGGCCTGCCTGGCCGACGCGCCGCTGCCCGCCCGCGTCCCCGCCCTGCGCGGCCGGGCCGTCGCGCACTACCTCGCCGGGGAGCTGCGCTACGCCGTCTACCTGCTGGAGACGGCCCTGGACGAGCTCAACCGCGGCGGCCTGCACGACCCGGACGCCCTGCTGCTGCTCTACGCCAGCGCCATCGGCCCGTACATGGACATGGGCGCGCACGCCCGGGCCGCCCAGGCCGCCGAACTCGCCCTGGCCCTCGCCCCGCAGTCCGGCGACCCGGCCCTGGTCGCCCGGATGCACCGCTCGGTGGCCCGCACCCTGGTCGCCGAGGGCCGTCTCGCCGAGGCCGACGCGTCGCTGGCCAGGGCGGCCGAGCTGTACCGGGGCCTGCAGCTGCGCACCGAACTCGCCAACTGCCACTGGATGCGGGGCTACGTCTACGCCCAGGACGGGCAGCTGGAGCGCGCGGAGGCGGAGCTGCGCGAGGCCCTCGGCATGCTGTCGGCCAAGCGCGCCGCCCTCTACAGCAGCCAGGTCACCGTCGAACTGGCCGACGTGCTGCACAAGCGCGGCCGGTCCGACGAGGCCGCGGCCCTGCTGCACGACGTCCTCGGGCACCTGTCCCCCGAGCGCGGCGCCGTCCACGCCGCCGCCGCGCACCGGCTGCTCGGCATCATCGCCGAGGACGCCCGCCGCACCGAGGACGCCGAGGAGCACTACGTGCGCGCCCTGAGCCTGCTGGAGCGGGCCGGGGCCGCCGGCGACCTGGCCGACCTGTGCCGGCTGCTCGGCGACCTGCTGCGGCGTGCCGGTCGGGTGGAGGCGGCCCTGGACGCCTACCGCACCGGCCTCGGGCACCGCACGGCCCCCGGCACCACCACCCTCGGGCCCGCGCCCGCACAGCCCCCTCTGTGAGCGGGCGGGGCTTTCACACAGCCGTGCGGGTTAGCCTCTCCCGGGAACGATGGGGGCAGGGCACGTGGAGAACCGACCGACGGTGGCCGACGGCATACGGCTGGGCCTGCGGGCCCTGGTGTACGCCGTCCTCGGGGGCGCCGCGCTGATCGCCGTCGTGACGGTCGTGTCGGTGCTCGGGCCGATGGCCGCGCTCGACCTGTACACCCCGCCGGTCGCGGCCTGGTGGACGGTCTTCACGGCGATCGCCGTCCAGGGCGTGCCGTTCCTGCTGCTGGGCACGGTGGTGTCGGCCGCGATCGGGGCGTTCGTGCCGCAGCGGGTCCTCACCCGGCTGCTGCCCCGGCGCGAGGCGCTCGCCGTGCCGGTCGCGGGGGCGGCCGGGGTGGTGCTGCCCGGCTGCGAGTGCGCGTCCGTGCCGGTCGCGGGCAGCCTGATGCGCCGGGGTGTCGCCCCGGCCGCCGCGCTGGCCTTCCTGCTGTCGGCGCCCGCGATCAACCCCGTCGTCCTGGTGGCGACCTCGATCGCCTTCCCCGGGCAGCCCGCGATGGTCCTGGGCCGGCTGGTCGCCTCGCTCGGCACGGCCGTGGTGATGGGCTGGCTGTGGGCGCGGTTCGGCAAGGAGGAGTGGCTGCGGCTGCCGAAGCGCGGCGGTGGCCACGAGCCCGGCGGCGGGGCGCGCGCCTTCGCCGCGGGCCTCCAGCACGACTTCCTGCACGCGGGCGGCTTCCTCGTGGTGGGCGCGGCGGCAGCGGCGACGTTCGCCGTCACCGTGCCGCGGTCCGTGCTGGACGTCTTCACCGCCTCGCCCTGGCTTTCGGTGCTGCTGCTGGCGCTGCTGGCGGTCGTGCTGTGCGTGTGCAGTGAGGCGGACGCGTTCGTGGCGGCGTCGCTGAGCGGCTTCTCGCCCACCGCCCGGCTGGCGTTCATGGTGGTCGGGCCGATGGTCGACCTGAAGCTGCTCGCGCTGCAGGCGGGCACCTTCGGCCGGGCCTTCGCGGTGCGGTTCTCGGCCGCGACCTGGGTGGTGGCGGTGGGCAGCAGCGTCCTGGTGGGGTGGTGGCTGCTGTGAGGCGCTACGGACCGGCGGCGCTGCTCGCGCTCGTGGGGGCGGCGGTCCTGCGCGTGTCCCTCTTCAGCGAGCTGTACCTGCGCTACGTCCAGCCGGGGCTGCGGCCGTACCTGGTGGTGTCGGGGGTGGGGCTGGTGCTGCTGGGGGTGGTCGCGGCGGTGTCGGCACGGACCGCCGGCCAGGCACCGTCCGGGGAGCGGCAGGACGCCGACCCGGAGGCCGACGACCGGCACGGGCAGGCCCACGACCACGACCTCGACCACGACCTCGACCACGCCCACGGCCCGCGCGTCGCCTGGTTCCTCGCCCTCCCCGCTCTGGCGCTGCTCCTCTTCCCGCCGCCCGCCCTCGGCTCCTACAGCGCCGAGCGCGAGGCGGCCCAGCGGGCGGCGCAGGGCGTCGGCACCTTCCCGGAGCTGCCGGACGGTGACCCGCTCGACCTCACCCTCGGGGAGTTCGGCTCCCGGGCGGTCTACGACAGCGGCCGCTCCCTGCGGGGACGCACGGTCCGGCTCACCGGCTTCGTCACCCGCGACGCCGACGGCACCTGGTACGTCACCCGGCTCCTGGTCTCCTGCTGCGCCGCCGACGCGAGCGCCGCCAAGGCCGAGGTGCGCGGCGCGGACGCCCCGCCCGTCGACACCTGGGTCACGGTCACCGGCACCTGGCACCCCGAGGGCGCCCTCGGTTCGGACGCCGCCTGGCCGCCGGTCCTGGACGCCACGTCCGTACGGCAGGTGCCGCAGCCGGGCAACCCCTACGAGAAGCGCTGAGGCCGCACCTCGCCGCAGACGGCCCCACCACGGGTTTCGGCCCATCCGCCACGGGTAGTCGGGGCACCACTCCGGGCGGGCGCCGGGGCATGACCCGGAGCGGCGGGGGCGGCCACCCCGAAGTGATGGCGCGCGGCCCACCGCGAGGTGGTGCTCGCGGCCGGCCGTCCCGGCGGGCGGCGCACGCGGGCCCGCCCCGCAGGAGTGGCGAAGTGCAGGTCGCGGTGATCGAAGGAGGCGATGGCCGTGCGGTCCAGGGACGACCCCCAGGGCGCGGCGGGTGACGACCCGGGCGCATGCGGTCCGGGGGGCGGAGACCTGGATCTGGACGGGGTCCGGGCCGCCGACGCGATCGCCAGGGGCGTGCGCGGCGCCGATCCCGGTGAGGTGCCCGGGCGGCTGTGCGAGGTGGCCGTCGAACTGCTGCCGGTGACCGGCGCGAGCGTGTCGCTGCGCAGCGCGGGGATGCCCGTGCAGCTGAGCGCGAGCAGCCCGCAGGCCGCGCATCTGGCGCGGCTCCAGGCCACCCTGGGCGACGGCCCCTGCCAGAGCGCGGTGGCGGACGGGGTGCCCGTGCTCGCCTGCGACCTGACGAGCGGCCGGGACGCCGGACGCTGGCCGGTCTTCGCCCAGCAGGCCACCGCGGCCGGGGTCCGCGCGGTGTACGCCGTACCGCTCGGCAGTGACGCGGTGTGCGTCGGCACCCTCGACCTGTACCGCGACACCCCCGGCGGGCTCACCGAGCGCCAGTTGTACGTGGCCCGGCTCGTGGCCGGCGTCATGACCGTCGCCCTGATGGCCCTGCCGCGCGGGGACGAACCCGGGACGCAGGACGGGGAGCCCTGGCTGAGCGGGCTCGCCTCGGACCACGACGAGATCTACCAGGCCGTCGGCATGATCATGGCGCAGCTCGGCGTCGGCACCGACGACGCGCTCGCGCGGCTGCGGGGTGACGCGTTCGCGCGCGGGCGCACGGCCCTGGACGTGGCCCGCGACGTCATCGCCCACCGCCGGCGCTTCGACCGGGACGCATCCGACCGTGACTGATCCGACCGGGACGGCTTCGCCGGGGACGGCTTCCCCACGGGCGGCTACGGGCGGGACGCGTCCGGCCGCAGGGCGAGGGATGCCGGCCCGGACCGCTCGGGCCGGAAACCCGCCGGGTCGGGGCCGTCCCGGCCGGCACCCGGCCCGGCACGGGCCGGTGGTCAGATCTGTGCCCGCCCCCGCCGGGTGAGCTCCGTCAGACGCTGCGCCCCGATCCGTACGGCCTCCCGGGTGACCTCGGCGTCCACCTCGTCGAGCCCGCCGTGGGTGACGACGATCGCCTCGGCGCCGACGCGCACGCCGGCGATGTCCATCGTCAGGTACGTCAGCTCCCCCTCCTCGGTCTCGCCGGCCAGCGTGATCCGCAGAGCCCGGCGGGCGTCCCCCGCCGCAGGCAGCGGCAGGTCGCCGACCTCGACGCCCTGGACACCGCCGCGCGTGCTCGCGGCGGTGAACCGGCCGCACCTGCCCGGCAGCGACTCCAGCCAGTCCAGGGTGCGGTCGACCTCGGCCGGGGGATGGGCGGAGACCTGGTAGCGCATCTGGGCGTCGGTGTCGGCGGCGTCGAACGCGGCCGTCGCGCCGGGGTTCCCGGGCGTGCCGAACAGTTCCTCGGTGTAGAGGGCGTCCAGCAGCCGCTGGCACTCGGGGTCCTCGGTGGTCGCCTTGAGCAGTCCGTCCCGCCAGGTCCGCGCGCCGCGGGTCGGGCCCCAGGGTTCTCCGAGGTCGGTCTCGGTGATCAGGGCCGCCTGGGCCTGCGCCTCGGTGAGACCGGTCCCGGGCCCGGCGGGCTGCTCGGCGGCGGGCGAGGCGGGGGACGCCGAGGCGGACGCCGAGAACCACTTGGGCCGCGGCTCGCCCTGGACGGCACACCCGGCCGAGCCCAGCAGGGCGGCCAGGGCCAGCGCGGGGACGAGGAGGGCACGGGCGGTGGCCGGAGGGTGGGTCATCGGAGTGCCTCCTGGTGGGGCGGGCCGGGGCTGACCAAGACCGGGTGCGGTGCTCATACGGCACCACCACGGCAGCCGGCCCACCAGCGCGCCGGGCCGTCCGGGTGAGCGAGGGCGGGCGTGGGGGCGTGTCACGGGCGGACGGGCACCGCAGTGCCGTATGACGCGCGCGGCGCCGGACGAGCGGAACCGTGGGAGGGGGCGTCGGCCGAAAAACCGTCGCACCGCGTCCGGACCCGTTGCTACGGTCATGCCCATGCAGCGCGTCCAGCCGTTCCCGTCCGCCACGACGACGCCGGAGAGTGTCCCGGCGCGCTGACTGCTGACGCAGACGTCCGAAGCCCCGGGGCGAGTGCCCCGGGGCTTCGTCGCGCGGTGCTCGCCCGGACTTCCGCATCCGGAGGAGCCACACCATGCACGACCACCGCCGACTCGGCCGTGAACTGGAGCTGTTCGACACCGATCCGCTGATGGGCGCGGGGCTGCCGTACTGGCTGCCCGACGGCGCGATCGTGCGGCACACCCTGGAGGAGTACATCCGCGAGGCGGAACGGCGGGCCGGCTACCGGCACGTGTACTCGCCCGTCCTCGGCAAACGCGAGCTGTACGAGATCTCCGGCCACTGGGACCACTACGGCGACGACATGTTCCCGCCGATGGACCTGGGCGCCGAACAGGTCCTGCTGCGCCCCAGTCTCTGTCCCCACCACGCGTTGATCTACCGTTCCCGCGCCCGCAGTTACCGTGAACTACCCTTCCGCATGGCCGAGTTGGGCGGCATGTACCGCTCGGAGCCGTCCGGGGTGCTCGGCGGGCTGACCCGGGTGCGGGCCATCACCCTCAACGACGCGCACATCTTCTGCACCCCGGAGCAGGCCGTGGCGGAGGCCCGGGCCGCGCTGGAGCTGATCGGCCGCGCCCATGCGGACCTGGGCGTCCGGGCGTCCCGGTACCGCCTGTCGCTGCCGGGCGAGGGCGGCAAGTACGTGGCCGACCCGGAGCTGTGGCGCAGGGCCACCGCGCTGCTGCGGGAGGTCCTGGACGGCGCCGGCGTCCCGTACGAGGCCGCCGAGGGGGAGGCGGCCTTCTACGGGCCCAAGATCGACGTGCAGATCGCCGACCCGGCGGGCCGGGAGACCACCCTGTCCACCGTCCAGATCGACTTCCACCAGCCCGAGCGCTTCGACCTGCACTACATCGGCCCCGACGGGGGCAGGCACCGCCCGGTCATGGTGCACCGCAGCGTCATCGGCAGCGTGGAACGCGCGGTCGCCCACCTCGTCGAGGCCCACGGCGGCGCCTTCCCGCCCTGGCTGGCCCCGGTGCAGCTGGCCGTCCTGCCGGTGGGTGACGAGCAGGCCGGGCCGGCGCACGCGCTGGCCGGTCTGGCCCGGGAGCGGGGTCTGCGCGCCGAGGTCGCCGACCCCGGCCAGGGCACCCTGGCCGCCCGGGTCCGCGCGGCCCGGCTGGTGCCGTACCAGGCGGTGATCGGCGCTCGCGAGGCCGCCGCCGGCCTGGTGGCGGTACGCCTGCGGGACGGCCACCGGCCGGCCCCCCTGCCCACCGCGGAGCTGCTGGACCGCATCACCGCCCGGGTGGCGTCCCGCGACACCGGCCTGTGGGAACCGGCCTAGGCGCCGTGTCCGCCCGGGGACGTCCGTGCGACGGGCTTCGAGGTCACCGGGGACCTGACCGTGCGCGGCGTGACCAGGCCGTTCACCGTGGACTTCACCCTGACCGGCGCGAACTCGACGTCACGGCGGTGCGGCAGCCCTGAGACGGCGGGCCCGAGGGCGCCCGGGACCACCCGGGCCGTCTCCCGGCAGGCCGTAAGGTCGCCGGTGGCAGATCCCTGCTGAACAGGTGGAACAGGTGGAAGGAGTCCTCGTCGTGACGGACGGACAGCGCATCCCGGTGATCATCGACTGCGACACCGGTGTCGACGACGCCCTCGCCCTGCTGTTCGCCGTACGGCACCCGGCGCTCGACGTCCGCGCGATCACCTGCGTGGCCGGGAACACCGACGTCGACGGGGTCGTCCGCAACACCCTGACCGTGCTGGACCAGGCGGGTGCCCCCGACATCCCGGTCGCCCGGGGCGCCGAGCGGCCGCTGATCGAGGCGCCCCGCTCGGCCCGGCACGTGCACGGCGACGACGGCATGGGCGACCTGGGGCTGCCGGACCCGGCCCGGGAGCCCGCCGGCGTGGACGCGGTGACACTGCTGCGGCGCGAGATCCTCGCCTCCCCGCGCCCGGTGACGCTGGTGCCCACCGCGCCCCTCACCAACATCGCGCTGCTGCTGCGGACCCACCCGGAGGTGGTGCGCAACATCGAGCGGATCGTGTTCATGGGCGGCGCGGCGGCGACCGGGAACGCCACGCCCGTCGCGGAGTTCAACGTCTGGCACGACCCGGAGGCGGCCGCGATCCTGCTGACCGCCGGGGTGCCGATCACGATGTACGGGCTGGACGTGTTCACGCGGGTCGTCGTCCCGGCGGAGCAGGTGCGGCGCCTGCGCGCGAGCGCCGAGCCTGGGGCCCGGCTGGCCGGTGAGCTGCTCGCCCACCGTCCGGCGCACCCCGGCAGCCGTCCCGACGACCCGTCCGAGACGGCCGGCGGTCTCGGCGACGCGGGAGCGGTCTGCGCGGTCGCCGACCCGCGGGGCCTGACGACCCACCGCCTCCCCGTCGAGGTCTCCCTCGCGCCCGGCCCCACGCGCGGCATGACGATCGTGGACCGCCGCCCGCGCCCCGGCGAGTCCGAGCTGCACGAGGGCATCCGCGAACAGCCGCTGGTGGACGTGGGGCTGGACGTGGACGTGGAGCGCTACGTGAAGCTTTACCTGGCGACCGTCGAGGGAACGCTCTAGCGCTGCGCGATGCTGCGCGAGTGCCGGGGGCCCGGACGACGGCCGGACGCCGCCCCGGCCGTCGTCCGGCCGTCGAGCGACCGTCGAGCGACCTTCGACGCCGCGCGCAGCCGCCGAGGGGCCGTCCGTCGTCGCGCCGTCGTGTGAGGGTGCTGTCCGTCGTCGCGCGGTCGTGTGAGGGTTCCGTCTGTCGCCGCGCCCCCGTCGGGGAAATCCCCGGCACCGCGCGCCGCCGTCGGAGAAACCCTCCCCCCGGCGTGCACGACGGCGCCCCCGCTGCTGTCGCCGCCGGACGGCAGCAGCGGGGGCGTCACCGCACGCGGATCAGGCGCCCGGCGCGTTCCGCTTGGCCCGGCGGCGGGTCGTCACGACGAGGGCCGCGCCGCCCGCGAGCAGGGCCGCCGCGCCGAGGGCGATCGGGCCGGTGCTGCCGTCGGCGCCGGTCTCGGCGAGGTCGCCGCCCCCGCCGTTCGGCTTCGGGGCGGCGGGCGCCGACTCGGAGGCGCTCGGGGCGGGGGTCTCCGCGTCCTCGGACGGCGGGGCGGAGGGCTCGGACGGCTCGGACGGGGACGCCGGCGGCGTGGTGCCCTCGGCCGGCTCGGCCGGCTCCGACGGGCTCGCGGGCGGCGTGGAGGCGGGCGGCTCCTCCTGAGCGGGAGGCGGGGTCGTGCAGTCCTTCGTGCCGCCGTTCCAGGCCGCGATCAGCTTGTCCTTGATGACCGGGCGGTCCGGGCCCTTGGGCAGCTCGCCGTGGACGAGGCCGTCCTTCGCGTCGAGCTCCCCGTCGAACTTCACCGCGCCCCGGTAGAGGTCGATCTGGGCGAAGCAGCCCCGGTCGGGGATGGCGATGTCGAGCGAGTCGGTGGCCCCCGGCTTGACCGTCACCGTGTCGAAGTCGACGAACACCTGCTCGCCGGAGGTCGCGAAGGTCGCGCCATGGGCCAGGTAGGAGGCGAGGGATGCCGTACAGGTCGAGGCGTCACCGGCGGTGCGCACCTTGATGTGCACCTTGCCGTCCTCGGTCGGCTTCAGGTTCTGGTCGTCGACCTTGACCGAGTCCTGGAAGGTGGTGCCGTCGAGCGAGAACTGGCAGCGGTCGGTCCCCGTCTCCGTGCCCGCGCCCGTCCCGGGCCGGTAGCTGCCACCGGACGACCAGCCGTCACCGCCGGGCGTCCCGTGGGCGAGGGCGGTGGTGGCGGAGGCGGCGCAGAGGGCGAGGGCCGCGGCGCCCGTCCCCAGCAGGCGGCGCGCGGTGACACGTCTCGCTATGGACATAGGGGTATCCCGTTTCTTGGCGTGTGCCGGAACCCGGGTGGCGGCATGCGGGCAGCGCGGTGCGCGGCTGCCGGGGCCGTACCGGGGGTGAGTGGTCTGAGAAACACTGGGCTCATTGGTCACATGCGCCTCAGTGAGCCCCCATGGTGGCGGCGCCGCAGCACACTGTCAACCTGCGGGAACGCAAAGGAAGTTACCGCTCCCACACACTTCCGACACAGTGGGAATGGATCACTCCGATCAACCTGTTGGTTCCTTTTTCCGGCATTCTGGACAGATTTAATGCTGTCGCCCGTATGCCCTGCAAAGGAGACCGCGTGACCGATCGCTCCACCCTCGACCTGTCGTCCCGCGACCCCGACTGGTGGCGGCAGGCCGTCGTCTACCAGGTCTACCCCCGCAGCTTCGCCGACGCCGACGGTGACGGACTCGGCGACCTGCGCGGCATCACCCGCCGCCTCGGTCACCTCGCCGCGCTGGGCGTGGACGCCCTGTGGCTGAGCCCCTTCTACCCCTCCGAGCTCGCCGACGGCGGCTACGACGTCGCCGACCCCCGGGACGTCGACCCGCGCCTGGGCACCCTCGACGACTTCGACGCGCTGGTCGCCGAGGCCCACCGCCTGGGCCTGAAGGTCATCGTCGACATCGTCCCCAACCACTCCTCGCACCGGCACCCCTGGTTCCAGGAGGCCCTGGACGCCGGGCCCGGCTCGGCCGCCCGCGACCGGTACGTCTTCCGCGACGGCCGCGGCGAGCACGGTGAACTCCCGCCCACCGACTGGCAGTCCGTCTTCGGCGGCAGCGCCTGGAAGCGGGTGCCGGACGGACAGTGGTACCTGCACCTGTTCGCCCCCGAACAGCCCGACCTCAACTGGGAGAACCAGGAGGTCCGCGCCGACTACCGCACCACCCTGCGCTTCTGGTCCGACCGCGGGGTCGACGGCTTCCGGGTCGACGTCGCCCACGCCCTCGTCAAGGACCTGAGCGAACCGCTGCGCGACCTCGGCCGGCCCGAGCTGAGCCGCGAGGAGGCGCTCACCGCGCTGCCGCCCGGCACGCACCCCTTCTATGACCGGGACGACGTGCACGAGGTCTACCGCGACTGGCGCAAGATCCTCGACGCCTACCGTCCGCCCCGCATGGCCGTCGCCGAGGCGTGGGTCCCGGGCGCCCGGCGCGCGCTGTACGCCCGCCCGGACGAGCTGGGGCAGGCCTTCAACTTCGAGTACCTGCAGGCCCGCTGGGACGCCGGGGAGCTGCGGCAGGTCATCACCGACTCGCTCGCCACCGCCCGGGCCGCCGGCGCCTCGGCCACCTGGGTGCTGTCCAACCACGACGTGATCCGGCACGCCTCCCGGCTGATGCTCCCGCCGGACACCGACCTCAACGCCTGGCTGCTCTCCGGCGGCCGTGCCCCGGCCGTCGACGAGGCGGCCGGACTGCGCCGGGCCCGGGCGGCCACCCTGCTGATGCTGGCGCTGCCCGGCTCGGCCTACGTCTACCAGGGCGAGGAACTGGGCCTGCCCGAGGTCGCCGACCTGCCCACCGAGGTGCTCCAGGACCCGATCTGGGAGCAGACGGGTCACGTCCGCAAGGGCCGGGACGGCTGCCGGGTGCCGCTGCCGTGGACCACGACCGGACCCTCGTACGGCTTCGGGCCGGGCGGGGCCTGGCTGCCGCAGCCGCCCGGTTTCGCCGCGTACGCCGTGGAGGCGCAGGACGGCGTCGAGGGCTCGACCCTGGAGCTGTACCGCACGGCACTGCGGTTGCGCCGCAAGCTGCTCGACGGTGAGGAGCTGGCCTGGGCCGCTGACGCCCCGGACGGGGTCCTGCAGTTCGACCGCTGCGAGGGCTGGCGCTGTGTGACGAACCTGTCCGCCTCGGCGGTGTCGTTGCCGGCCGGTGAGGTGCTGCTGAGCAGCGCGCCGCTGGAGGACGGCCGGCTCGGGCCGGACACGACGGTGTGGCTGGGGAGGTGACCACGGGGAGGTGACCACGGGGAGGTAGCCACCCCGCCGGTCCGCGCGGCTACCCGCGCCCCTTCGGGGGCGCGGGCCCACCCGCTACGGCCCACCCGCTACGGCCCACCCGCTTGGGCCCGCTGCGGGTGCCGTCCGCCCGGGCGGACGCGAGGATCGTCGGCGGAGTGTCTCGACAGGCCGTATCCGGACAGGGAGCCTCGCCCGCGATGAACAGGTCCAGCAGGTCAGCAGCCGTGTCCGGGGTCGTCGTCGCGGCAGTGCTGGCGGCGTGCGGAACGCCGGCGGCGGCCCGGGACGGCGCACCGCTGCGGGGGGCCGCCGTCATCGCGCCCGGCCGCGAGGGCATCGTCGAGGTCGCGGGCGTTCCGGACGCGCTGCCGGGAGCCACCCTGACGCTGATCGCGCCCCGCGGCACGCGGGTGACGGGCGCGCCGCTCGACGGGTCCGGCCACCGGGGGTCGGTCGCCGCCGGCGGGCGCAGCGGGTCGTACACCGTCACCGGCGGCACCGCAGCGCCGGACCGTACGTTCCCCTTCGTGCTCGCGGTGCCCGCGGACGCCGTGCCCGGCACCCGGCTGCGCGGCTGCGTCCTGCGCGTCACCGACGAGCGGGGCGTACGGCGGGCCGGCGGCCGGTGCTCGGTGACCGTGGGGCTGGCCGGGCCGACGCTGGCCCGGCCGCTGTCCGGCGTCCCGCTGGCCACCCGGCCGGAGATCTCGGGCACGGCCCATCCCGGCGCCCGGGTCACCGTCCGCGACAAGGACGAGCGGGAGGCCTGCGCGGCCACGGCGGGGCCGGACGGCGCCTGGGCGTGCACGCCGGGCCCGGCGCTGCCGGTGGGTGCCAATCGTCTCCAGGCGGTCGCCACCCTGAACGGGGTGAGCGCGATGAGCGAGCAGATCGACATCGCGGTGGCGGAGGCCGCCGCGGGGCGTCAGTAGCGGACCGCCCGGGCCACCTCCGCCCGCACGTCACCGGACAGGTCGTGCGTGCTGCGGGCGGTGGCCGTGGCGGACTGGCCGGCCTGCACGTGGCCGACCGTGACGATCACGGTGTCGACCAGCCGTCCGCCGGAGTCCTCGAAGTCGACCTGGACGGCGAACGACCGGGCCGCGTCGTCGGTGTTGCGGACGGTGACCTCGCTGCGGAACCGGCCGTCGGACCCGGTCACGGGCCTGCCGGCCGCGACGTCGCCCTTGGCGTCGACGCCGCCCTGGATGTCGCCGAGCCGGCGTTCGGCCTCCGCCGCGGCCGATTCCACGGCCTCGGTGGCCTGCGAGGCGATCGACCCGACCGCCGACTCGGCCTTGCGGGCGGTGTCCGCGGGGCCGTCGCCGCCGCAGCCGGCGAGCACGCCGGTCAGGGCGAGGGCCAGGGCGGCTCCGGCCGTGACCCCGCGGGTGCGGTGTACGACTGCCATCTCGCCTCCCGGCGAACCGTGCGAACCGTGCGAGTTGTGCGGACCGCA
>NZ_JAPSKN010000036.1:20435-27357 GCF_031181705.1 Streptomyces sp.
CACGCCGGTCAGGGCGAGGGCCAGGGCGGCTCCGGCCGTGACCCCGCGGGTGCGGTGTACGACTGCCATCTCGCCTCCCGGCGAACCGTGCGAACCGTGCGAGTTGTGCGGACCGCACGGACCGCACGGACCGCACGGCTCACGGCATCACGTGTGTCCGAGGCCGCCGCCGCCGAAGGATCCGCTGGATCCGGGCGACCAGCGCCGCGGTTTCTGGTCCTTGCCGGTCCTGGTGCTCGCGCGGTGCATCTCGTGCGGCATGAGCCGGCGCCCGTCGCGGGCCACGACCGGCACGTCGTCGGGCTCGCGCATCTCCCGCATCTCGCGGACCGGCCCGGTCTCCGGCAGGTGCGGCTGCTCCGCCGGGTCGGGGTGGTGGGTGTCCTTGTCCATCACCTGCATCCCCACGCGCACGCCCCAGATCAGCGCGCACGCCACGATCAGCCCGGCGATGAAGGCGAGGGTCACGGCGACCGCGTGGTCTGACGACGCCGCCAGCACTTCGTACGTTGCCGTATTCATGTTCCGATTATCGCCGACACCTTGATATAAAGCGCCCGGAATGTCCGATGCTCCCGGCCGGGCGCCGGACGGCACGCAAGGCCCCTGCTCCCGTACCGGCGGGCGGGGTACGGTGGAGAAACCGGGGTAGGTCGCACTGCGGCGGCGCACGGTCGCCGGCCGCCCCCCCCGTCCGCAGCAGGAGCCCCCATGACGTCCGCCTCCTCGCCCCCGCCCCAGGTCCCCGCCCCGTCCGGGGCCCGGCTGAAACTCGCCGACCAGCCGCGCGAGCGCCGTACGGCCCGCAGGATCGACGGGGCGTGGTGGCCCCGCTCCTACGACCTGGCCGCGGAACTTCCCGGACTGCTGGCCGGGCTGCCGCCCGCCTGGGGCCGGATCAGCAGCGTCCTCGTCCACGGGGACATCTGGCTCGACTGCCCGGAGCGGGTGGACGTGGCCGGCCAGGCCGTCCACGTGGGCCGCAGGGACACGCCCACCGCCTCCGACACCGTCTGCCTGCTCGCCCCCGGCCGCGGCCGCTGGGACCTGCTGGTGGTGCCGCCCGGGACGGCTCAGGCCGAGGCGGACCGGCTGATGGAGCGGGCCGTCACCCAGGGCGCGTGAGCGGTGCCGGCCGGCGGTGGCGCCGTACGCCCCGCCGCCCCCGTTCGGGCGCGCCCGGGAGGCGCCGCGTGGTGCCGGGTGGCAGATTGCGGCCAGAGGAAGGCCGGCCGGGCCGTCGCGTCCCCGCGTGTGCCGCTCGGGAGCCCGGCCCGGCCTTCCCGCCTGTCCGGCCCGGAACGTCGGCAGGAATCCGCTCGGTGACCTCGCGGGTGACGAGCTGGGCGCCGGTGGCCGGGAACCGACCCTTCTCGGTTGACCGGCCGCCTCGAGTTTGATCAGCTGTCCCACTCATCTTGTTCGATTCTGATCGAGCAGTGTCCGGCTCTCAGGGGGGAGCTTGTGACGAGTGGGGGAGTTTCCTTGACGCATCACGATGCCGGCGTGCCGCGGCGTGCCCGGTTCCGGCGCGGCGCGGCCGCCCTGACCCTGCTGGCCCTGACCGGCGGCACCGCCCTGACGGGCGCCTCCGCCGCCACGGCCGCGGGCAGCCAGGTGCTCGCCGGAAAGGCGTGCACGCCGACGGAGGGGTTCTCCGGCTGCCGGCTGTTCGATCCCACGGGTGCCCGCGAGGACTTCCAGGTCCCGGCCGGTGTCACGGCGCTCGACGTGCGTGCCTGGGGGCAGGGCGGCGAGGGCACGCCCTTCGCCAACGGCGGGGCGGGCGGCTACACCGCGGGCACGCTCAGTGTCACGCCCGGGGAGAAGCTGTCGGTCGCGGTCGGCGTGCAGCGCTTCGGTGACGCGCTCGGCGGCGCGGGCGGCGGCCGGTACGCCGCGGTCGGCGGCAACAGCAGCGGGGTGCGCAGCGGTGACGGCGAACCGCTGCTCATCGCGGCCGGTGGCGGTGGCGGTGGATACGGCGATGTGGACGCCGGCCAGGGCGGCCCCGGCGGCGGCGAGCGCGGCCAGGACGACACCGAGTCCGAGCGCGGCGGCAAGGGCGCGGCCGGTCCCACCGGTGGTGCGGGCGGCGGCAACGGTTCCTCGGGCGCCGACGCCTCCGGCGGCGGCAAGGGCGGCGCGGGCGGCTCCGGTGCGCACGGCTACGGCGGTGGCGGCGGCGCCGGTTACGCGGGCGGCGGCGGTGGCGGCGGCACGGACGAGGAGCGCGGCCTCATCGGCAGCGGCGCGGGCGGCAGCAGTTACGTCGACCCCGACCGGGTGAAGGACGCCCGTCTGCTCACCGGCAGCCGGACGGTGCCCCCGGCCAAGGACGACCCGTTCTGGCAGTCCTCCGGCGAACCGGTGCGCGGCTCGATCGCCGAGGGCGGCGTCAACACCGACCGCTCCGGCGACGGGCGGGTGGTCTTCCAGTGGAAGACCCCCGCCATCGCCGAGCTGGTCCGGGTCTCCGGCACGGACGAGACGGTCCGGCCGGGCGGCGGCGCCGGCCCGCTGGCCGTGGTGGCCCGGGACAAGGCGGGCAACGCCGTCGAGAACGCCTCCGTCACCTTCACCATCGAGGACCCCGACCAGCAGGGCGCCTTCTTCTACGTCAAGGGCGGCGCCGACTCCACCGAGCTCGTGGTGCCGACCGACGCGCGCGGCCGGGCCGAGTCCCAGCCGATCCAGGTGGGCGGCGAGGAAGGCGCGTTCACCGTCCGCGCGGCGGTCGACGGCGTCTCGACGGTCTTCTCCGTGCAGGTGGAGGACTCGGCGTACACCGTCTCCGTCGCGGGCGGCGACGGCCAGCGGGCCGAACAGGGCACGGACTTCGAGGAGGCCCTGGCGGCCGAGGTCGTCGAGTCGGGCTCCGCGGCACCGGCCGGCACCGAGGTCGAGTTCCGGGTCGAGGACGAGAGCGAGGACGCGCCCCGCTTCGCCGACGGCGAGCGGGTCGTCCGCGTGGAGACCGACGCGCAGGGCGGTGCCACGGCCCCGACCCTGACGGCCGGTGAGGGCACGGGCACCTACACCGTGACCGCCTCGGTCGGCGGCGCCATGACGCAGTTCGCGGTCGAGGTCGTCCCCGGCGACGGCACGCAGGACCCCGGCCCGGGCGACGACCCGTCGGGCAGCCCGAGCCCCTCGGCGGACCCGAGCCCCTCGGCGAGCACCGGTGGCACGACCGGCGGTGGCGGCACCTCCACGGGCGGCACCTCCACCACCGGCGGCACGTCGACCGACCTCGCCGGCGGCAGCCTCGCCTCCACCGGCGCGGGCGGCATCGGCCTCCTCGCCGCGGCGGCCACGGCCCTGGCGGCGGTGGGCTTCGCGGCCTTCCGCTTCGGACCGCGCCTCAGCCTCCGCTCGCGCGACGACGGCTGACCCCAGCCTGACCCGGCGTCACCGCGACGGCCCGCACCCGGACACCCGGGTGCGGGCCGTCGGCGTTTCACCGGCCGATCGGACTTCCGCCCGGACGGGCGGCCCCCTCACCCCGGCCCCCGGTGGCCGGCGCGGCGCCGGGTAGCCTGGCCGCATGGCCCTGGCATGCAACGCCCTGCCGCACTGCTTCCTCTGACACCGCGGTGAGGACGGCGACGTGAGTGTGCGTCACGTCGCCGTCCTCGGCGCGCCCGCCCACGGGCGGGCGCCGGCGACTCACGTCCACCGCCCGCACGCGGCCCGGCACTGCGCCCCGCCGCGTCGTCCAGGAGCACCGCCATGCCTTCGGGTCCCGCCCGCCTGCCGTCCGACCGGCTGCTGACCGTCCTGACCTGCCCCCAGTGCCCCTCCGGCCTCACCCGCGCCGACGGCGCCCTGCGCTGCGCCGCGCGGCACACCTTCGACATCGCCCGCCACGGCTACGTGAGCCTGCTGACCGGCCACCGGCGCGCCGCGAGCGCCGACTCCGCCGGCATGGTGAGCAGCCGCGCCGCCTTCCTGCGCGCCGGGCACTACGACCCCCTCGTACGCGTCCTCGCGGACCTCGCCGCCGGTTCGGCACCCGCCGATGCCACCGTGCTGGACGCGGGCGCGGGCACCGGCCACTACCTGGCCGCCGTCCTGGACGCCCTGCCCGGGGCCCTGGGCATCGGCCTGGACACCTCCGCCGCCGCCCTGCGCGCCACGGCCCGGGCCCATCCCCGCGCGGAGGCCGCCGGCTGGGACGTCTGGCGGCCCTGGCCCGTGCGCACCGGCTGCGCCCACCTCGTCCTCAACGTCTTCGCCCCCCGCAACGGCCCCGAGTTCCGCCGCGTCCTGCGCCCGGACGGCGCCCTGCTCGTCGTCACGCCCACGGAACGGCACCTGCGCGAACTGCGCGAGTTCCTGGGGCTGCCGGCGGTCGACCCCAGGAAGGAGGAACGCCTGCGCCGGACCCTGTCGGCCGCCTTCCGGCTCGATCACACCGAGCCGCTGGAGTTCACCCCGGCCCTGACGGCCGGGGACGTCGTCCACCTGGTGGCCATGGGCCCGGCCGCGCACCACCTCGACCCGGCGGAACTGCCGGGCCGGGTCGCCCGGTTGGGGACACCGGTGCACGTCACCGCGTCGTTCGCCGTGTCGGTGTACCGGCCCGTCGGGTCCGCTCAGTAGCCCTGGCGGGCGAGCTGCTCGTCCTGCGCCGCCGTGAGCGTGCGGATCATGAGGGCGGCGGCCACGGCCGCCGCCACGATGACCAGATCGGCGGCCAGCAGGGGCAGGACGTCGGTGTAGGCGCGGGCGATGACCTCGTCCGCGTCGTCGGCGTGGACGATCCCCGCACCGCCCGCCAGACCCGCCAGCCACAGCCCCCACCACCAGTTCACGACGGCGGGCAGCGGCCGCCCGGGGAACACCGAGCGGTGGACGTCCGCGACCACGCCCCGGGGTATCCACAGGTTGGCGACGGGCACGATCCAGCCGAGGAAGAGCCAGAAGGAGCCGTAGCGGGGTGCGGTGCCCGACAGGGCGCGGGCGTTGTCCCGCACCCGGTCCAGCCAGAACAGGAACACCACGGCGCAGACGGCCGTGACGACGCCGCCCGCCGCGGCGACCTGGTGGTAGGAGTCCTCCAGCGCGGTCGGCGGGCGGTGCGTGCCGCCGCCCCGGCCGGGCGGGCCCGACGCCGGCTGCCCCGCCAGGAACAGCCGCAGGTGCCACACCGCCCGGACGGCCCAGGCCGCTCCGGCCAGCGCGAGGGCCGCGACGGCGCAGCGGGCCGGGCGCACGGCGGGGGCGGTGAGGGCAACTCTCTGGACGGTCACCCGGTCATCCTGTCGTACTCAGTTCCGACGCCCGGCCCTGTCCGTCCCACCGCACCTGCAGGACGTGGTCGACGGCGTCCCGGTCGAGCGGGCCGAAGACGTGCGGGAACAGGGTGTCCCCGGAGACGCCGGGCGGCGGTGCGGGGGCCGCCGCCTCCCACTCCACCCTCGCGGTCAGCCGCGTCTCGTCGAGCGCGAGCACCAGCAGGGGCCGGGGCGCGTCACGGTAGAAGGCGTTGATGACGGCCAGCGTGGTCGCCTCGTCCGGGGAGCAGTGCACGAAGCCCTCCTCGGCGAGGGAGGCGGGGGCGTACGGCCGGCCGGGTTCGGTGGTCCAGACGGTGCTCGGTACGACGTGGTAGATCATGGCCCCGTTATAGCCCTCCCCGGTCTCACAGGCCGAGGGCGGCGACGGTTCGCCGGGTCGCCTCGGCGACCAGGGCGTCGGAGGGCTCGGCGTCGTGGCCCGGGCGGTCGGTCATCACGGCGAGGACGAGCGGCTCGCCGCGGGGCGGGTGGACGACCGCGACGTCGTTGGCCCGGCCGTAGTCTCCCGTGCCGGTCTTGTCGGCGACCTTCCAGCCGCCGGGCAGTCCGGCCCGGATGCGGCGGGCGCCGACGGGGGTGGCGTTGCGGGAGAGCCAGTCCAGGAGCAGCGCGCGGTCGCGGGCGGGCAGGGCGGTGCCCAGCAGGAGGGCGCGGAAGTCGGTGGCGACCGCCTCGGGGGTGGTGGTGTCGCTGGGGTCGCCCGGCGGGACGTCGTGCAGCTCGGGCTCGTAGTGGTCCATGCGGCTGGTCCTGTCGCCGAGTCCGCGCAGGTAGGCGGTGAGCTTCCGCGGGCCGCCGATCTCGCGCATCAGCAGGTTGCCGGCCGCGCCGTCGCTGAAGCGGACGGCGGCGTCGCAGAGCTGGCGCAGGGTCATGCCCGTCGCCAGGTGCCTGCCGGTCACCGGTGTGGTGGAGCGCAGGTCGGCCCGGGTGTAGGTGATGAGCCGGTCCAGGTCGTGCGGGGAACGGTGGTGCAGGACCGCCGCGGCGGCCAGGGCCTTGAACACCGAGCAGAACGCGAAGCGTTCCCCGGCGCGGTGGACGACGGTGGTCCCGGTGCCGGTCGCGAGCGCGTAGACGCCGACCCGGGCGCCGTAGGCGCGCTCCAGGTCCGCGAACCGGGCGCGGCGCACCGGCGGCCGGCTCGGTGCCGGGGTGGACCGGGAGGACGCCGGCGGCGGCGGATCGGCGCGCCCGGACGACCGGCCGCCGGCGCCGCAGGCGGCGAGGGGCAGCGGCAGCGGCAGCAGGGCCGCGGCCGCCAGGAAGGAGCGACGGGAGGACACGGACCGGTCGGAGGACATGCACATGCTCTTCTCACTCGGCCGCCCTTCCCGACCCGACCGCGACACGGGACGGACGGACCCCCGGACGGCGGGCGTGTCGGGCAGGGACGGCAGCGGGGCGGGGCGGGGCGGATGTCGGGGACGGCTGTCGGGCGAGGGCGCGAGGCCCTCTCGGCCCGGGACGGCTCCGCGGCACTGGCTGCTCTCGGGTCGGGGAGCCGCGGCCCTGCGGCTTCTGGGGCCGGCTCGGCAGCCGGTGTGGGCGCGGCACGGGCGGGGCCATGGCGCCGGGGGGCAGCCGGTCCGGGCGTGGCAGTCGCGGTTCTCGGGCAG
>NZ_JAPSKN010000036.1:27457-40534 GCF_031181705.1 Streptomyces sp.
CGGGTCGGGGAGCCGCGGCCCTGCGGCTTCTGGGGCCGGCTCGGCAGCCGGTGTGGGCGCGGCACGGGCGGGGCCATGGCGCCGGGGGGCAGCCGGTCCGGGCGTGGCAGTCGCGGTTCTCGGGCAGGGGCCGGTTGCGAGCGGCCTTCCCGGGAGCCGGCGGGCCCGGGGCTCCGCTCCGCTCATTCCGGGTCGCCGGGCACCGCGGCCAGCAGGCCCCGGACGATCGGTCCGGCCGAGCCGCCGCCGGTGACGCCCTCCTCGACGACGCAGGCGACGGCCACGTTGCCCCGGTGTGCGACGAGCCAGCCGTTGTTGTCCTGGTCGTCGGAGACCTCGGCGGTGCCGGTCTTCGCGCCGACCTCGCCGGGCAGGCCGGCGAGGACCTTCGCGGTGCCGTCGGTGACCGTGGCCCGCAGCATCGCGCGCAACTGCGTGACGACGCCCCCGGGCAGCGGGGTCGTGTCGGTCGTGTCCTCGGTGCCGGCGGTGAGCGAGGGCTGGTGGAACGTGCCGGACACGGCCGTCGCCGTCACGGACGCCATGATCAGCGGGTTGGCCTGCACGCGGCCCTGCCCGATCATCGACGCGGCCTTCTCCGTCTCGTCCTTCGGCACCGGCACCGAGCCGTCGTACGTGGGCGCCCCGACGTGCCACTCCTGCCCGACCCCGAAGTACTCGCGGGCCACCTCGCCGAGCTCCCCGTCGTCGAGCCGGTCGCGCAGGCTGATGAACGCGGTGTTGCACGACTCCGTGAAGTCCTTGCGGAACGTCGCGCCCGGATGCGCGGACAGCTCCACGTTCTGGAACCTCTTGCCCACCGTGAGGTACTTGGGACAGTCCACCACGTCGTCCGGCGCGACGGCGTCCTTCAGCAGCAGGGCGCTGCTGGTGACGATCTTCCAGGTGGAACCGGGCGCGTAGGTGCCGGAGAGCGCGCGGTTGAAGCCGGACGCCGGGGAGTTGGCCACGGCCAGGATCTCGCCGTCGTCGATGCGCAGCGCGACCAGCGCGGCGTTCTTGCCGTCGGCGTGGGCGGCGAGGGCCTGCTCCGCGGCGGACTGCCAGTCGGCGTCGAGGGTCGTGGCGACCGGGCCCCGGTCCGCCCGGACCGTCTTCGCGCCGAAGGTGGCCTCCGTGCGCTCCACCTCCCCGGTGGCCCGGTCGACCAGGCGGATCGCGCCCCGCGCCCCGGTCGCCGCGCCGTCGCCCCCGGCGAGCCGGGTCATCAGCGGCGCCAGCGAGGGGTGGTCTGCGGCGGACAGGGTGGCTCCGTCGCGGTCCTTCACCTCGGGGGGCTTCGTCTCCTCCCGCTCCAGGCGGAACTTCTCCGTGTCGCTCAGCCGCGGGTGGACGAGGGACAGCGTCCAGTCCACCTTCCAGGTGCCGTCGCCCTGCTCGCGCAGCGGCAGCTTCGACTCGTAGGTCCAGGTGCCCAGACCGGTGACGGGCATCCGGGCGGTGAAGGGCACGGTGACCGCGCCGTCCCCGGTCTCGGTCGCGGACCCGGCCGTGAGCTTCGGTTCGCCGATGTCGAGCCCGGTGGTGAAGCTGTCCAGCACCCGCCGCGCCGTTGCCGGGCTGGTCGTGCGGCCCGCCGCGTCGGGCACGCGGCCGGCGGCCCAGTCGGCCAGGAACGCGCGGGCCAGCTTCCCGGCCTCCGGATCGGGCCCGGTGTCCCGCTCGAAGGGCCCGAGACCGGCCGCGTACGCCCCACCCGCGACGGCGGCCAGCACCACCGCCCCGGCGACGACGGCCCGCGGGCCCCTGCGGCGCGGTCCGGGTCCGCCGGTGACGACGCCCGTGTGGTCGGTGTGAGTGTCCATGTGCCGAGGACAGCAGTGGTCCGGCATCCTGTCCAAGACCGGTATCGGTGTCGGATCAATATCCAGTCGATATGATCGCTGCTCGTGGACCTGGTGCGGCACCTGGAGTGCTTCGTGGCTGTTGCAGAAGAGTCACACTTCGGCCGTGCCGCCGCCCGGCTCGGCATGGCACAGCCGCCGCTGTCCCAGCGCATCCAGCGCCTGGAGCGGCACCTCGGTGTCCGGCTCTTCGAACGCACCAGCCGGCAGGTGACCATCACCGAGGCGGGGACGCTGCTGCTGGCCGAGGCCCGCGAGGTGCTCGCCCGCTCCGAGGCGCTGCTGGCCACCGCGCGCCGCATCCGTGACGGCGAGACCGGGCTGCTGCGGGCCGCCCTGCCCCCGGACGTCTCCGGCGAGACGATCGCCGCGCTGCTCACGGCGTTCGCCGAGGGCGCCGCCGGCCTGGAACTGGAGCTGCACGAACTGTCCACCGCCCAGCAGCTGGAGCGGTTCGCCGCGCACGAACTGGACGTCGGGCTCATCCACCACCCCTGCGACGTCTCCGGGCTGGAGCTGGGCCCGGTGCTCCGCCGCGAACTGGGCGTGCTGCTGCCCGGCGACGCGGCCGCGGCCGGGCTGGCCGAGGTCCCGCTCGCCTCCCTCACCGGCCACGACCTGATCCTCTTCCCCCGCACGGCCGCGCCCGCCGTCTACGACGACCTGCTGACCACCTGCGCCCGCAACGGCTACACCCCGCCCGCCGTACGCCACGCCCAGGGCGCCGGCTTCGTGCGCGGCCTGGTGCTGTCGGCCCGGGCGGTCGCCCTCAGCCCGCGGGACGCGCACGGCGACGCGGAGCGCGACGCGCCCCCGGGAGCGGACAGCGGTGTCGTGTGGCGCCCCCTCACCGGTGCCCCGCTCGCGCTGCGGCACTCCGTCGCCTGGCCCGGCGGGCGGGGCGACGCCGCCGTCGGCGCGTTCGCCGAGGCCGCCGCGAGCGCGTTGCGCGGCACCGCCGGCGCCACCCCCGACCTGCCCTCCCGCCCGCTCCATCTGCGCCCGGCCTCGGAGTACTGGCTGTGACCGACGTCCTCGCCCGCATCCACAGGGCCTTCGCCGACGCCGGGGTCACCGGCCGGCTGCACGCCGTGGACATCGACTCCGGCGCGCAGCTCGACGCCGGCGCCGACCAGCCGGTGTGCACCGCCAGCGTCCACAAGCTGTGTCTGCTGGTCGCCCTGCACCAGCGGGCGGCCGAGGGGCTGCTGGACCTCACCGAGCAGGTCGAGTGCCCGCCGCAGGGGCGCACCACCGGTCCTACGGGGCTCGCCGCGATGCTCGACGGCGCCCGGCTGTCCCTGCGGGACCTCGCCTTCCTGATGATGTCCGTCAGCGACAACGCCGCCGCCGACCTGCTGCTGGCGCGGGTCGGTCTCGACGCCGTCAACCGCGCCACGGCCCGCCTCGGCCTGGCGCACACGTACGCCGTCCACACCTTCGGCGAGCTGCTCGCCACCATCAGGGAGGACGCCGGTCCCGGCGGCGCGGGGGCGCTGGCCGACCCGCACGTCGTCACCCGGCTCCGCGCGCTCGACCCGGCCCGCACCAACCGCAGCACCCCGCGCGACATGACCCGGCTGCTCGCCGCCGTCTGGCGCGACGAGGCGTGCCCGCCGGAGCACGGCGCGGCCATCCGCCGGGTCCTGGGACTGCAGGTGTGGCCGCACCGGCTGGCCTCGGGCTTCCCCTTCGACGACGTGCACGTGGCGGGCAAGACGGGCAGCCTGCCGACCGTGCGCAACGAGGTCGGCGTCGTCGAGTACCCCGACGGGGGCCGCTACGCCGTCGCCGTCTTCACCCGCACGGCCCGCACCTCCGCGCTCCTGCCCGCCGCCGACGCCGTCATCGGCACGACGGCCCGCCTGGCCGTGGACGCCCTGCGCGCCCGCTGAATCAGAGCTGGAACTCCGCCGGAGACAGCCCGAGCGCCGCGCAGGCCTCGCGCAGGACCTGCGCCTCGGCCTGCGAGAAGTGGCCGTCGGCACCGGCGATCACCATGCCGGTCTGGATCACGGCCCGCGCCTCGTTGGGCTTCTTGGCGGCCTTGGCGATCTCCTGCATCGCCTCCGCCTTGCCGTGCTGGAAGTTCGTCGTCAGCTGGTCCACGTGCTTGCCGAAGCGCTGGCGCAACTGCTCCGGCGGGAAGTTCTGCAGCACGTCGTTGCTCAGGATCATCGATTCGACCTGCTGGCGCTCGGAGGCGTCCACCTGCCCGTCGGCCGCCGCGACCAGGGCGCACATCGCCATGCTCGCGTCCCGGTAGGCACCGCTCTTCAGCTCGTTCTTCAGCGATCCGAGCTGCGTCTTGAACAGGCCGATCAACTGGGCCTTGCCGCCCCCGCCGGACCTCGAACCGCCGCTGTGCCCGCCGCTGTGCCCCCCGGGCGCGCCGTGTCCGGACTGACCCTGCTGGAGAGCCTTGGCCTGATCCTTCAGCCGGTCCCACACTGCCATTGCCGTCACCTCGGTATTCGTCACCGTCAAAGGACGCACCCGCTCGCGCGCGCACACCCTCCCAACGCCCGGCCCACGGGCAAAGGTTCCGCAAACCCTCTCACCCGGCGCCGCTCCTCGCCCACCACGCCGCACCGGTGGCGGGCGGGAGCCGCTGATCCGGAACGCCCCCCGCGCCTGCCGGCGCTCGGGGCCGTCGCCCCGTCCGCGAACGCGGGGCCCCGTGCCCATCAGTACGGCGGTGCCCGTGAGGGCCGGCAGGCTGAGGACGGTTTGGGGAGCCCGCGGTCCGGGGCGGGAGGGTCAGCGCAGGGTGCCGATGCGGTCGAGCCGCTCGTTGACGCCGTTGCGCAGCTCACCGAGGGTCGTGCCCGCGGGGGCCGTCTTCGGTGTGGAGGACGGCGGCTGGGTCTCGTCCGCGCAGGTGGTGCCGCGCGCCGGGACCTCGAGGTCGACGAGGTAGCCGGTCACGGCGTCCGTCGCGCAGGCGCTGCGGCCGAAGGCGGTGTGCCCCTCGGCCTTGAAGGTCAGCAGCCGGCCGTTGTCGAGCTTGCGGGACAGGGCCACCGCGTCCTGGTACGGGGTGTCCGGGTCACCGGTCGTGCCGAGGACCAGGATCGGCGCGGAGCCCTTGGCGCGGAAGGAGCCGGCGTAGCGGCTGGGCTTGTCACCGGTCCACTGCGCGCAGGCGGTGGCGTGCTGGTGGTCGTAGGTCGGCGGGCCGTACGCCATGGCCGGGCCCAGCAGCGGGGCAAGTTCGGCGTTCCGGGTGACCTGCCGCTTCAGCAGGGCCGCATCGCGCGGGTAGTCCTTGTCGACGCACTCGACGGCCACGTTCGGGTTGAGGAAGTCGTAGCTGGCCGGGGACGGGGGCCGCAGCAGGAACGAGGTGTTGTCGCGTTGCTGCGCCTTGCGCAGGGCCTCGCCGAGGGAGGGCCAGATGACCTTGCCCTCGTTGATGTTGAACATCAGGCGGTAGACCAGGGTGTAGCCGTTGGCCTGACCGCCGTTGGCGGCCGGCACGGGGTTGGCGTCCAGGTCGGCCTTGAGCTTCTCGAACGCGCCCCGCGGGTCGCCGTCGCCGAACCCGCAGGTGGCCTGGTCGGCCTTGCACCAGTCGAGGAAGCGGCCCATCGCGCCGTCCAGCGCCAGGTACTGGGACCGGTCGTAGGCGTACGGCTTGTTCGCGTAGTGCTCCGGGTCGTAGCCGCCGTCGAGCACGAGGGCGCGCACGCGCTCGGGGTACATGGCGGCGTAGACGGTCCCGATGTAACTGCCGAAGGACCTCCCGTAGTACGTCAGTTGCTCCTCCCCGAGCGCCTGACGCAGCAGGTCGACGTCCCGGGCGACGTACCCGGTCCCCACGTACGGCACGAGACCGCCCGCGTTGTCCTGGCAGCCCTGCACGAACGAGGCGGCCTGGCGCACGGCGGGCTCGTAGGCGTCCGGCCCGGGGGTGCCCTTGGCGGCGGTGACGGCCTGCGTGTACGTCGGGTCGTCCCAGCACACCACCTGCGAACTCCGGCCGACACCGCGCACGTCGTAGCCGAAGACGTCGAAGTTGTCGCGCAGGGAGGCGGGCAGGTCGGCGTAGTTGTTGCGCACGAAGTCGACGCCGGAGTTGCCGGGGCCGCCGGGCTGGAGGAAGAGCGTGCCCTTCTTGGCGCCCTGGTCGGCGGCCTTCTTGCGGACGACCGCCAGGGTGATGGTCCTGCCCTGCGGGTCGCGGTAGTCCAGCGGCACCTGCGCGTTCGCGCACTCGAACCCGCCCTGGCAGTCGGCCCAGTTCAGGCTCGGCACGGTCGGCTTCGGGTCGGTCGCGGTGGGCTGGGCGGCCATCGCCTGGGGCGCGGTGGCCGCGGATACGGCGAGCGCCGCGGCGGCGGCGAGGGCGACGCGCAGCCGGGGCAGACGTCCGGTCGCGCGCGCGACGGACCGGCGTCCGCCGTGTTCTGTTGTTCTCACTGAGTGGATTCCCCCTCGGCACGCGGGTGTCGGCCCGGCGCCCTCGGTCGGTCGGTCGGTCGATCGGACTGGTCGGTCGATCGCGTCGGTCGGAGGCAGTCTCCAGCCGGGCCGGGTCACAGGGAGCGGCCGGGGCGGGATTGTCGGCATCCTGGGACGTGATCTTCGCACTACCTGGCGGTAGTTGTGCGGGTGTTCACTCGCGGAACCCCGGCTCTCGGCTCGCGTGACAGGATTCCGGCATGCCCGAGCTCTATGCCGACCGCACCGAGCCGTACGCCCACGGCATGCTCGCCGTGGGCGACGGCAACCTCGTCCACTGGGAGACCTGCGGCAACCCCGACGGCAAGCCCGCGCTCGTGCTGCACGGCGGGCCGGGGTCCGGCGCGGGTCCGGCCTGGCGGCGGCTGTTCGACCCGGAGGCGTACCGCGTGGTGCTGTTCGACCAGCGCGGGTGCGGGCGCAGCACGCCCGACGCGGCGGATCCGAAGACCTCGCTCGCCGCCAACACCACACAGCACCTGATCGCCGACATCGAGCTGCTGCGGCTCCACCTCGGCATCGAGGAGTGGCTGGTCCTGGGCGGCTCCTGGGGCGTCACCCTCGCCCTGGCCTACGCCGAGCAGCACCCCGCACACGTCTCCGAGCTGGTGCTGTTCAGCGTCACCAACACCACGCGCCGCGAGGTGGAGTGGGTGACGCGGGACATGGGGCGGATCTTCCCCGAGGAGTGGGCCCGGTTCCGCGACGCCGTACCGGAGGGGGAGCGCGAGGGGAGTCTGGTCGACGCGTACGCCCGGATGCTCGCCGACCCGGATCCGGCCGTGCGGGAGCGGGCCGCGCGGGAGTGGTGCCGGTGGGAGGACGTGCACGTGTCGACGCACCCGGGGCACCGGCCCGACCCGCGCTTCGAGGACCCGCGCTTCCGGTTCCGCTTCGCCCGCCTGGTCACGCACTACTGGCGGCACGCCGCGTTCCTGGAGGACGGGGCGCTGCTGCGCGACGCCGGGAAGCTCGCCGGCATCCCCGGGGTGCTCGTCCACGGCCGGATGGACATCAGCGGGCCGCCGGACGTGGCATGGCACCTGGCCCGGGTGTGGCCGGACGCCGAGCTCGTGCTGATCGGCGACGAGGGGCACGGGCTGGCCGGCAGCACCTCGGCGGGGGCGGTGGTGGCGGCGACGGACCGGTTCCGCACGGCCCGCGGGCGCCAGGGCCTGTCAGACAGGCCCTAGCCGCGTCACCGACCTGTCGGAACAGCACACCTGGTCCGTCACCTCCGTCACCCTCCAGCGCTGATTCGCCCCCGAGTTGGGCTGCCAGACGCCCACGGGGGCGTTCTCGTTCGTGGACTGGCCGGAGACGTCCGGGAGCCCGCCGGTGGCCGCGTTGACGAGGGTCCAGGTGCCGTCGCCGGTCGTGGAGGCGATCCACTCGGCGGCCCTGTCGCGGCGGCCCGTGTCCGGCTCGGCGACCAGGGCGCCGCCGCGGACGGCGAGGCGCTTGTCGGAGGCGGACTCGGTGAGGACGTAGCGCTTGCGGTTGCCGGTGCCGCGGATGCGCTCCACCGTCCACTGCCGGCCGGCCGGGTCGGCCGACGCGCCGCGGATGACCAGGCCCGTGCCGTCGCCGGCGATCGCGAGGTCCTTGCCGCTCTGCACGCCGGTGAGGCGGTACGTGTGGCCCGCGCGCAGTTCCGCCGCGTCCTTCGCGACGCCCGAGACGCCCTTGACGAGGAAGGACGTCACCGACTGGGCGGGCACGGCGACAGTGGCCCGTTCGCCGGTGACACGGACCGGCCGCTGCCTGTCCAGCTTGCCGTCGGCGCTGGTCACCACGGGAGTGACGGTGGCGCGGGAGGAGACACGGCCGAACTTCGACAGGTCGAGCGTGACTTCGCGCGTCTCGCTGGTGCTGTTGACGTGCACGACGGTCGCGGCGTCGCCCTCGCGGGAGACCGCGGCGGTGCTGGACGTGTCGTCGGTCCTGATCAGCCGGTCGCCGGGCCTGATGAAATGCGTGAAGTTGCGGGCGGTGTCGAACTTGGTGTTCGTGTGGACCGGGCAGGTCTCCAGGGTGTCCTCGGAGGTGCAGCTGAACGGCAGCTGGATCTCGCCCCAGTTGCCGCCCTTCGCCGACTCGCCGCCCGGCTTCATGTTGTCGTGGTCCTCGACGGGCTGCCAGAACACCCAGGCCCTCGGCTCCAGTTCGCGCAGGTCGTCGACGATGCGCTGGGCGAGGCCGAGACCGGGCCGCATGTCCGTGAAGCTCTGGCCGTCGCCCCAGTCGCCCTCGACCTCGCTCATCCACAGCGGCTTGTCCGCCGCCTTGGCCAGGTCCCGGACGGTGGTGCGCTGGCCGGTGCCGTAGGTGTGGACGTTCATCTGGCCGACCAGGTCGCGGACCTCCTGCGGGTAGGAGTTCCAGTTGGTGGCGAAGGTGCCGGGGTTCGTCTCGTCCATCGCGGAGATCTGCGCCTTCGAACGGGACTTCTCCAGCACCGGGGCCAGGGCGCGCAGCACCTTCTGCTGGAGCTCGGGGCCCATGTGGGCGCCTTCCTGACGGCCGCCGACCGGCTCGCCGTCCGGGCCGAGCCGGGTGCCCCAGTAGTTCGTGTTCGGCTCGTTGAACGGGTCGAGCGTGTCGACCTTGATGCCGTGCGCCTTCTCCAGCCGCTCGGTCGCCCCCACCAGGTACTTCGCGAAGTCGTCGACGGACCCGGGCTTCAGCTGGTCCTCGCCGGCGTCGAAGTTGCCGGAGACGTAGCCGCTCTCGGTCATGAACCAGGGCGGGGAGTTGCTGAAGGTCTCCCAGCGGGTGACGTCCTTCTTGATGCGGTCGACCCACCAGCGCTGCGTCTTGTCCGCGTGCTCGTTCCAGTCGCCCGGATCGTCCGCGTCCCACCAGTCGACGTCCTCGCGGGTGGTGCCCGCCGGGGCCTTCCACCAGCCCTCGACCGCGCCGCCCGCGCGCAGGTAGTCCTTCACGTCCGGGGCGTTGCCGCCGCCGATGTTGTAGCGGGCGATGTTCAGGGCCAGTCCCTCGTCGCCGAAGAGGAGCCGGTAGAGCTTCTCGCGTATCGCGGGCGGGTAGTCGCCGGTGGCGTTGGCGAACCAGACCAGGCTGGTGCCCCAGCCCTCGAACCTCTCCCCCGCGTAGGAGGGGTCCGGCCGGACGGTGACCCCGACGGCGGCCCGGCCGGCCGCCGGCTCGGCGTGCGCGGCCGGCGGGGTCGTCGTGGCCAGGAGGGTTCCGGTCGCCACGGCGGTGACGCCGAGGGCCCCGAGGAGCCTTCGCTTGCGGGTGCGGTGTGCCATCTCGAGTACTCCAGCTCGTGCGACCGGTGCGGGGTTCTGGTGCGAGGTTCTGCTGTGGTGCGACGCCTTCTCGTGCGACTCCGACTAGGCGATGTTTACGTAAACATCCACTGGCGGGATGTCTACACTGTCCGAATCTCAGGGGTCAAGGACTCGTTCCGGACCGAAAATTGCGCCGGGCGCGCGGCGAGGGGCAGGTGGGCACGGTGGACGGGGAGAGCGAACCGGGAGGCACGAGCCGTACGAGAAGGCGTGCTGCCCGGCCGCGCCAGGGCGCGTCCATGGCGGACGTCGCCCAGCTCGCCGGGGTCTCCTCCCAGACGGTCTCCCGCGTCTCCAACGGCTTCGCCGGGGTCACCGAGGACACCCGCCGCCAGGTCCTGGCCGCCATGCGGGAACTGGGCTACCGGCCCAACAGCGCGGCCCGGGCCCTGCGCCGCGGCGAGTTCCGCACCCTCGGGGTGATCACGTTCTCCCTCTCCACCATGGGCAACATCCGCACCCTGGAGGCCATCGCCACCTCGGCGGCCGGGCACGGCTACGCCGTCACGCTGCTGCCCGTGGCCGTCCCCACCCAGGACGAGGTGAACGGCGCGTTCTCCCGCCTGGGCGAACTGGCCGTGGACGCCGTGATCGTCATCATGGAGATCCACCTGCTCGACGCGGCCACGGTCTCCCTCCCGCCGGGCGTGCAGGTCGTGGTGGCCGACTCGGACGCGGGCGACCGCTACACCGTCGTCGACACCGACCAGGCGGGCGGCGCGCGGGACGCCGTACGCCACCTCCTCGACCTCGGCCACGAGACGGTGTGGCACCTGGCGGGCCCAAAGGACTCCTTCGCCGCGCAGCGCCGCGCCAACGCCTGGCGGACGACGCTCACCGAGGCGGGCCGCACCCCGCCGCCCCCGGTGCGCGGCGACTGGTCGGCGGAGTCCGGCTACCGCGCCGGCCTCCTGCTCGCCGACGAGCCGGGCTGCACGGCCGTCTTCGCGGCCAACGACCAGATGGCCCTGGGCCTGCTCCGCGCCCTGCACGAACGGGGCCGCCGCGTCCCGGACGACGTCAGTGTCGTCGGCTTCGACGACATCCCCGAGTCGGCGTCCTTCCTCCCGCCCCTGACGACCGTCCACCAGGACTTCGCCGAGGTGGGACGGCTGTGTGTGGAGGGAGTGCTGAGCAAGATGCGGGACGGGAGCGGCGGGGGGTCCACCGGGGGCGGGCACGGCACGACGCTGGTGCCGACGCGGCTGGTGGTGCGGCAGAGCACGGCACGCAGGGGGCGCTGAGGGCGGGGCACGACGGCGCCCGACGGCCGAGCCGGACCGCCCCGGCCATCGCCGGGGCGGTGCTGCCGCCCAGGGGCGGTCAGCGGCGGCGGCCCCGGGACGGCCTGCCCCGGCGGCCGCTCGCGGCGGACCCGGTGCGGCCGGCGGGGCGGTTCTCGGCGGCGGGCGGGGTGAGCACGACGGGCACGCCCGACGGCTCCCGCGCGCCCGTGATGCGGCTCAGCTCCGTCTCGCCCGGGGCCACGCGGGTGACCTGCGGGGTGATGCCCGCGTCGTTCATCAGCCGGGACATCTCGCGCCGCTGGTGCGGCAGGACCAGCGTGACGACGGTGCCGGACTCGCCGGCGCGCGCGGTGCGGCCGCCCCGGTGCAGGTAGTCCTTGTGGTCGGCGGGCGGATCCACGTTGACGACCAGGTCGAGGTTGTCCACGTGGATGCCGCGGGCGGCGACGTTGGTGGCCACCAGGACCGTGACGTCGCCGTCCTTGAACCGGGCCAGGGTCCGGGTGCGCTGGGACTGCGACTTGCCGCCGTGCAGGGCCATCGCGCGCACCCCGACCGCCAGCAGCTTCTTGGCCAGCCGGTCGGCGGCGTGCTTGGTGTCCAGGAACATGATCACGCGTCCGTCGCGGGCCGCGATCCGGGTCGTGGTGGCGTGCTTGTCGTCGTCCTCCACGTGCAGCAGGTGGTGCTCCATCGTGGTGACCGCGCCCGCGGAGGGGTCGACCGAGTGCACCACGGGATCGTGCAGATACGCCCGCACCAGCCGGTCCACGTTGCGGTCCAGGGTGGCGGAGAACAGCATCCGCTGCCCCCCGGGGCGCACCTGGTCGAGCAGGGCGGTCACCTGCGGCATGAAGCCCATGTCGGTCATCTGGTCGGCCTCGTCGAGCACCGTGACGCCGACCTGGTCCAGCCGGCAGTCGCCGCGGTCCAGGAGGTCCTTGAGCCGGCCGGGCGTCGCGACGACGACCTCGGCGCCGGCGCGCAGGGCGTTCGCCTGACGGCCGATCGGCAGCCCGCCGACCACCGTCGCGAGCCGCAGCCGCAGCGCCTTGGCGAACGGGGTGAGGGCGTCGGTGACCTGCTGGGCCAGTTCCCGCGTGGGCACCAGGACGAGCGCCAGGGGCTGCCGGGCCTCGGCCCGCTGCCCGTCGACGCGGGCCAGCAGGGCCAGACCGAAGGCGAGGGTCTTGCCCGAGCCGGTGCGCCCGCGGCCCAGGACGTCCCGGCCGGCCAGCGAGTTCGGCAGCGTCGCCGCCTGGATCGGGAACGGCTCGGTCAGGCCCTCGGCGCCGAGCGCGGCCAGCAGCCGCGGCGGCAGGTCCAGATCGGCGAACGCCTCGACGGCGGGCAGCGCCGGGGTGAGCGTGGCGGGCGGTGCGAACTCCCGGGCGGGGGCGGGACGGCGGGCGCCGTGGCCGCCGTTCGCCGGTCGGGAGGCGGTGGTCTGGCCTGCCGCCTTGCGGGTCCGGAACCCGCCGTTGCGGGAGCGGGGGGAGCCGTTGCTCCTGCGAGCCGTGCGGTCCATGGGGAACCTTCCTCGATGCGGCACGTATCGGGGAATGCGCGACGGCGCCGGAGAGCCGCAGGATTCGCAAGAGCGAGCCGGAGTGAGTGGAAACGAGCCGAGGCCCGCACCGCGAGGGGTGCGGGCCCCGGTCAGGGCAAGACGCGTCGGCGTCAGGCGGGAACGATGTTCTCGGCCTGCGGGCCCTTCTGGCCCTGCGTGACGTCGAAGGTCACCTTCTGGCCTTCCTGGAGCTCACGGAAGCCGGAGGTGGCGATGTTCGAGTAGTGGGCGAACACGTCGGGACCGCCGCCCTCCTGCTCGATGAAGCCGAAGCCCTTTTCCGAGTTGAACCACTTGACGGTGCCGGTAGCCATATGAATCTCCCTTGAGGGGCAGTACTCAGGGCCCGCACCTTGCGGACCCGTAGTCGCTGAAATGATCACCCTGTGGAGAGATCCGAAAATCCTCGGAAACAAAAAAGAGTGCTCGTGTCGACAAAAGGTCGATAGAGCACTCGAAGTCTCTGGGAACCAAAACCGCAACAACAACGACGGTAGCACAGGGGTCGCCGGAAGGCTCGAGAAATCTCGTACCCGGGGTGGACACGGGCGCCGGCTCTACTGCGTGGCGAGTACCCCGGATTGTCGGCAGCCGCACGACGACGGGACGGCCCC
>NZ_JAPSKN010000037.1:0-9349 GCF_031181705.1 Streptomyces sp.
ACCGGCTGGAGCGCCCACAACGCCGACGACCAGGCCGAGCTCCTCGACGTCGACGTCCTCGCCGCCCCGGACCTGGTCGCGGACATCGCCATGCACTACGCCGAGCACGGTGTCGGCTGCGCGTGGGCGCCGCCGGCTGATCGCCGCTGGTCCGAGGCCGTCTACCTCGACGTCGCCCTCGGCCTGTTCGACGAGAGGGGCGGGTCCGGATGGTGATGATCATGCTCCTCGTGTTCGCCGTGCTGGTCGCCGCCTGGTGGGCCGTGGCCATCGTCGCCAACGAGCTGATCGGCCGCCGCTTCCGCGTCCCGGACCGCTGGGTCGTCTGGGTCGTGCCGGGCTGGCTGCCCACCTACGTCCGCCAGGACTACGCCCGGGCCCGCCAGGCCCTGGCCCGCATCCGCACCAGCACACCGGAGGACTGATGACCCACACCGGGATCGTCGTTGAGGCCGCGATCGACGTCCTCGCCGCCCGCCTCTCGCGCGAGCTGCCCGGCCTGGAGCAGGACGAGCTCCGCCGCATCGCCCGCGCACAGGCCAACGAGCTGACCCGCTCCGGATTCCGCGTCACGGTCCCGGTCGCGGCCGTCCCCACCACCGTGCGCCGCCTCCGGTCCGAGCGCACCACCTGATCCCCGGGCGGGCGGCCCGTGACCTGACACCGGCCCCGCCCGCCCGGCCACCACACACGTCATCTGGAGCACCACCATGCGCCGAACCGAGGCGTTGACGATCATCACGCAGGTCCTGAAGCAACCCGTCGACGACGTGCCCGCCGCCGACCTGATCTACGGCCGCGCCCTGGTCCCCATCGAGAACCCCGCTGCGGAGGCCCCGCAGCCGTGGGCCATGCAGGTCGACGTCCTCGCCCTGCAGATCGCCGCGCGGCTCCCCTTCACGGACGACTCCGAGCAGAGCCCGCTGGCCCGGGCCGAGGACGCCAAGCGCCGCCGGGACCTCGGCGGAGAGATCGCCGCCCTGGAGCAGGGACACACCGATCTCAACTCCGCACCCTGGTACCCGGCCCGGCCCGGCGACCTGGTCCACGTGCACTACGAGGCCGCCGGCGAGATGGCCGCGTTCGGGGAGACCTACCAGATCACGGCCGGGGCCGACGGGTTCCTCACCATGCAGGTGCTGTGCCACAGCCTGCCCGAGGACACCGAGTTCCTCGCCGACATGGTCGGCTGCTTCGCCATCGAGGACGACCCGGACCCCCTCATGGCGTTGTGGTTCGAGGCGGGCCCGCACCGGCTCACTGTCGTCCGGGACGGGCGGCCCGTCCACATCGGCGGCGCGCGATGACGCCGGCGTCGGCGCGTGATCTGCGCCGCGCCCGAGTGGCGCAGCTGCGCCAGGCTGAGCCACACCTGAGCCACCGTGAGATGGCCGAGCGTCTGGGCGTCTCCAAGGACACGGTGCGCCGGGACCTGGAGGCCCTGGACGCCGAAGCGGCGCAGAGTGCGCCACCGACCAAGGAGCCCTTGGCGCAGGTTGCGCCGCAGGTCAACGAGCCTGGCGCGCCGGGACGTGCGCCGGATGCGCCGGCTGCGGGCCTGCCGCGCAGGGTTGCTGATCCGCTGGCCGGGATGGACGTGAGCCAGTGGCGCGCGCTGCGCCGTGACCTCGCGGTGCTGGCGCAGACCGGGCGCAGCCCCGAGGCGCTGGTGCACCAGGCCGTCCTTTCCGTGGCGCACAGCTACCGCCAGGCCCTGGCCCGAGGTGACCTGCAGCCCGGGCAGCCCTTCCTGATCAGCTCCATGCAGCTGCGCCCGGCCGCGCAGCTGGCCGACCGGCCGGTGCCGGAACTGGCGGAGCGACCGTGACCGGGCCGGCCGTCCCGCCCCGCCCCCTTCCGGGGCGGCCGGTCCCTCCTCGGCAAAGCCGACCGCGCCAACGGCCACCTGAGTGCCAGGCCCCGACGGGCTGGCACTCCCTGACCCGCGCGCGCCTGTACCCGTCCGGCTGGCTCTGCGACCGACACAGCCCCTGGCACCGGGCTGGCCAAACCGATCCCACCGGCACCACCTGACGCCCGGATCACCCGTGCCGGGCCCCGCCTGCTGGGGCCCGGCACCACACCCGCCCCCTTGGGAGGACCAGATGACCGAATCGCTCATCAGAGCCATACCGACGCCCGCTGCCCTGGCCCCGCCGCCGCGGCCGCCGTTCGACCGCGAGCGCTGGGAGGACGACGTCCTCGCCAGCGAGCTGCCGGCGAACGCCCGCCTGGTCGCCCTGACCCTCGCGCGCTACGCGGACGCGTCCGGCCATCTGCCCGCCCACGGGCCGCAGACCGCGCACCGCCTCGGCGCCCGCACCAACCTGAGCGCCAAGCAGGCCCGCGTGTCGCTGTACCAACTCGAGCACGCCGGTTTCATCCGCCGCCCCAGCCTCAACACATGGCAGCCGCAGCAGCTCGCCCGGCCGGTCAACCTCGTCCGGCCCGTGGCCAGCACCGTCCCCGCCAGCGACGACCTCACCCAGAACTAGGACACCGTGCCGCAGCTGCCCGCCGCCGCCGAGCCCCGCCACAGCAGTGGCGGGGCCGGTGGCGTTGCCCGGGCAGCTGCCGACCTGCCGCCGTGGCACCGGCAGAAGGTGAAGGTCCCTCGGAGGATCTGGGGCAGCGGCCGCTACTCGCCCGGGGCCGTCGCCTACTACGCCCAGGTCGCCGCGCTCGCCCAGCGCTGCGAGGGCTGCACCGCATCGGTGGCCACCCTCGCCCGGTACATGGGCGACGCCAAGAGGACCGCCGAGCGGTACCTGGCCGAGCTCGCCGCGCCCGGCCCGGACGGCGCGCCCGAGCTGTTCACGGTCCGCCGTACGGGATCCGACGGCGATGGCGAGACCGCCGAGCGGCGCGTGCGGCCGGCTGGCCGCACCGAGCACTTCGCCTACGTCCCCGTGACGGCCGCCAAGGCCCTGCGTCACCCCCTGTTCGTCTTGTACTGCGCCCTCACCTACGCGACGGCCACCCGGACCCCGGTGACGGCCGCCGAGCTCGCCGAGCTCCTGGACGTCACCGAGCGCTCCGCCCGCCGCATGACCGACGAGCTCGAGGCCCTCGGCTGGATCACCGTGCACCGCCGCGCCGGCGCCCACGGCCGCCACGCCTACGAGGTCCACGACCACCCCCTGCGGCCCGTGGCCGAGCAGCCCGACCGACCGGACACAGATGGCGGATCGGGTGCGGGAGGAGATGGCGGATCCCTCGCGATCAAGGAAGACGCTGGACTGACTGACGAGATGACGGGGGCCGGTGGTGCTTTCCGCCGTAGGCGAGGTGACCGTAAGTGGGTCGCGCCGCCTGTGGATACCGCCGGTAACCACGTGCCCGACACGTTCCGGCCTGCGCCCGGGCCCCGTCCGGCTGACAGCGACCCCGTGACCCTCGACCCGCGCGTCTGGGCCGTCCTCGAGCCCGTACAGGACCTGCTGCCCGGGCTGAGGCCGTTCGTCCTGCGCCGTATCGCCCGCGAGGTCGCCCGCCAGCTCGACACCGGCGTACTCGCCGAGGACATCACCGACCAGCTGCGCCTGCTGCGGGCCTGGACCCCGCACGAGGACCTGCGCGACCCGGGCCGGTGGATCCTCGGCGCCGCCCTGCCCGCGCGCCCCGGCCCCTGCGGCCTCACCGACTGCGTCAGGGGGTTCATGCGCCACACCGGCGCCCCCTGCAAGGCCTGCGCCGACCACCGCACGCGCCCGAACCCCGCTGAGGCTCCGAGCCCGGCGCCCGCGCCACCACGCCACCCCGCTACGCCACCCCGCGCCACCCCCTACGCCAGGCCTTCAGCGCCCCCACCGAGCCGGATCGGCCCGCCACCTGACCCCGGCGGCTGGAGAGCCCTCGTCGCCCGCGAGCGGCCCCACGACGCCGCGCGGACCTACCGCCACCGCTGGACCGGCGATCACGCCCACCTGCTGCCACCCGACACCGCCTGACCTACCCGGAAGGAGCTCACCTGCGATGCCCTACCCGACCGCGCGCCCGCCCGCCCCCAACGGGCCAGGACACTGCCCCAGATGCCTGCAGGAGGTCCTGTGGTGCATCACCGCCCATCAGCGCACCCAGGCCGTCGATGCCACCCGCAACCCGAACGGCAACCAAGCCGTGCGCGTCGACCACACCGGCCGCTACCTCGTCCGCCAGCTCACCAAGGACCGGGGCACCCCCGAGGCCGGCGAGAACCTCCACATGCCCCACATCGCCACCTGCCCCGTGCCCGCACCCCGCCGCGCCCAGCAGCCCCCAGCCGGCGGCCGCGGCCGCCATGGCGTACGACCGCACCGGTGGCAGCGATGACCACGACCGACGACGCCATCGCCGAGCTCATCCGCGCCAACCTCACCGCCGTCGAGATCCGCACACTCACCGGCGTCGGCTACTCCCGCATCGCCCAGGTCCGCAGGGAACACCAGCTGCCCACCGCCCGCCCCGACAGGCCCTCACGCACCGTCGACGAGGCCCTCGCGCTGTACGCCGAACCCCACGGAGACGGACACGTTCGCTGGACCGGCCCCATGCGCGGCCGCGCCCCGGTGTTCGAGGCGCAAGGCCGCCGCTACAGCGCTCGCGAGGTGATGTTCCGCCGCCACCACGGCCGTGCCCAGCTCGGCAACATCCGCACCGCCTGCGCCGTCCCCGGCTGCATCGCCGGCGCCCACCTCGCCGACCGCATCGCCCGCACTCCCACCCCCACCAACCGGGCCGCAGCCATCACCCAGCTCATCGAACTCGGCGCCAGCGACTGGCAGATCGTCGCCCACCTGGACACCACCGTGGCCGCCATCACCCGCATCCGCCAGACCCACAACTCCACCCCAGGCAGGACCCCGTGAAGCCACCACCCCACGCCACCAGCCCCCGCCGCATCGTCGAGGACGCCCTCTGGGACTGGTGGACCACCACCGACCCCACCAAGCCGTTCGACCCCGCCGACGTCGCCGTACGCATCGACGAGTACCTGCACGACTCCGGCCTCACCATCGCCCCCAACCTCCGGGAGAACCGCGTGCCCACCAGACGCGCCATCGTCGGCACCGCCCTCGTAGCCCTGCTCTGCGCTGCCTCCGTCATCGCCGCGGCCGCCCGCGGCGAGTGGGGGTGGGCCGCCATCGGGTCCGTGCCCACAGCCCTGCTCACCTACGAGGTCCTTCGCGACCTGGGCGACCGCCGCCGAGGACGGGCCGCCCGGTGACACCCGCCCAGGTCTTCACCGTCGCCGCCATCGGCGGCCTCGCCGTCGTCGTCGGCCTGGTCGTCGTCGTCGCCCTGGGCGCCGGCCTGTACACCCTCATTGCCCGCATCATCGACCTGCGCGACGCCTACCGCGAACGCCGCGCCCTCGTCCGCCAGCGGGCCGCCGACCTCGCGACCCTGAATGCCATCAACGCGCTGCCCACCGCCCGCCACCCAGCCGAAGACTGATCCCGCTTCGCGCGCACGCGCGCCTGCGTTCCGCGTGCGCGATCGCAGGCGCGCGAGGCCCTCACCCCTACTCGCCAGTACCAATCGCATCACTCACCGCCGGAGAGCACCCCATGAGCATGTGCGCCGTCTGCCGCCGGGCGACCGAGGCCGGCCTGCACGCCTGCCCCCGTCACGCCGCCGAGCTCCGTGCCTGGCTGGCCGAGCTGCCCGCACAGGCACTCCTGCTGCAGCGGTTCCTCACCCCCGCCGGCGCGCCCGCCCAGGGCCGGCTCGGCGGTACCGGCCGCCCTACAGCGCCCGTCCCGGTCGACCTTCGGGTCCTCACCCTGCTCGGCCCCGGACACGCCGACCCCCGCAGCCCCGACGACGACGGAACCGTGCCCATCCGCGCGCTCCTCGGCGCCTGGGCCGGCCACATCGCCTACACCTACCCGTCCGTCGCCCGGGACCGCCACGGCACCGCCCACGTACGGCCGTGCGAGCAGGCCTGGCCATGCCACGGCGAGACCATCACCGGGTGGTGCACCTGGCTCACCCGATACCTGCCCTACGCCCTTGCGCATCCCTGGGTCGGCGAGATGCACCGCCAGCTCGGCGCGCTACTGGACCGCGTCCGCGACCTGACCCACGATGTCCCGCACAGCCACCCGCAAGGCGCGCCCTGCCCGCAGTGCGGCGCGTTCGCCCTGGTGGCCGTCGACGGCCTATGGGGGATCACGTGCGAGGCCTGCGGCCACCACCTCGAGCCCGACAGCTACACCGAGCACGCCGCAGCTTTCCTGCAGACCCACCAGAGCACCACCGACGGCGCGGCCGCCTGAGCCGCACCCCGAGAGAGGATCACCCCATGTCCCACGACCGTGTGCCCGTCCGCGTCCTGCTGCTGTTCGGCGAGGAGGCGGAGATCGTCGCCGACGTCCCGCCGTCGGAACGCAGCGAGCCCGCCCGCTACCCGGCCGCCGAGATCGCCGCAGCCATCGGCGTGCCCGTGAGCGACCTGCCGGGGAAGCGACTGACAGCCGACGTCGACGACGACGACCGGCTGTCCGGCTGGCAGCTGGCGTAGCAGCACCCACGGCCCCCGGACCCCTGTAGGCCCGGGGGCCGACCTCCTCCGAAGGGTGTTGCAATTCTAGAAGTGAGTGCTGTAAAGTTAGACGTGTCAGGGAGGCGGAGGTGAGAGCCCGCACCTGGCAGCCAGTTGAAAACTCCACAGAGGAAGGACAGTCACCATGGCTGACCGCAACGACGAGACCATGGGGGCCCTGGCCCACGTGATCTCGGTGGTCTACTCGCTCCTGGTCGACGTGTGCCAGATGCTCCCCGTCCCGATCGGCCTGCCGACGGACCGGAACGTCCCCGCCACCAACGCGGTGCCCGCAATCGAGCGGGCAGCGGCACTCGCCAAGGATCAGCCGATGGGTGAAGCCCAGGAAGCGCAGCTGGTCGTCGGCTGCATTCACCTCCTGGCGGCCATCGACCTCTACGCCCTGTGTGCGGCGAGGTACACGGACATCCGGGCTGACGCGGTTGGGCTGAACCTGGCCCACGCCGAGGAGTCGCTGAAGCGCCTGAGCGCCTGGCTCGCACCCCGAGCGGGCGACTGACACACCCCGCCCCCGGCAGCCAGCCGGGGGCGTTCCTCTTTCCCGCGCAGGGGTGTTGCAATCTTAGAAGTGAGTGCTGTAAAGTTAGACACGTCAGGGCGGGGGGTGAGAGCCCCGGATCTGACAGCCAGTTGAAAACTCCAGAGAGGAGACGTCGTGGCAGACCACGACAAGGAGCGGTTCCTGATGCTCGCCGAGGCCGCCGTTGGAGCCTACGCCTACGTGGCCGGGCTCCTGGCCGACCTCCCCGTCCCCATCGTCCTGCCGGACCTGGTCCAGGCGGTCGACGGGGAGCCCACCGAGTGCCTGATGGCGCTCAGCCGGGCGCGCAAGCTCATCGAGGACGAGCCGATCGAGGAGGACCACAAGCGGGCCTACGAGCACATGGTGCTCGAATGGTTCGCCGCCTACGAGATCCTCGCCCTCACCAAGATGGCAGGACCCGCCCCCTGGCGACTGGACGTCGTTGAGTACGCACTCAACCGGCTCGTCTCCTGGATCGAGATGATCGAGGACGGCGACTTGGGTGACAGCCAGTCGTAACCCTTCCGCCCGCCCCGGCAGCCAGCCGGGGCGGGCACCCTCTCCTCCTGGGATCTTCAACCCACAAGCGCACACAGAAGGGGCCGACGCTGACCCCAGCAAGCTGAGGGTGAGAGAGCGTCGGCCCCGCCAGTTGAACACTCCGCAAAGGAGATCCGCCCCAATGGTAGACGCACCCCGCCTGATCAATCCCGAGATCGCCGAGGCCTACGACGTGAGCCTCCACACCGTGACCAAGACCTGGGCCCGACACCCCCAGTGGCCCGCCCCCGTCGACAGGCGCGGCCGGTACAACGAGTACAGCGCCCAGGACATCGCCGACTTCGTCCGGGACCACGTCGCCCGTCAGGCCCCCGCCCTAGAGCCCACGCGCCTCTACACCGCCCGCCAGCTCGAGGCCGCCGGCGTCGGCATCACCGCATCCACCATCCGCGCCGACCGCGCCCGGGGCCGCTGGCCGGCCCCCGACGACACCGCAGGCGGCGTGAACCGCTGGACCGGCGCCACCGCGACCGAGGCCCTCGAGGGCCGCCGCAGCTACCGCAAGAGTCCCGGCCGAGAGAAGTGAGCCCCGAACCGCTGTCGCACCCCCGTGCCACACTGACGCCGACACGCACACCGACTCCCGGTCGGCGCTTCACACGGCCCGCCCCGCACCCCAGCAGGGCGGGCCGACGCGCGCCGCTGGACAAAGATCGCTACCTAGCGTCACACTCTTGCCAGCAGAACACGTGTGCCCATACAGCCCCGGAGCCGCCGACGCCCGGGGCTTCCGCATGAGGCCAGGGGGTGACCATGGACCACCTCACCACCGCTGAAGCCGCCCAGCTCGCCACCACATGGCGGCGCCTCGTCTCCGCCGGCGCCGCCGCCGTCCAGCCGGCCACCATCCGCCAGTGGCGCACTCGCGGCCACCTCGCCCCCTGCGGCCTCGACGACCGCGGCCACCCCGTCTACAACCGGACCGACCTCGCCCGCGCCGAACTCGCCACCCGGGCCCGCGCCCTGCGCCTGGTCGACACCGCCACCCCATAGCCCCCGCTGCCCGGCGGGCGGCGAGCCCCCGCAGGCGCCCCAACGCCGCGGCGCGGGCAAGCGCCGGGCAGCGGGTCACGTCACAGAACAGACACGCACTGCGCACGCAACGCACACGGCGCGGCATGATGCCCCCTCAGCACTGAACGTCCTTGGGGGGACCATGCGCACCCGCACCGCACTCACCGCCGCCCTGCTCGCCCTCGCTGCCTTCACCGCCGGCTGCGGCAAGTCCGACGCCGAGAAGCAGGCCGACTGCGAGAAGGCGCTCACCTCGGCGGCGACCAAGACCAACCGGCCCGACGCCTGTAAGGACCTGAGCCAGGAGGACTACGAGACCCTCCTCATGGGCTGGGCCCTGAACAACGCCATCGACGACATGCCCCAGCAGGATCAGGACCTGCTGGACAAGTACGACGACGGTGAACTCAACGAGAGCATCGGCGGCAACTAGACCCAGGGAGGGCGCCCGTGACCGGCAACCCCCGCAACGGGCGCCCCTACCGCAGACTCTGCGCCCAGCAACGCGCCCTCGGCCTGCCCTGCTGGCGCTGCGGCCACCCCATCGACTACAGCCTCACCGGCTACGCCGCACAGCGCAGCCGCTGGGCCTTCACCCTCGACCACGCCATCCCGCTGAGCCTCGGCGGTGACCTCCTCGACCCCGCCAACGCCCGCAGCGCACACCGCCGCTGCAACTCGGCACGCGGCAACCGCATCACCCA
>NZ_JAPSKN010000037.1:9449-40429 GCF_031181705.1 Streptomyces sp.
GCAGCCGCTGGGCCTTCACCCTCGACCACGCCATCCCGCTGAGCCTCGGCGGTGACCTCCTCGACCCCGCCAACGCCCGCAGCGCACACCGCCGCTGCAACTCGGCACGCGGCAACCGCATCACCCAGACCCTGCCGCAGGCCCGAGCATCGAGGAGATGGTGACTATGAGCGACGGAGAGCAGGACTACGGAGCGCGACGCGCCTACCAGCAGCGCTGCGCCCAGGTGCAGGCGTACGACTGGGCCACCCGCGCCACCGCCGAGTACAACCAGGCCATCCGGCACGAGGACGACGCCCGCGCACGCCAGCACCACGACAACGCATGGCAGCGCGACCGCATGGCCGACGAGCAGCGCCTGGCCAAGTTCCACGGTGTACGGACCACCGAGGCCCTGCGCCTTGCCGAGATGTGGGCCCGCGTTGCCCTGGCCCTCGCCGACGGCGAGCTGCCCGTCACCAGCGTGCTTGAGGTGCGTGGACAGCATCCGGACGCTGACGGGGCCGAACTCGCGCAGGGGTGACGCAGCGTGCTGTACGTCATCACCGGCCCGCCAGCCGGGGGCAAGAGCACATGGATCCAAGCGCACGCTACGCCCCGTGACATCGTCATCGACATGGACCGGATCGCTTCGGCGCTCACCGGCCCGGGCGCACCGGCCTGGAACCAGGACCCCGTCGTGCAGCGCGTCGCCCAGCGCGCACGGTTCGCCGCCATCGACGAGGCGGTCAAGCACCTGGATGACGTCGACGTGTATCTGATCCACACCATGCCCGGGCCCAAGGCGCTGGCCCGCTACCGCAGGCTCCGTGCGCGCATCGTCGTGGTGGATCCGGGCGAGGACACAGTGCGTGAGCGCGTCAGGTCCATGCGGTCGGCCGGCATGGACCGGGTGGTCACCCGGTGGTACCGGCAGTACCGGCAGGCAGGGGCACACCCTGTCACCACCCAGACCTCACGCGACTGGTGACAGCAAGCCACGACCGACGACGAGCACGACGAATCACCCCGAAACGATCAACGATCGAACCTCGCGAGCGACGTGATCACGGCTCAGGGCGGGAGAGTGGGTCCAAAGTTCAGAAGGCAGCCGGGCGACCCAAAAGCCCTTGTCGCCCGCTTCTCTCCCCGCGCCGATGGTCCTGATGCACGCGAGCTCAGCTCAGCTGCATTAGTGACGCTCCGTGACAGTCTGCACCGTTACATTCCGTAGTTGCTTCCTTGTCACGTTCAGTGACTGTATGTCTGGCTACGGGGGGTGATGTCCAATGAGTGATGCTCCGAAGCGGCGACTGCGACGGGGTGCAGTCGCCGCGGCGACGACGGCCGAGCTTAAGGACCTCGGCGTCGACCCCGCCGCCAACGCCCAGGCCGCGGCCGCGTTGCGCCTGGCCGCCGAGCTCGACTCGGCCCCCGACCCGAAGGCGGCTGCCACCGCTGCCCGTGAGCTGCGCCAGGCCATGCAGGTGGTGCGCGCGGCCGCGCCGCCCAAGGAGCGGGGTGACAAGATCGACCAGCTTGCCGAGCGGCGCGCGCAGCGGCTCTCTCCTGCGGCCGCTAGGGACGCCACGTGATCGGGTGTCAGACGCCGCGGATCCTGTCCGTGCCGTGGCGCCGGTACGTCGGCACCGGCCGGTGGGACGGCGTCGAGGACCAGGAGGCGCTGGACTTCCGCTCGCCCGCCGGGCAGGAGTGCATCGAGCTCGCCGAGGACGCTGGCCTGAAGCTGGATGCGTGGCAGCAGCTGGCCCTGCACCATTCGCTCGAGGAGGACCACGAGGGCCGGTGGGCGTCGCTGGACGTCGTCCTCAACGTGGCCCGGCAGAACGGCAAGGGCGGGTTCCTCGAGGCGCGGCAGCTCGGCGGCGTGATCCTGTTCGGCGACGAGCTGATCATCCACACTGCGCACCAGTTCAACACCGCGCAGGAGTCGTTCCTGCGTCTGGACAAGATCATCGAGGGCTCGTACTCCCTCAGCCGCCGTGTGAAGCGCGTACGCCGCAGCCACGGCGAGGAGGGGTTCGAGTTCTTCAGCGGGGCCCGTATCCGCTTCCTGGCCCGCGGCGGTGACAGCGGCCGTGGCTTCTCGGGCGACCTGGTCATCATGGACGAGGCCATGAAGCTGAGGGCCGGGCCGATCGGCGCCCTGATGCCGGTGCTGTCGGCCCGGCACAACCCGCAGCTGGTGTTCACCGGGTCGGCCGGCCTCGGCGAGGAGAGCGAGCAGCTGGCGCTGCTACGTGCCCGGGCCCTCGCCGAGGGAGACCCAGATCCCTCGCTGACGTATCTCGAATACTCCATCGACCACCACGTCAAGGAGTGCCCGACCGACGCCGAGGGCCGCATCGTCTGCGACCAGCACGACAACCGCGACGACGAGGCCTCGTTCGCCCGGGCCAACCCCGCACTCGGCATCCGCATCCGGACCTCGTACGTGCTGCGTGAGATGCGGGCGATGCGGCCGGACCTGTTCGACCGCGAGCGGCTCGGCGTCGGCGACTACCCCGAGGTCACCGACGAGACCTGGCAGGTCATCGGCAAGGCGGCGTGGGAGGCCCTCGAGGACCCGGCGTCGCGCCCCATGGACCCGGTGGCGTTCTCCATCGAGACCACCCCTGAGCGGACATGGACGGCCATCTCCGTGGCCGGCGCGGCCCCCGACGGGGGCGTGCACGTCGAGGTCGTCGCGCACCAGCCCGGTACGGACTGGGTCGTCGACTGGGTCAAGGTGCGTGACCGGCGGTGGAACCCGTGCGCGTGGGTGATCGACGAGGGCGGCCCGGCCGGATCGCTGGTGCCAGCGCTGCGTAAGGCCCTGGCGTACGAGGACGACGACGACCGTGAGGACCGCTCTGAGCTGGTGGTTTCTCCCAAGGTCCGGCAACTGACGCAGGCCTGCGGCCAGTTCTACGACCGGGTCACCGAGGGCACGCTGCGTCACCGCGGGCAGGCCCCGCTGGCGGCCGCGCTGGCCGGCGCCAAGAAGCGTGACGTCGGCGACGCGTGGCTGTGGGCGCGCCGGTCGGACGGCGTTGACGTCAGCCCTCTGGTGTCCAGCACGTATGCCGCCTGGGGCTGGGAGATCTACCACGACGCCGAGCAGGAAGGACCGCCGAACGTATGGTGAAGATCGCGAGGCTGCGGCCGACTCGGCAGCAGTCGCTGCTGGGGGCCGAGGCCGCGTTCGTCGTCCTGTTCCTGGCCGGTGTGGCGATGCTGTATGTGCCCGCTGCGCTGATGCTGGGCGGGGTGCTGGGGGTCGTGGCCACCGAGCGTGAGATGGCCCGTCCTGGGCCCGTACAGCCGCGCAGGAAGGGGGCCCAGGGATGAGCCTGTTCGGTCTGTTCGAGCAGCGCAGCCTCGAGAACCCCGCGCTGCCTCTGACGTCCGAGGCTGTCGCCGACTACCTCGGCGCCGTGCCGAACGAGTCGGGGACGGCGGTCACGGAGCGGACGTCGCTGCACATGCCGGCCGTGTGGCGGTCGGTCGCCCTGATCGCCGGAGTGTCCGCACACCTGCCGCTGCACACCTACGTGCAGGGCACCAGGGACCGGGCCAAGGCGCCGCTGCTGACCGATCCACACCCGGAGCTGACACCGCTGGAGCTGTGGCGTCTGCCGTACGTGCACCGGGTGCTGTGGGGGAACGGCTACCTGCAGAAGGTCCGTAACCGGGCCGGAGTGGTCGTCGAGCTGTGGCCGGTCATGCCCGACCGCGTCCGCGCCGGGAAGGTGAAGCCCGACGACCTCCTGCCGTCCGGGAAGGTGTTCGAGGTCACCGACGACTGGGGCGTGCGGCACGCGATGACGTCCCGGGAGATCATGCATATCCCCGGCCTGGGCTACGACGGCGTCACCGGCTGCTCGCCCGTACGGCTGGCTGCCGAGGGCATCGGCCTGGCCCAGTCCGCCGAGAAGAGTGCCGCCCGCCTGTTCGGCAAGGGCAACATCATGGCCGGCGTTCTGCAGACCGAGCAGCGGCTGAACCCGGACCAGGCCGACGCGCTGAAGAAGCGCTGGGCCGCCAAGATGGGCGGCTGGCGCAACAGCCAGGAGATCGCCGTCCTCGACTCGGGCGCCTCCTTCAACACCGTCACGATGCCCTACAAGGACGCGCAGTTCCTGGAGTCGCGTGAGTTCCAGAACACCGAGATAGCCAGGATGTTCGGCGTTCCGTTGTTCCTGCTGATGGAGACCGCCAAGAGCACGTCCTGGGGGACGGGCCTGGAGCAGCAGGCCGGCGCCTGGGTCGTGTTCGACCTCGCCCCCACGTGGCTGTCACCGACCGAGCAGCGCATCACCAAGGAGCTGCTGCCCGCGAACCAGTACGCCAAGTACAGCGTGCAGGGGCTGCTGCGCGGTGACAGCTCCGCGCGGGCGACGTTCTACCGGGCAATGCGCGACGTCGGGGCGTTCTCGTCGGACGACATCCGCGGGTTCGAGGACCTGCCGCCGCTGCCCGCGGGCAAGGGCGGCGACGTCTACCTCCAGCCCACCTACATGGCGCCGCTCGGCGTCAACCCGCTCGCACCGGACGCGCCGCCGGCGGAACGCGCCCGCGAGACGATCCGACTCCTGCAGAACGAGCAGCTGCCGGCGGCCGTCCGCGCGGCCGCGCTGATGGCCGAGGCGCAGCGGCTGCTCACCACGCCACCGGAACCGAGCCAGAACGACCCCGCACCCGAGCCGGAGGAAGGCACCGATGAGGACCCTGACGAGGACAACGACTGAGGAGCGCCGCCGCCTGCCGCTGTCCACGGCGGGCCTCTCCATCCGCGCAGACGGCGAGGGCGGCGGCGAGCGGTTCACCGGCTACGCCTCCGTGTTCAACTCCCGGACCAGCATCGGCAATCCGCTGCGCTGGGGGTTCTACGAGGAGGTCGCCCCGGGAGCGTTCGCCAAGACGATCAGCGAGGGTGACGCTCGCTTCCTGATCGACCACGACAGCTACTACGTGGTGTCCCGGGTGTCGGCCGGCACCCTCGAGCTGGCCGAGGACTCCAAGGGCCTGCCCGTCGACTCGGCCCTGGACCCGGCCCTGTCGTACGTCAACGACCTGAAGGCCAACGTCCGGAACAAGAACATCACCGGCATGTCGTTCGGCTTCCAGGTCGTCAAGGACGACTGGCAGCTGATCGACGTCGAGACCAAGGACGGCGACACCGTGCAGGCCGAGCTGCGGATCCTGCGCGAGGTCAAGCTGTTCGAGGTCTCGGCCGTCACTTTCCCCGCGTACGAGGACACCGAGGCCGGCCTGCGGGCCGTGGCCACCGCCCTCGTACACCGCGGCGACAGCGCCGCAATCGAGCAACGGGCGCAGTACCGGCCCGAACTGCTCGACCTGCTGCAGACGATCGACCGCGAGCCGGGTGAGTCCACTCGCGGCACCGACACCGACACCGAGCCGGCCGATGCCACTCGGCTGTCACGTACCTCGGTCGACCGCAGGATGCAGGCCTTGGCCGCCCGGTACGGCCTGGCCCGCTGACCCACCCGACACCGCCGCCCCGGCCACGGCCGGGTGCTCGGCATGCCCTGGAAAGGGGAGCACGACCTATGTCCACGGAGACTCTGGCCCGGCGTCAGCGCCTGGTCGACGAGCAGAACACCGTCTGGCAGCGCATGCAGGAGATCATGCAGACCGCCGAGGCCGAGAACCGGGAGCTGACCGCCGAGGAGCGGCAGAACTGGGACCAGGCCGAGGCCCGCCTGACCGAAGTGTCCGGCGACCTCGAGCGCCTCGAGCGGATGGCTCAGCTCGGCAGCGTCGACCGCAACCAGATCATCACCACCTCGGACCGCGGCGACGACGAGGAGGCGGACGCCGCCCGGTACGCCGAGGCGTTCGGCCTCTACCTGCGACACGGGATGGACGGCCTGCAGGCCGAGCAGCGGCAGCTGCTGCAGGGCGGATTCAACCGCCTGGACTCGCGCGCCATGGCCACCACCCCGGACACCGCCGGCGGCTACCTGGTGCCGGACACCTTCCGCAACACGATGACCGAGACGATGAAGGCCTACGGCGGCCTGCTCAACATCTGCCAGGTCATCACCACCGCAGACGGCGGGGACCTGTGGTGGCCGACCAACGACGACACGGGCAACGAGGGCGCCCTGCTGTCGGAGAACCAGCAGGTGCCCGAGCAGGACATGGCCGTCGGGCGGCGCGAGCTCAGCGCGTACATCTTCACGTCGAAGCTGGTGAAGCTCAGCTGGAAGCTGATGCGGGACTCCGCGTTCGACATCGAGTCGTGGCTGCCGCGCAAGCTCGGCGAGCGCATCGGCCGCGCGGCCGCGGGCTACCTGATCACCGGCAGCGGTGTGAAGCAGCCCGAGGGCCTCGTCACCCAGGTCCGCGTCGGCAAGACCGGCGGCGCCGGACAGACCACCTCCGTCGTCTACGACGACCTGGTGGACCTCGAGCACAGCATCGACCCCGCCTACCGTGGGCAGAACTGCCGCTGGCTCATGAACGACCAGACCCTCAAGGTCCTGCGCAAGCTCAAGGACGGCGACGGCCGCCCGCTGTGGGTGCCCGTCCCGGCCCCGGGCTTCGCGTCCACGCTCAACGGCTACCCGTACACGATCGACAACAAGATGCCGGTACCCGCCGCATCCGCCAAGTCGATCGTGTTCGGCGACTTCCAGGCTGGCTACGTCGTGCGGCAGGTGCAGGGCGTGACCACGATCCGCCTCAACGAGCGGTACGCCGACTACCTGCAGTCCGGGTTCTTCGGCTACGCCGAGCTGGACGGCATGGTCGACGACCCCTCCGCGATCGCCGCATACGAGCACGCCGCGGCCTGACCCCCGCACCCGCCCGGGGCCGCACACTCCACGCCGCGGCCCCGGGCACCGCCATGCCCTGACCCACCCGCCCTTGAGGAAGGGACCCCATGAACCCGTACAACAACACGCGGGTGCAGCGCACACTCGCGCCGGCCGCCCGCACCGCGACAGCGAACGGCACGACCGTCGACCGCGCCGCCAGCGGCGCCCGCTACCAGGACGCCCTGGTCGTCATCGACACCGGTGTCGTGACCGACGGCACGCACACCTTCACCGTTCAGGAGTCGGCCAACGGCACCAGCTGGTCGGCCGTCGCCGACGCCGACCTGCAAGGCACCGAGCCCGTGGTGACGTCCGCCAACGACGACACCGTCTACGAGCTCGGCTACGTCGGCGGCGCCCGCTACCTGCGCGTCGCCGTGACCGTGGCCGGCGCAACGAACGGCGGCATCTACTCCGCGGCGGTCGTGCTGTCGAACGCTCGCCGGGGACCGGCGGACCGCAGCTGATGGCCACCATCCGCGTACTGCAGGCCATCAGCGGCCCCGACTTCTCCTGGCTGCCCGGCGACCTGGTCGACCTGCCCGATGACGAGTCCGCCAAGTGGGCCGACTCCATCCGGGCCGAGCTCGTCGACCAGGCCCCGTCGGCCGCCCCGGTCGACAGCGACCCCGAGGCGCCGGCCAACTCGCCTGCGCCGGCCAACCCCGCCGCCCCCGGCACCGCCGACGACCCCGGCGCCGGAGGCGGCGAGGACAGGGACGACGACCCCGACCAGTTCAACCCGGCCGACCACAACGTCAAGGACGTCCTGACGTACCTCGACGGTGTGGGCGAGGAGGAGGCGCTGCGCGTGCTGCAGGTGGAGGAGAACGCCGAGGAGCCCCGCAAGGGCATCGTCGGCCAGCGCGGTTCGATCCTCGAACGCGCCCAGGCCAACGACCAGACCAGGGCCGACCAGACGCCCGTCGAACGGGCCGCCGAGACGTCCCGCGGCGGCGGCCGCGGCGACGCCATCGAGACCCGCTGAGGAGGTGAGCCGTGCCGTTCGACCTGGGCGTCACCGCACGCCTGACAGCGGAGTGCCGAGACCCGGACGGCACCCTCACCGACGCCACCACCGCGGCGGTCACCATCACGTTGCCGGACGGCACCACCGCCACACCGCCGGTGACCAACCCGCCCGCGACGACCGGCAAGTACGTGGCCGACTACGTCACCGCCCAGCCCGGACGGCACACCATCCGGTGGCTGTTCACCGGACCGGCCTACGCCTACACCGACGTCCTGGACGTCCGGCCAGAGCAGCCGCCGGCGATCCTGTCGCTGAGGGACGCCAAGAAGCACCTGAACCTGAGCCTCACCGACACGAGCGAGGACGACGAGGTCCGGGACTGGATCAACGCGACGACGACCGCCGTGGAATTCTTCATCGGACCCGTGGCCGTCCGGACCGTGACCGAGGACCACGCCGTCAGCGTCGCCGAGTCCCTCGCCCTGCGCAGGCCTCCCGTGCTGGCCGTGACAGCCGTTGAGCCCCTGCTCAACGGCGGCTCGTCGTACGACGTCGACGACCTGAACGTTGACGGCCCAGTCGGCATCGTCAGCCGCAAGGACGGCGGCCTGCTGCGCGGACCACTGCGCGTCACCTACAGCGCAGGACGGCGCATCGTCGCCGAGAACATCAGCGGCGCTGCCCGCATCATCCTGCAGCACCTGTGGGCCACCCAGCGGCCCACCCGCGGCGGCGGCCTGCCCGGCGCCCGCGACGACTTCAGCGTGACCGAGCCCATCCCCGGCCTCGGCTACGCGATCCCCAACCGGGCTGTGCAGCTGCTCAACCCGGACGACCAAGGACCAGGACTGGCGTAGATGGACTCCCGCATCCCCCAAGTGATCGAGGCCCTCGTCGAGCTGGGCAAGGCAGACCCCGAACTGGAAGGCGTCCGGGTCGCAGACGGCCCCGAAGTCAGCGACACCGCGGCGATGGACTGGCTGGTCATCGGGTTCAACGGTGACCCCAGCGGCGACTTCGAAGCTGCCCAGTCCGTCGCCCAGTTCGTCGGCCTCGGCACCCGCCGCGAAGAGGAATTCCAACTCACCGTCGCGGCCATCTCCAACCGCGGCGACCAGGACATCGTGGCCGCCCGCGCGAAGGTCTACCAGATCGCCGCCCGAGTGATGGCCTGGCTCCACGCCAGCCCCAGCCTCGGCCTGGACGAGCTCGAGGCCGGAGCCGGCGCCACGCGCCTGATGCAGGACCAGACCTCGCAAGGGGCATCGGCCGTACTGCTGCTCACCGTGGCCGGCCGCGGATTCATCTAGGAGGAGACATGGCCGCACTGCCCACCGCAGTGATGCCGCTGACCGGCGGCGCCATCGAGTTCACACCCGCTGCAGGCGGCGGGGACACCTGCCAGACCGGGGCCGGGGTGTTGCTGCTCGTCAAGAACGGCGACGCCAGCTCGCACACCGTGACCCTGGCGACGCCCGGCACCGTCAACGGGCTGGCGATCGCCGACCGGGCCATCGTCGTCCCGGCCGGCGACGAGCTCGGCATCCCGGTCACCAACGACTACCGCAACCCTTCCACCGGACGGGCCGCCATCACCTACGACGGCGTCACGTCCGTGGAGGTCGCCGTGATCCGGGTGCCGGTCTGATGAGCCGCGTCCTGATGAAGCACCCCGATCTGCCAGACCAGCCGATCGAGGTCGACGAGGTATCGGTGCCGCACCACCAGGCGGCCGGCTGGCAGGTCGTCACCGAGCTGCCCGCGCAACCCACGCCCCCGGCGAGGCGCCGGCGGCAGAACCGCAGAGAGGACGAGAGCTGATGGCGACGCCGATCAACCAGAGCATCCGCTACTACCGCCGCGGCACCACGAAGGTGCTGTGGGTGCCGACCATCGCCAACAAGCAGGCGCCGACCCGTACCGAGATCAACGCCGGTACGGCACTGGAGGGCGAGACCGGCGCCATGGCGGGCTGGCAGACCACATCCGGCACCGTGCCCACCGCCGCGCTCGGCTCGCGCTTCACCCCCACCGTCCCGGGCGAGATCACCGCCGCCGACTCTTCGCTCACCTTCTGGGCGTCCAAGGACGCGGACGACGTCAGGACCTTGTTGACCCGTGAGACCCGTGGGTTCGTCGTGTGGATGGACGAGGGTGACGTGCCCGGCCAGACCATGGACGTCTACCCCGTGCAGGTCACCTCGCAGGCCAAGGTCCGCGAGCTCGACCAGGCCGCGCAGATCATGGCCCAGTTCGCCATCACCAGCGAGCCGGCCGAGAACGTCGAGATCCCGGCCTAGGCCATGCCCAGCAGCGTGCAGGTCCTGGGCACCGGGCAGCTGGTGGAGCTGTCCCGCCGCATGCGCGCGGCGGGCGGCCCTCGGCTCCGGCAGAACATGGCCCGCCGCATCCGGCGCGCCGCCGAACCGCTGCAGGCAGACCTGCAGCGCTCCATCACCGGCGTGCAGCTGCCCGGCTCGGGCCGCAAGTCGCGCGGCGGCCCGTCGCCCACCACCCGGCCTCTGCGCCGGACGCTGGCGGGCGGTGTACGGATCAGCGTCCGCCAGGGCGCCAGCCCCGGGGCCCGCGTCTGGATGGACCGGGGGCGGCTGCCCGTCGACGTGCGGAACATGCCGTGGGTCATCGAGGCGGGCAGGGTGCGCCACCCGGTCTACGGCAACCGCAAACGCTGGTCGACGCAGTGGGCCAGGCCGTCCGGCTGGTGGTCGCGCACCACCGACGCCGGCGTGCCCCGCATGCGGGCCGAGGTCGCCCGCGTCCTAGCCGACGTCCGGCGGGACCTTCAGTGAGAAGAGGAAACACGTGATCATCACCCACCTGCAGGAGGACGGCACCGCCGAGCGGTGGTCGACCGACGACCTGTCGGCGATTGAGGCAGCCGACATCGAGAAGGCCATGGGGGACGTCCCCTGGCGTGGCATCGAGATGCGGCTGCAGGCGCAGGACGCGACCGCGCTGCGGGCCGTCGTGTGGGCGTTCCGCCGCCGCACGGAGCCGGACCTCGACTTCGCGACGTTCGACATCCCCGGCTGGCGCCGGCGGATACGGGCCCGCCTGGAGAGGGCGGAGATCGACGAGGCCCTCAACAACGTCATGCGCGAGGCCCTCGCCAAGTCGGAGGACTCCACCATCGACGTCCTCACACCGCACCTGCGGAAGCTCGCCGAGGACCCGGACGACGTCGACGCCGCCCTAGACGACCTGGGAAAAGGCCACTTGACGCGCCGCCACCGGGACTCCGGGGACTGATCCGGGACTACCGGTGGCTGCTCGCGCACTACCTGCACATCCGTCCCTGGGAGATCCAGCACCTGTCCGCTGAGGAGCTGGAGTCCGCCGTGCTGTGGATCCAGCACCACGTCGCTACACGGTGAGGAGGTGACCGGTGGCGGAGCGCCTCACCTTCATCCTCGCCGGGCGCGATGAACTGAGCCGCGTGATGAACGGCACCGCCGACGCGGCGGACCGTCTGCGGCTGCGCCTGGCCGGCATCACGGCCGACGCCGACGGCAACCTGCGCGACCTGCAGGGCCAGTTCCTGTCGCTGGCCGATGCGCAGCGCCGCGTCGACGACCACTCGGCGATCGTGCAGCGCAGCATGAACACGCTGTCCGACTCGACCGACAAGCTGGGCGAGTCGCTCAAGGCGAACCTGATCAGCCTGCTGCCGGCCGCCATCCCGGCGGCCGCGGGCCTGACCAGTTCGGCGGCCGCGCTCGCTGGGCAGCTGGGCGCGGTCACCGTGGCGGCCGGCGCCTACGCGCTCGCGCTCGGCCCGCAGGTCGCCGCCATCAGCGAGGCAGCCGACGCGCAGAAGAAGTACGAGGAGGCCGTCGAGCAGTACGGCGCCACCTCGCAGCAGGCCGTCAAGGCGCAGGTCGAGTACCAGCGTGCGCTGGAGAAGCTGCCGCCTGCGACGCGTGAGGCCGCCATCGCTGTGGGCCTGCTCAAGGACAACTACAAGGAGTGGTCCGACGACCTGGCCGACGACGTCATGGCGCCCTTCACCAAGGGCGTCGCCGTCGCCAACGCGCTGCTGCCGACGACGACCGGCCTCGTGCGGGGCGCCAGCACGCAGTTCGACCGGCTCATCACCCTCGTCGGCGGTGGGATCAGTACCCCCGGGTTCGACGCGCTCAACGACCGGTTCACCCGGTTCACGAACGACACTCTCGACCATGGCGTGGACCGCCTGACGATCTTCCTGGCCAAGCTGCAGAGCGGCCAGTACGACGGTGGTCAGCTGCAGGAGTGGTTCGACTACGCGCAGGAAGCCGGCCCCTTGGTGTTCGACACCCTGGAGAACATCGGCGAGGCCCTGCTGCACGTCCTTGAGGCCGGATCCGGCGTGGGCGTCGGCATGCTCGAGGTCGTCAACGTCCTGTCCGAGATCGTCAGCGCGGTCCCGCCCGGAGCCATCGCGACCATCCTGCAGCTGTCCATCGCGATCAAAGCCGTCGCGCTCGCCACCGCGGGCACGGAGGCGGCCCGCGCCGCCATGGCCGCGCTCGGGGTCCAGATCGCCGCCATGCGTGCATCAGCGACCGGCACACCTGGACGTCTCGCAGGTGTCGGCGCAGCGATCACCGGCCTGTCCCGCACGGCGAAAATCGCCATGGCTGGGACCGGCCTGGGACTGCTGCTCATGGGCCTGGACTACCTGTCGTCCAAGAGCGAGGAGCCCAAGGCGGACGTCGAGAAGCTGTCGACGTCCATCATCGAGCTCGGGCGCTCGGGCAAGGTCGGCGGCGAGGCGCTGCGCGTGTACGGCCAAGATCTCGGGGGCCTGGCCGACAGCCTGCAGAAGGTGGTCGACCCCGAGGGCCTCGACCAGGTGCAGCAGTCCATCATCAGCTTCTTCGGTACCGACTCAACGCCGGTGAAGAACGCCAAGGAGGACATCGACGCCCTCGACCAGGCGCTCGCACAACTCGTGTCGAACGGGCAGGCCGACCTCGCGGCTGCAGGCCTGCAGAACGTCATCGGTCGGTTGAAGGAGCAGGGGTTCACCTCCGAAGAGGTGACGGGCCAGCTCGACGCCTACCGGGATGCGCTGGCCGGGCAGGCCCTGGAACAGCAGATGGCGGCTGAGTCGATGGGCCTGTTCGGCGCGCAGGCGCAGGAGACGCAGGCCCAGCTCGAGGCGCAGCGTCAGAGTGCCGACGGGCTGAGGCAGAGCATTCAGGCGCTCAACGACGTCCAGCGCAGCGGGCTGTCAGGGATGATCGGGTTCGAGGCCGCCATCGACGCCGCCAGCAAGGCGGCCGCCGAGAACGCCGGCGTGCTCGACATGCAGGCCGGGAAACTCGTCCTCAACACCGAGAAGCAGCGCGCGGCCGCGCAGGCCCTGAACGACCTTGCCGGGAAGACCGACGAGGCGGCGGCCGCCGCCCGCGAGTCGGGCGCCTCATGGTCCGAGGTATCCGGCATCTACGAACGGGGTCGGCAGCAGCTCATCAAGAACGCCATGCAGATGGGCCTCAACCGCCAGGAAGCCAAGGCGCTGGCCAACCAGATCCTGCGAACACCGGACAAGACCGCCTACCTCCGCGGGGACATCGCCGACCTCACCCGGAAACTCGCCGACGCCAAGGAGCGGCTGCGGCGTGCGCCGAGCGAGAAGAAGGCGTACATCCGGGGCGAGATCGAGCAGCTGAAGCGGGCCCTGGCCGAGGCGCAGCGCCGCATCAACGCCCTGCACGGCAAGACGATCACGCTGACGACCGAGCACCGCACGATCTACACGGGCAAGGGCGGCCGCGGGCCCAACGCCGGCGCGGCCACGGGCGGGCTGCTCGGCCGGGCGGCCGGCGGCGTGATCCCGGGCTACCCCGACGGCGGGATGGTGCAGGGGCCGGGCACGACCATGTCCGACTCGGTCCTGCTGTGGGGGTCGGCCGGCGAGTTCATGATGCGCGCGGCCGCCGTCGAGCGGTACGGGCTGAAGTTCATGGAGGACCTCAACGCCGGTCGCGTCCACGTCGGGAAGGTTGCGTACCCCGGGCAGCTGGCGGCGCCCGCCAAGGGCGCATCGTCCAGCGGCGGCGGCCGGACGCAGGTGACGTACAACGTCTACCCCCGCCAGTCGGTGATCAGCGTCGAGGACCTGCAGCTGCTGCAGCGGCAGGAAGAGGCGCGCCAGCGCGTAGGGAGGCCCAGGTAGATGCCCCTGATCACGGCGCCGGTCGTCACCCCGCCGCCCGTTCCGCCCCCGGTCGACCTGCCGGAGATTGGCTACGCGTCCATCACGTACATCGACCCGGCCGGCAACCGGTGGCCGATGACCGACCTGGACGCCGACTGGTACACCCTGGCCGAGGGCGTGTCCGGTCTGGGAGCGGCTCCGTACGCGCTGACGTCGGACCCGCATCCGCGCGGCGGCGCCCGGCTGCGGCACGTGCAGCCGCAGCCCCGCACGATCGTGTGGCCAGTCCTCGTCCGAGGCGCGGACCACACGGCGTTCACGCGGAACTGGCGACGCCTCGCCCGGGCCTTCACCCGCACCCTGCGGCTGGGCCCGGGCGGGGTGCGCACCCCGGGCACGCTCGAGGTGGCCCGGCCGGACGGCAGCGCGCGGCGGATCTCCGTGTTCTACAGCAGCGGCTGGGACGGGCGCGGGCAGACCGCGACCGGCATCACGTGGGACAGCGCCGTGCTGACCCTGTGGTGCGAGGACCCGTACTGGGTGGACGTCGTCCCGCAGACCGTGCACCGCGAGACCGGCGCCCAGGAGGACTACCTAGTGCCGTACCCGACGGTGTCGTCCTCCCAGGTCCTGGGCGCCACCACGGTGATGAACCCGGGCGACGTCGACGTCTGGCCGCAGTGGCTCATCACCGGCCCGGCCTCGGCCATCACGTTCACCCGGGAGGACACCGGCGAGGCCTTCACCCTCGACATGTCCGCCACGGTGCACGGTCCGCTGCTGGCCGGTGAGACCGTCACCGTGTCCACCGACCCGCCGCGCGTGCGCTCCGGCACCGACGAGAACCTCGTCGACGGGCTGAACTGGCCCGCAGCCGTGCTGTGGTCGCTGCCCCCGGGGGATACGCCGGTGACGTTCCAGCTGGCCGGCGCGTCCGTCGGCAGCGCCGTCGACCTGACCTTTTACCCGAGGTACGAGACGGCATGACGATCCAGCTGCTGGTCACCGATCGCAACCTGAACGTCCTGGGTGACCCGCTCGCCGGGTGGACCAAGGTCCAGTGCGATCTCAACTTCAACGCGCCCGCTGCCGGGCAGGTGACGCTTCCGGCGTGGCCCGAGTACGTGGAACTGCTGCAGCCCGGCAACCGCATGGTGCTGATCCGGGACAACGCGATCTGGTGCGCGGGCCCGCTGGAGGAACCGCAGGACTACACCTGGGACCTCGGCCAGAACGCCCACCCCGGTACGGTCACCGTCACGTTCACCGACGACCTGGCCCGGGTCGCCGGATACCTCACCTACCCCAACCCGGCCGTGGCGTTCTCCGCGCAGACCACCACCAGCGATGTGGTGCGCAACCTCAGCGGCATGAACGCCGAGCTCATCATCCGCCAGCTGGTCAACGAGAACTGCGGCCCGGGCGCACTGGCCGCTCGGCGCATCGAGCGCCTGGTCCTCGACGCCGTCGCCGGCGTCGGCACCACCCGCACCATCCGCACCCGGTTCGAGCCGCTGCTGGACGCGTGCCGCACCGTCGCCATCGGCGACGGCCTCGGGTTCCGCACCCGGCAGGTCGGCGACGAGATCCGGTTCGGCGTCTACCAGCCCGTCGACCGCACGGGCAGCGCACGGTTCTCGGCCGGCCTGGGAAACCTCAGATCGGTGCGCTTCACCCTGGGTGCGCCGACCGCGACGGCGGAGCTGGTGCAGGGCGGCAACGACCCGAAGAACCAGGCGGCCGAGGGGGAACCGCCCAACGTGCGCGTCTACGTCGAGGTCAACTCGGGCGCGGCCACCGACTGGTACCGGGTCGAGAAACTCCTCGAGCAGTCCGGCAAGGACAACACCAATGGCGAGCTCACGCAGGCCGGCAACCTCGCCCTGGGCGAGGACAACCCGCAGGCCTCCCTGGCCACGGTGACCGTCGACACCCCGGACCTGCAGGCCGGACGCGACTACGGCCTGGGCGACCGCGTCACCATCGCCCTGCCGTCCGGCCTGGAAGTCACGGACGTCGTACGGACCATCCGTCTCGAGGCCACCCCCGACGAGGGCGAGGTCGTCACCTCCGTCGTCGGCAACTCCGACAAGACCACCACCACCGCCACGGTGCGCGTCGCACGTGATCTGGCCCGGCGCGTGGCACGACTGGAAGCGAGGTAGAGCTGTGGCGCAGGCATCCTGGCCCAGCCCGGGGCACAACGCGAGGGCGGTGACCGACGTCGAGTACGAGCGGATGGCCGCCCGCTTCTCCGACAACGGTGTGTACGGCACACCCGCGGACGCGGCCGTCGTCTCCCCCGGCGTCGGCCTGAACGTCACCATCCGGGCGAACGTCTACGCGTCGGTACGCGGCCACGGCTGGACCTCCGGCGCCGACGGCGACACCCTCCCGGTCGACCCCAACTCCAGCGGGCAGACCCGCATCGACCGCGTCGTGCTGCGGCTGACCCGCGCGGACTGGACCGTCCGGGCCGTCGTCAAAAAGGGCACCCCCGGGGCGGGCGTCCCAAGCCTGTCCCAGTCCACGGGCGACACCGGCACCTACGAAATTCCGCTCGCCGAGGCGCGGCTGCTCAGCGGCGCGACGTCGGTCACGGTCACCCGCAAAGAGCTCTACGTCGGCACCCGGGTCCGGCCGTGCACGTCGTCCACCCGCAACCCGGCACCCGTGGTGAGCGAGATCAACTACGAGACGGACACGAAGCGGGCGATGCTGTGGACCGGCTCCAGCTGGGAGGCGATCTTTGAGGACTCCGGCGTCGTCAACATCAACAACCCGAACAGCGCCTGGTCCATCGAGACCGACAGCGTCCTGGAGAAGCGCAATGGCTCGGTGCATGTCAGGCTGGGCAGCTTCAAGCGCACCGCTGGCAGCCTGGCGTCAAGCGCCGAGTCCCGGCTGCCAGTGATCATCCCGTCCGACTACCGGCACCCCACCCGCGACCAGTACGCCCTGGCCTACTGCACCGGCGTCGAGGTCGCCCGCATCATCGTCTACTCCGCCGCCAGCGACCAGCCCGGGCAGGTCGTGCTGGCCAACCATCCGACCATCGCGACCGGCGAGTTCGTCCTGCCGGCCTCCGGACTGAGCTGGGTGGTGTGACATGGCACGTCATGAGTTCGGCCGCGGCATCGCTGACTACATTGTCCAGCCGACCGACGGGCAATGGGGCGTGGCGCCCGGGGTCACCGTCACGTTCTGGGACGCGGTCACCGAGGGCACCCAGTACACCGACCTCCTCGACGCCACGAACCAGCCGATCACCGAAGTCACCGCCAACGAGCAGGGACTGCTGCCGCGCTTCCTCGGCCCCGACAACGTCACCGGGATGTGGGCCGAGGCAGGGGGCGGGTCCCGGGTCTGGATGGACTCGCACGGCGCCAGCACCACCGAGTCCAACGCCGGATCGGTCCGTGACTGGCTCAACGTCAAGGACTTCGGCGCACAGGGCGACAACGTCACCGACGACACCGCCGCGATCCAGGCCGCGCTGGCCGCCTGCCCGATGGGCGGCGTGGTGTACCTGCCCGCCGGCGCCTACCGCACCAGCGCGCCGCTGACGATCCCGCCCGCGGTCACCCTGCAGGGCACCCACACCAACCTCATGGCGGTCGTTGGTCTCGTTGACCCGCCCTGCTACATCAAGCCTCTGCCCAGCCACTCGGGCGGCGCGGTCATCAGGTTCCTGGACGCCGCCACGGGCGGCTACTCCACCATCTCGGCCGAGCACCGGATCCTGAATGTCATGATCGACGGGTCCGCCTACACCGGCCCAGGCATGGACGGGATCCGCGCTGACGGCAACGTGCAGAACGTCGGGCTGCGGGACGTGACCATCCGCAAGGTCACCGGCGCGGGCATCAACACCGGGCAGAACGGTGGCTTCTTCCCCTACAGCTGGCGCCTGCACCGGGTGATGACCGACAACTGCGGCTGGCACGGGTTCGCCGTGCAGGTCATGACCGACGTCACCCTGATCGACTGCCAGGCCATCGGCTGCGGAGCCAACGGGTTCGAGATCAACAACGCCGCGAACTCGCAGTTCATCGGCTGCCGCGCGGAGTGGAACACCAGCAACGGTTTCCACATCACCGGTGACTGGGCGACCGGCACCGGCTCCGGCGGCATGCTCCTCGGCGACTGCAGCACGGACCGCAACGGCGCGAACGGCGTTCTGGTCGACGCGGTCGGCAACGGCCCCATCCAGATAGACAACCTCCACACCCGGAGGGACGGCCGCAACAACGGGGCGGGCGGCGGCGGATACGCCGGCCTGAAGGTCGACGGCGCCACCATCCCGGTGATCGTCGGCCTGGTCACCTGCTACCCGGGCACCGACGACAACGGCACCCAGGCCAACAGCCCACAGTACGGAGTGCGCGTCGAGGACTCCGCCTACGTCGACATCCGCGGCGGCCACCTGCACGCGGCCACCGCAGGCTGGTCCGACGGCGGCGGCAATACCACGCTGCGGCGCGGCCCGAATATCCGCGAACGCGTGGGCACCACGGCGGCCCCGGTCGACCAGCCGCCCGCGCAGTGGACCGCGGCCGGCGCCATGGTGGGCGACTCGGTCGCCGCGGACGTGTCGGCACTCGGTGCATTCCAGCCGGTCAACCACGGCATGGCCGCCTGGTCGTTCGACCCCGTCCTGGCGCTCAACTCGAGCCTGCTGGCGAACGGCTCCCTGTACCTCACCAAGGTCCACATCTCCAAGACCGTCAACGTCAGCAAGGTCTACTGGTGGATCACCACGGCCGGAGCCACACCCACCGCGGGTCAGTGCCAGGTCGGTATCTACGACTCGGCAGGCACCCGGATCGCCGTCACCACCGTGGACAGCGACATCACCTCCACCGGCCTGAAGACGACGACGATCCCCAGCACCACCCTGCAGGCCGGACAGTGGTATTGGGTGGCGCTGCTGTTCAACGCAGGGACCGCCCCCACCGTGGCCCGGGCCACCGGCAGCGCAGGCCTCGCCTCCGCCGTGAACGCCGGCCTGACCGCACCGACCTACCGCTACGCCGTCAACGGCACAGCCCGTACGGCACTCCCGACCACGATCGACCCGACCACGAACACGGCAACCGGGTTCGGCGGCCCGTGGGCTGCTGTCGGCCCCTGACCACACCCCTGACCCATCCCGCCCCGAGCCTCCTGGCCGGGGCCTTTCCACGTCTGGAGGCCTCATGGCCACACCGCTCACTGCAGACCGGCTCGTCGCCGCGCTGCGCGCTGAGGGCTGCACCGTCCGGGAGGTCCCCGGCTGGCGCACCAACAACCGCAACCACGTGAACCGCTGGGGTCCGGTGCACGGAGTGATGATCCACCACACCGTGACCGGCCCCGGCACGGACGTGGTCGGCATGATCTTCCGCGGCCACAACGCCCTGCCCGGGCCGCTCGCCACCGGCTGCATCACCAAGGACGGCGTGGTCCACCTGACCGGCAACGGCCGCGCCAACCACGCCGGCGGCGGCGACGGCGACGTGCTCCAGGCCGTCATCGACGAGTCCTACGGCGACCGCCCCCCGGCGACGCACGAGCACGACGGCTCGCCAGGCGCGGCCGACGGCAACGCCCGCTTCTACGGCTGGGAGTGCGAGAACAAGGGCGACGGCCGCGACCCCTGGCCGGCCCGGCAGTACGACGCCATGGTCCGGGCCACCGCGGCGATCTGCCGCGCACACGGCTGGGGCAAGAGGAGCGCGATCGGCCACCTGGAGTGGTCCGACTGGAAGGTCGACCCCCGCGGCATCGACATGACCGACTTCCGCGCCGACGTCGCCGAGCGACTGGCGCACCCCGCGAGCTGGAACCCCGGCGACGCGGACACCCCCGAGGAGGACGACGAGATGAAGCTCAGCGATCAGATCCGGCTCGGCGACTGGATCCCGAAGTACTGGCCGCAGGACCAGGGCCTGCAGGACCGGCAGATCCCCGTGGACGTGGCGCTCGGATCCGGCTACGCGCACTCCCGGAAGGCCGCCGAGAACACCACCGCGATCCTCGCGCAGCTCGGCGCGCAGCAGGCGACCATCGACAAGCTCGTGTCGGTCATCGGCTCCGGCGGCGGACTCACCGCCGCCGAGATCACAGCCGCGGCAGAGGCCGGCGCACAGGCCGCCCTCGACCGGCTCGGCGACGCACTGAAGGAGAACTGACCCATGGCTGGACCCATCGAGAAGAAGGTCACCGCCGCGACCGCCGCGGCGTACGTCGGCAGCACCGGTCTGCTCGCCTCGTTGGAGGCCGTGCAGGACCATGCCGAGCTGGTGGGGTGGATGCCCCCGGTCCTGGCCCCGTTCGTCCTCGCCCTGGTCCCGGCCGCCATCGCGTTCGTGTCCGGCTGGGCGGCCCGGCACACCCCGCGCACGGACGAGGACCTGGTGCGCGCCGCGCGCCGGCACGGCCAGTAAGGGGGCCACCGTTGGACGCCACCACCCTCGGGAGTCTGCTCGTCGGGCTCGGCGCGGTCGTCGGCGCGGTGGTGGCGTACCTCGGTAAGAGGAGCGAGAACGCACTCACCGGCTACTCCTCGCTCACCAACGACCTGCAGGAAGAACGCGAAACCCTCAAGACGGATCTTGCGGCCGCCCGGGCGGAACGCGACGCCGTCAAGGCAGAGCTCGCGGCCGCCAAGGCGGAACGCGACGCCCTCAACACCCGGTTCGCCGAGCAGGCCGCCCTGCGCGCGGCCGACCAGGCGGAACTCGCCCGGCTGCGCGCCCTGATCGTCCACCTCGGAGGAGAGCCGTGACACGTGCCGAGCGCACCCTGGCCCGCCGCTGGCGCAGCGTGCTCCTCGTGTGCACGCTCATCGCCCTCAGCGGAGCCGTCCTGATCATCTGGTCCCGCATCGACCATGAGGCGGCCCGGGCCGAGCAACTCGCCGCCGAGGCCGACCGGCGCGGCGAGGCCGTCAGCACCCTCGCCACGGACGTGCGGCTACTGCGGGCCCAGGTCAAGGAAGAGGGTGGCACCCCGGCGGCACCGGACCCGGCCGACGCCGTCGACGACCTCCCGGCCCGGGCCGAGGTACCGGTGCCGATACCGGGGCCGCCGGGCGAGCCGGGACCATCCGGGCGCCCCGGCCGCGACGGCAAGAACGGCAACGACGGCGAGGCCGGCACCCCGGGGCAGGACGGGGAACCCGGCGAGGCCGGCGAGGACGGCGCCCCGGGCGCGGCCGGCCCCCAGGGCGAGCAGGGACCGCAAGGCGAGCCGGGGCCGCGCGGCGAGCAAGGTCCGCAGGGCGAGCCGGGGCCGCGCGGCGAGCAGGGCCCGGCCGGTCCGGACTGCCCCGAGGGGTACAGCCTGCAGGCGCCCTCGTGGGACCCGGACGCACTGGTCTGCAGACGCAACGGAGCGCCGGACCCCGAGCCCTCGCCGAGCCCATCACCCGGCCCGATCGCTGCAGGCCTGGAGCCGTACCGACGGCAGTACCCGTGAACACCAGCGCCCCCTGTGCGGCCCACTTCCGGGCCGTACAGGGGGCGCTGTCGTGCGTCCGGCTCAGCGCAGGGATTCGATGGCCCGCAGGACGAGCTCGCGCGCCTGTGCGCCGTACACGGCCATGCTCCGAAGCTCATCGAATGCCTTGATGTACTGGGCGACTTCGGAGGGCTGAGTGATGCGCACCCGGGCGGAGATGAGTTCGACGGACACCAGGCGGTCGTCGTAGATGTGGAAGGTCTCGCGCGGCCATTGAACCCTGTCCCGTGTGGCCATAGGGATGATGCCGAGCGACACGGTAGGCAGCGCGCCGGCGGTGAGGAGGTAACCGAGCTGTGCCGCCATGGCGTCCTCGTCGGCGACCCGACAGTGCAGCACGGCCTCCTCTATGAGGAGCAGGAAGCGGCGCCCGGACTCGTGGATGATGCGTGAGCGCTCCACGCGGGCCTGCGCCGCCCTGGAGCTGTCGTCGGCGGGAAGCCCGTGGAAGCGGCCGCTGATGCCGAGGACGCCGGCGGCGTAGCCCTCGGTCTGCAGCAGCCCCGGGACCAGGGTGGAGGAGTAGACGCGGAACCGCTCGGTGGTGCGGAACAGTTCCTGACCGGTGGTGTTCTGCAGTTCTGTGAGGCCCCTGCGTAGCTGCTGGCTCCACTCCCTGTACATGGACTCGGCGTTGACCGACTGCACGATGAGGTCCTGCGCCTGGTCGTCAGCGTGGGTGGCGGCGCACCAACGCCGAATGTCACCTGCTGTCGGGCCGGTGACTGCGTTCTCGATGCGTGAGGTCTTGGAGTGGTGCCAGCCGCACTGGTTGGCCAGTTGAACGACCGTGAGCCCCGCCTCCCTGCGGAGGTCGCGCAAGCGTCTGGCGACGGCCTCGCGCGCGGCCTGGGCGGAGGAGGACGGGGACACGGGCATGGGCGGGCCTCAGCGGTCTGGAGTGCTAGCGGATCTTGTACTGCTCGTGGGGGACGGCGCGCTGCCAGACCGCCTCGAACGCGTCCGCGCACAGTTTCGCGGCCGCGGGGTCGTGTGACAGTTCCGGGCCTGCCGAGGCCCCGTCACCCGTGAAGTGGTTCCACCGGATCAACCGGCCGTCCAGCAGCCAGAAATCGTTTCCCGGCAGCGCGATGTCGCTCGCGCGGCGGCGGGGGAGCCAGCGCACCTGCTCGCCTGCTTCCAGGTTCGCGTTGGTGCCGGCGTGTTCGAAGCGGATGTAGTCGGAGACCGGTTCGGACACGATCCTCGCGCGGCGTACGACGACGCCGCGGGCGACGGTGTCCCGGATCAGAGTCACCCAGGGGTCCCACCAGGCCGGGTCGAGTGGGACACCGTTGCGCCACTGTTCGAAGCGTTCCCGTTCACTTTCCACCGAGTAGACGTCGCGCATCTCCAGGTGCACCGCAGAATGCGTGCAGCCCGCGATGAGCTCACTGAACGGTGGCACGTTCGATGACATCGCACGCCTCCCTGATCATGGGCACCATCCTGGCCGGGATGCGGATGACCGCCTCGTGGTCGGGGATCCCCGTGGCGTGGCCGGGCACCGTGAACGCAGCACACTCGGCTTCCGTCTCGAGGTCAGGCTTCCACCCCTGGAGGACCAGCTCCTGCTTCTCCTGGTCGACCCAGACGGTGGGGCTCTCGTCGGTTCCCGTGTTCGGGTCGATCCCGATGAACAGTAAGGCCACGTCAACCTCCCTCAATCGTTCTGTGCAGAAATCTGCATCACCCTTGCCGAGCTGGTGAGTTGAGTCAAGGGCGGTATGCAGCCATCGACCGGCATGGGTGAACGGCTTGCACATATCTGCACATCCCTGGTTGTGCTGCACATCGTGCTCCTAGCGTCACTACCAGCAACGACACGCAGCTCTGCCCCTGCACATCGAGTCACGGCGCCCGGGTAGAGCCCTGTCCCTGGAGGCGCGACGATGCCCGCCAACCCCCCGAAGCGCGCCCTGCGCTCGGTCCCGCATGACAGAACGGTTCAGAGATCAGCAGTGGAGCAATGGCTGCTGGCCGCACACCCCACGCCGAGCACCGCACAGGCGGAGTGGGACAGCGTGGGGGTGGCCGTGCTGCCCGTCGGGACGCAGTTCGCCGCCATCCGCATTCCCCGCACGGTGGTGCTGAACGCCATCCGTCTCGAGCTGGCGCGCCACAGCACCCTGGACCGGTTCCTGGGCGAGATGCTGTGGGACGGCCCCGTCATCTGTGACCAGCACGCGCAGCGGTACTACGCACTCGTACCCGCCGACACACCGCTGGTGTGGACCGTGGCCGCCGCAGAGTGGCCCCGGCTCGGCGTAGAGATCCTCGGCAACGACTGGCACCTGGGCGTGCCGCGCCTGCCCGCCCAGGACCACTACGGTCCGCCCTCTGCCTCGCACTGGGCCGTCCCCATGAGACGCCCGGGCCAGCTGTGCGAACCGGCCGCCGTGGCCCGCCTCGTAGCCACCGCCGTCCAGTTCAGTCGGCGGCTTGCGAGCGTGAGCCCGAAGTGACGACCGCACCGTCGCCGGTGCCTGCCTCCCTGTCCGCTGAGTGCCAGCTGGCGGCGCAGCGCGACTACCGGGACCTGCACGGCGAGTGCCGCCAGACCGACGACATACCCCTTCCGTACGGCAGGGGCGTCCTCCTTCAGCCGCGCTGCGGCTGCAGCTGCCACCGCAGCTCCCGGCCCAGCCGATGAGACTCCCGCCCCGGCCCCGGTCCTGGACAGGTCGAGCACCGGGGCGGGTCGCACCACCACCCGTCAACCCGGCGACCGGCCTGGAATGAGGCCGGCTCACCCGAGAAGGGACGCAACGATGCTCACCATGGACGTACTGAGGAACGGCGGCGAGGACGACGGCGGCGAGCCCAACCCGCCGACCGGCGACAGCGACGACGGCCGCGACTACAACCGCGGCTGCTGAGGATCACGTCCCGGGTCGGCCCCGCCTCCTACAGTGTCGGGGCCGACACCACTGCACGAGAGGGCGCACCATGGCGAGGAACCTGGCAGGGGCGGGACGTGTCACGATCTTCCCGCTGCTGCACGACTGGGAGACGCGCTCCCGGTGCGTCCTGGCGTACACCAGCATGGACGACGGCTACGTCGCCGTCGTGGGCGTCATCCCTGTGGAGGGGAACGTGCACGAGCCTGGTGACCTCTTCGCGCTGGCCGGGCGGCACGGGTTCATCGGCGAGTGGAAGGGCAGCCACGAACAGCGCTGCGGGTGCTGGCTGATCTCCACCGGCACCGGCGCCCTGCGCGTGCCGAAGCCCGGCACGGTCACCGTTGAGGCAGCGTGGTCACTCGACATGGTGAAGAGCGTCGACCTCGAGACGGCCTACGCCGGGCATACGCGCATCGCCGCCGGCCGTATGACCTTCGAGGACCAGGAGCTGGAGCAGCGCGCTCGAGCGCTCATCTCCGTCCCCGCCTAGGGGACCCGCGGCGGCCCCGTCCGCCCGCTCCACCCCGTAGCGGGTGGGCGGGGCCTTCACTCGCCGAGGAGCTCGGCGAGCGGCACGCCCAGGACCCGGGCGATCCGCAGCAGCGTAGACACCTTCGATTCCTCGCCCGTCTCGACTCGCCAGAGGGTCACGCGGTCGATGCCGGCGGCGAGGATGAGCGCCTCCTGGGTGAGGTTCCGACGCTCGCGCTCGGCGCGGATGCGGTTGCCGATGGCCCGGCGTTCGTCGATGAGCCAGGAGTCGTCGTCGGGCAGCACGTGCATCCGACACACGCTCGGTCGATCTTGTGTAGATGTCTGCTGACTGCATTCAGCATTGTGTGATCTTGGAGGGCGCGGGTATCCAGACCTGTGCACCCCCCTCATCAATCGGCTCACCCCGGTACCAGCTGCCACGCGGACGGGGGAGAGCCAGGCGCCCCCGGCCCTAGGTCAGGGGCGCTTCTCGCATTACCGGGTCCCTCATGGAGTCGCCTGCGGGGAAACAGCTTCATAAAGGATCCGGTGTGGTAGACCAGATGGCATGCGCGACACACGGGGGCTCATAGCCAGGGAATACCGCCGCCTCTCCGACCGGAAGGGCGGCCGCTCCGTCGAAGACCAGGGTCGGGACAACGAGTTGGCGGCCGACGAGCAGGAGTGGACGCTGGGGGAGCCGTACGTCGACGACGGCCGCAGCGCCAGCCGGTACGCGCGTCGACGTCGGGACGACTTCGACCGCCTGGTGGCCGACCTGAGCAGCGGCCCGACCGGGCGCCAGTCCGCGTTCGGCGCGGACATCCTGATGCTGTGGGAGTCCAGCCGAGGCAGCCGCCAGGTGGGCGAGTGGGTGTCGTTCATCGAGCTGTGCGAGCAGAAGCGTGTGCGGATCTGGGTCACCACCCACGAGCGTCTGTACGACCCCGCCAACGGGAGGGACCGCAAGGCCCTCATCGACGACGCCGTGGACTCCGAGTACGAGTCGTACAAGACCCACCGGCGCCTGGTGCGCACCGCGCCCAGAGAGGCCGAGCGTGGTCGCCCGTACGGGAAAGCGCCGTGGGGGTTGCGGCCCGTGTACGACGCGAAGACCGGCAAGTTGCGCACCTGGGAGGCCGACCCCACCCCGGCCGGGACGACGACCGCCGGCCGGGACCAGGCCGTACGTGAGCTGTTCGAGATCCTCCACGCCGGGCACACGCCGGCGGACGCAACGCGTGCCTTCGCGAAACGCGGCTACCTCAACGCGTCCGGCCGGCCGTTCCAGCGCGAGCAGCTGCGTGCCATGGCGCTGCGCCACGCCTACGCGGGCCTGCGCTACTACAAGGGCACGGTCTACAAGGGCGTGTGGCAGGCCTTGGTGCCCGAGCCGACGTTCTGGGCGGTGCGCAGCATGCTCACCGCCGCTGACCGGGCGACGTCTCCCGGTGGCAAGCTGCTGCACACGGTCACTGCCGTACTCACCTGCGGCAGGTGCGGCCAGCTGATGCGCCCGAAGTACGAGCAGGCACCCGACCGGCCGGACAACTACCGGTGCGCCAACTGCGGATTGAAGATTGCGATGGCCGGCGTCGACGAATTGCTCATCGGGACGCGCGAGGAGCCCGGCGTGCTTCTGGCCTACCTCGCCCGCCCCGACATTTACGAGCAGCTGCGCGCACCCAGCAGTGGGGACCCCGTCGTGCGGCAGGTGCAGGCCGACCTCGCCCGGGCCCGCGCCGAGCGCGACGAGCTGCGGGCGGCCACGGGCGAGACCCTCGCCGAAGTCCGGCTGCTGGCATCCTCCCTGGAGCGGAAAGAGGCTCAGGTCCTCGAGCTGGAGGCGCGTGAGCGGGAACTGCTGCTGCCGGCCGCCGTGCTGCAGATGGTGCAGCCCGGCCGGGACGTGTGGGAGTCGTGGGAAGCGGCCCCGATCCGCAGCCGGCGGATGGTCGCCCGTCTGATCCTCGGCCCCGGGTATCTCGGCCGGCCGTGCGTCATGCCCAGCACCCACAGCGGCCGCAACCAGCCGGCGGCCGCCGCCCGGATCGAGTGGAGACACGACGTCCCCGCGGGTCCAGGCACAGAACCGCCCGCACTGGGCTGAGCCTGGCGCGCCCGGCCCCGAGGCAGGGGGCCGGGCGCCTACGCGCACGCTGCACGCAGAATCGTTACGGCACCGTCAGCGGTGCCGACGGACGCAGCATCGGGTCGGGGAGCTCGCCGGCCGGGGGAGGAGGGCACCGGAACCAGCACTGCAGGTACACCCCCTTGGAGGCCAGCCGGTACAGCAGATCGTTCATGTCGTGCTGCAGGCGGTGGGTGCACGCGTCCTCGTTGACGAGCCATATGCAGCTGCCGGCCTCCTCAATGCCGGCGACGAGCCATCCCCTCGGCAGCCACGAGCCGGGTACGCGCTCCCAGCGGGTGACCGAAAGCCACTGTCCCTCGGGCATGGACGACCCGCTCTGACGCCATGCGCCGTGAGCGACCTGGTGGCTGGAAATTCGGGTGAGCTGTTGCGTCAGGCGCTCGTCGATCTGCAGCGGCGAGAACAGCACCGACACGCGGTTTGCGGCCGGGGTACGCATGTCGACAATGCAGCCCTCGGCCAGCTCTCCAACCTCGGCCAGGCGGTACTGCACGTGCGTATGGGGCGTGTACAACACAGCCTCCTCGAGCTGCCGCGCTGCCAGATCCCGCCCAGGGGAGGCCGCGCGTGAACTTACCGATCCGCTGCCACGCGGGGCGACATCATGCACACGGGCGATCACTTTTGGCCACAGTGAAACTACGGTTAGCCCGTACGGGTGGGTTCAAACCGTTGAATACTCACACGAGTTGGATGTCCCGAAACCGACCAGCCGACCCGAAAAACGGGTCGACTGCCCGGTCACTTCTTCGGGGTGCGCCGGTACATCTGCATGAGGTTCTCGAGTTTCTGGCGGTCCTCGTCGCTCACTGGCCCGACGCCTACCGCCCGGGACTGGCCGTCGCCGCTCCATACGGAGCGGACATTCATGTACTGGACACCGGCCGCCTCCTGGACGCGGGCGGGATCCAGGTGCAGGGCGTACGCCAGGGCGTCCAGTTGCGGGTACTCCGGGAACTCGTCCGGCGACAGGGCGGCCCTCTCCAGGCGGCCGAGCCAGCCGACGTCGAGTCCCGCAGCTGCGCCGGGGGCCTCGGCCGTGAGCTCCGCTACGGCCTCCAAGGTGAGGCCGGCCGCCAGTCGCGCTTCGAGCACCATGACCGAGAGGTCCGGGGTGCCGTAGGGCGGGGTGTCGTCGGGGCCGGCCTGGCGGGCCGCCTCCGCCTGTGCGAGATCGCGACGGACGGCTTGGAAGATGGATTCCAGGTCATCCGCTCCGACCCCGAGTCTCTCGGCGGAGGCGCTGATGACGTGCCGCAGCGCTTCTCCGGGGGACAGCCCCGGTGCCGGCGGGCTGTCGGGGTCGGGCTCGCGCACCGCTGGCGCGCGCCCGGCGAGCGCCGCGCGTACGCTGCCCGGCTCCCACCGCAGCGCTTCTTCCAGCTTGCGCGCTGTCAGATCGGCAGGTCGTGACGTGCCGCGACGGATTGCGCGAAGGGCCTCGTAGGAGATGCCCGCCGCTGCGGCGAGGTCGCGCCACTGCAACCCGAGTTCCAGCCGACGCTGGTTCATCGCGTCATCAAGCCGCTTGTGCGGATCCGACATCCAAGACCCCTTCTGAGCAGGGAAACACAGGCTAGCGCAAGCTGCCCGGCTCCACACCACAGGCGTACTTGTGGTCACTTGCTGCCTGCTGCTTGCGGTTCTGTGTTTCTCTGCGTTAAGTTGCGTCGCATGCCCAACCAGATAGCAAGTCGAGTGAAGCAGGAGCGATTGCGGCGCGGCATGACTCAGCAAGAACTGGCCGAGATGTGTGCGGAAGCTGGCGCACCCGTGGACGAATCGCACCTGAGTCGGATCGAACGCGGCATCTACACCCCGCGGCCCAGGCTCCGGAGTGTGCTCGCCGCTCTGCTCGACATGGAGATCGAGGACTTCGAGCAGCGCTCGGAGCCGGACGAGATGGCCGGGAGCGCGCGGTGACTCGCGAGGAGCGGCGGGCCTACGTCCGGTCCGTCGTTGACGCGGCCCCTGCGCTCGCCCCCGAGCACGCGGACCTGCTGCGCGCCCTGATCCCTATGCGGACCCGCCTCACGGTTCCGCGCGGGACCGAACGGCCTCGTGACAGTCGCCGGTCGGCTGCCTGACCCGCACGAGTTCGGGGCCGCGCCCGGCTGGACCCCGGAACGCGACCCCTACGGCACACCCACCCCCACCCAAGACAGGAGTGGATCACCCGTGACCACATCTTCCCAGACCCCGCCCGGGGCGCCGCCCTCGGAAGCCCCTCGCCCGCTGCCCCTGCACGCCGCCGCGTTCGCGACGTTCGGTGTCGCCGTACCGGCACCCGCGGGGTCGGCCGAGACCGCCCCGCCCGCGCCGGCTCCGACGGTGACCGAGGCCGCGGCCGCAGTCCTCGACGCGCGGATCGCCCAGGACCGCGGCGCGACCACCGAGCAGCTCGCCGAGGCCGAGGCCCGCGCCGGGATCCTCTTCGACCCCGCGGGCGTCGAGGACGCCGTGTCCGCCGCCGTCGCCCAGGCCCGTTCCGAGGCCCGCGCCGAACTCGACGAGGTCCGGGCCGAACTGCGCGAGGCCCGCGCGCAGCTGGGGGCGATGGCTGGCGACCACCGCCGCGCGCAAGCCGTGCTGCGGCTGTGCGAGGGACGCCGTGGTGACGACCTGCTGCTCGTCTCCGCGGTCGCCACCGCCGCGGAGAGCGGCCACACGGCCATGGACGGGCTGCCGATGACACTCACCTGGGACCGCACCGCTGACGTCCTCCGGTCCTACGGAGACGTCCGGCGGGTCACGGTGCACTGCCAGTCCTCCTACGGCGGCCGCGCGGACCTCATCGTCCGGGGCGAGGACCGCACCGCGCTCGCGTCGCTCCTCGACGCGCAGCTGGTGGGCGACATCCACGCCCCGTGCGGCACCGACGGGTGCGGCACCCGTGACGACTACGACGCCTCCGACCCTGCCCTGTTCGGCTGGGCCCGCCTCGAGGTCGCCGGCACCGACGACGGGCCCCGCTGGTACTGCTCCCCCCGGTGCGTCGCAGGCGCGCTCGCCCGCGCCGGTGAGGAACTCGCCGCCATCGAGCAGCAGGCCGAAAGCCTCGTCCTGGTCGACCAGGACGAGCGCCCCGCCGAGCACGACGACGAGGTGGCGGTGCCCGATGAGCGCTGAAACGACCCACACCCCCATCGAGGCCCTCGAGGCATTCGAGGCCGGCGCCTTCCGCGTGAGCCGGGTGATGCGTCACCTGCTCACCCAGCACCCGAGCCTCCCGCTGTTCTACTTCCGCCCGTCCGTACAGGTCACCGCCTGGCTGGACGACGAGTCGGCCGAGACCGATGCCGCTCTGCGGTTCAGCGCCCGCACCGTCGACGGAGTGCGCGCCTGGGCTGCGGCCCTGGACGCGGCGGCCACGACCGAGGTCAGGGACTGGGGCGTGAACCCCCGGACGGTGTCCGAGTACGCCGAGCTGAGCACGACGATCGACGGGGTGCTGCTGGAGATCACAGGCTCGCGCGATCTGTCCGCTGAGGAGGCTGCGGCCTGGCGCGCCGAGCAGGAACAGGCGGCCGTGGACGTCCCGGCGGTCGGTGCCCAGTGAGCGCCGCCACCGAACCGACGCAGCAGCACGGGAAGAGCACCCACGGCAGCAGCACGCTGTCCGTGGGCGACGCCACCCGCATGCTGTCGCTGCCTCACCTGCCGTACGCCGACGCCGTCCTGGCCGAGCTCGACACCGAGGGCATGCCTCCGGCGGCCCTCGAAGCCGGATTACGGCGCGGCCGCACCGGGGCGCCCGAGCTGTTCATCCGGTGCGTCTGGCCGGTCGGCAGCCCCTGGCTGGGCGACGGAGCGCGCTGGACGGGCCTCTCCCTGACCTGGTCGCACGTGACCGGCTGGAGCGCCCACAACGCCGACGACCAGGCCGAGCTCCTCGACGTCGACGTCCTCGCCGCCCCGGACCTGGTCGCGGACATCGCCATGCACTACGCCGAGCACGGTGTCGGCTGCGCGTGGG
>NZ_JAPSKN010000181.1 GCF_031181705.1 Streptomyces sp.
CCCTCGGGCTGCGGGAAGTCGACCACGCTGAAGATGATCAACCGGCTGATCGAGCCGTCCGGCGGCCGGATCCGCATGGGCGGCGAGGACGTCACCGACATCGACCCGGTGGGGCTGCGCCGCAAGGTCGGCTACGCGATCCAGTCCGCCGGGCTCTTCCCGCACATGACGGTCGCCCAGAACATCGGCCTGGTCCCGAAGATGATCGGCTGGCCGAAGGCCCGGATCAGGGAGCGGACCGAGGAGCTGCTCGACCTCGTCGGGCTGGACCCCGGCGAGTTCCACGGCCGCTATCCGCGCCAGCTCTCCGGCGGCCAGCAGCAGCGCGTGGGCGTGGCCCGGGCGCTCGCGGCCGATCCGCCGGTGCTGCTGATGGACGAGCCGTTCGGGGCGGTGGACCCGATCACCCGGGACCACCTCCAGGACGAGCTGATCCGGCTGCAGCACGAGCTGCGCAAGACGATCGTGTTCGTCACCCACGACTTCGACGAGGCGATCAAGCTCGGCGACCGGATCGCCGTGCTGCGCGAGCGCTCGCACATCGCCCAGTTCGACACCCCCGAGGCGATCCTGACCAACCCGGCGGACGACTTCGTCTCCGGGTTCGTGGGCGCCGGGGCCGCGCTGAAGCGGCTGAACCTGACCCGCGTACGGGACGTGGAGATCACCGACTACCCGACCGTCACGGTCGACGACCCGCTGCAGCAGATCTTCAACCGGCTGCGGGCCGGCGGCACCAACGAGGTCCTGCTGCTCGACCGGCGGGGCCGCCCCTACAAGTGGCTGCGGCGCGGCGACCTGATGCGGGCCAGGGGGTCGCTGGCCCGGGCCGGGCAGCTGGTGCACGACACGGTCACCCGGGACGCGACCCTGCGCGACGCGCTGGAGGCGGTGCTCACCGACAACGCGGGGCGTGTGGCGGTGACCGGGCGGCGCGGCGAGTACACGGGCGTCGTCGACATGGAGACGCTCATGAACTCGGTGCACGAGATGCTGGAGGCCGACCGGCTCGACGCGATGGAGCACCAGCACGAGCTGGAGTCGCTGCGGGCCGCGCAGACCCGGGTGGAGCAGGAGCGGGCCGGGGGTGTGACGGGCGTGGGCCCGGGAGGGGAGCGGTGAGGGCCGCGGCGGCCGAGGTGACCTCCGGGCGGCCCGGTCCGGACCCCGGGCCCGCCGGTGCGATCTCCGCGTCCGTCGCGGGACCGCCCCGGCCGGAGCGCCGGCCCGCCCGGATCGGCTGGCGGAAGCTGACCGTCCTGCCCGTCGGCCTGATCGCCGTGCTCCTCGCCACCTGGCTCTGGTTCGAGCAGGCCGACCTGGACGCGCTCACCCGGAACGCCCTGTCGGGCGGCCAGGTGTCCAAGGCGCTGTGGCAGCACATCCAGCTGACCGCGATCTCCACGTTCTTCGTGCTGGTCATCGCGATCCCGCTGGGCATCCTGCTGACCCGCGGGGCGTTCCGCAGGGCCACGCCGGTGGTGATGGCCTGTGCCAACACGGGCCAGGCGACCCCGGCGATCGGCCTGCTCGCCCTGCTGGTGATCTGGCTGGGCATCGGCCGCAGGGCCGCCCTGATCGGCATGGTCCTCTACGCGGTCCTGCCGGTGCTGTCCAACACGATCGCGGGCCTGAAGGCGAACGACCCGACCTTGTTGGAGGCGGGCCGCGGCATCGGCATGTCCCCGATGGGCGTGCTGACCCGGGTCGAACTCCCCCTGGCCGTGCCGCTGATCCTGGCGGGTGTGCGCACGGCCCTCGTCCTCAACGTCGGGACGGCGACGCTGGCGGTCTTCGGCGGGGGCGGCGGGCTGGGCGTGCTGATCACGACCGGGATCACCAACCAGCGCATGCCGGTACTGGTGCTGGGGTCGGTCCTCACGGTCGTCCTGGCGCTGCTGGTGGACTGGCTGGCCTCGCTCGCGGAACTGCTGCTGCGGCCGCGGGGGTTGCGGGCATGAGGGGCCGGGCGCTGCCGGCCGCGCTGCTGCTGACGGCGGCCTCCGGGTGCGGCCTGACCAGCGGCTCCCCCATGGCCGACGACGTCCGGCCCGGGTCGGTCGGGCGGGGCGGGCCGCTGAAGGGCGCGAGCCTGACGGTGACGTCCAAGGCGTTCACCGAGGGCCTGATCCTGGGCGCGATCATGGGCATCGCCCTGGAGGCGGCCGGGGCGGAGGTCCTCGACCGGACGGGCATCCAGGGCTCCGTCGGCAGCCGCGAGGCGGTGCGCAAGGGCGACGCGGACGCCGGGTACGAGTACACGGGCACGGCCTGGATCACCTACCTCGGGCACAGCGAGCCGATCACGGATCCGCGGCGGCAGTGGGAGGCGGTGAGGAAGGAGGACGCGGCGAACGGACTGGCCTGGCTGCGGCCGTCGTCCCTCGACAACACCTACGCGCTGGCGATGAACCGGGAGAACGCGGAGAAGTACGGCACGAGGACCATGTCGGACGTGGCGAAGCTGGCGAAGTCCGACCCCGGCGCCGTGCGGCTGTGCGTGGAGGTCGAGTTCGCGAACCGGGCGGACGGGCTGCCGGGCATGCAGAAGCGGTACGGGATGGACCTGCCGGCGCGGAACGTCACGCAGATGGACACGGGGATCATCTACACGCAGACGGCCAAGGGGAGTTGCCCGTACGGCGAGGTGTTCACGACGGACGGGCGGATCAAGTCGATGAACCTGGTCGTGATGGAGGACGACCGGAAGTTCTTCCCCCACTACAACGCCGCGCCGATGATCAACGCCAAGACGCTGAAGGAGTGGCCGGCGATCGCGGACGTGCTGGATCCGGTGACGGCGCGGCTGAACAACGCGGTGGCGCGGGAGCTGAACGCGAAGGTGGACGTGGAGGGGGAGGACCCGCACGAGGTGGCGCTGGACTGGATGGTGACGGAGGGGTTCGTCCGGGAGGGCTAGGAAGAGTTGCAAAGAAAACCTTGCAAGGATTCCTTTGCAAGGATAGCTTTGCATGGTGACCGAATCCCAGAACCCACAGGTACGGCAGCTCGACGCCCGGTCCCTGCGGGGACTCGCGCACCCCCTGCGGATCCAGCTGCTCGACGCCCTGCGCTTCGGCGGCCCGGCCACCGCCTCGCAACTGGCGGCGAAGCTCGGCGAGTCCAGCGGCGCCACCAGCTACCACCTGCGCCAGCTCGCCGAGTACGGCTTCGTCGAGGACGCCCCCGAGCGGGGCAAGGGGCGCGAGCGGTGGTGGAAGGCGGCCCAGCTCGGCCTTCGCTTCGACGACGCCCTGCTCACCGACGCGGACCCGGCCGTGCGCGGCGCGGCCGACCTGTACGTGCACGAGGTCGCCACAGCGCAGACCCGGGCCGTGTCGACCTGGCTGGGCAACCGTGACGCGTGGCCCGAGGAGTGGACCCGCGTCTGGGACCTGAGCAGCTGGACGCTGCGCCTGACGCCCGAGACGACCCAGGAGCTCGTCGGGAAGATGCACGCGCTGCTCGACAGCTACCGCGACCGCGCGGCCGACGAGGACACCCCCGGCGCCGAGCAGGTCCGCTTCCACACCCACGCCTTCCCGATCAGGACGGACTGAGATGCACCCCGACATCCACCTCGCCCTGCACCACGCCCGCGCCGCCGAGCTGCGGGCCGAAACCCGCCCCCGCCCGGCGCGCCGTCCCGACCTGCGGATGCGCCTCGGCTGGACCCTCGTCGAGGTCGGGCTGAAGCTCGCCACCCGGCCCCGGCCGGCCGCCGCCGCCCACTAACAGCTGGGCACGGACCCCTTGCCCGTATCCAGGGCCAGCAGCGCACTCACCGTGCCCTTCAGCGTCGTGACCGGGATCAGCCTGAGGCCCTTCGGCAGCTCGGCGCGCGCGTCCGCGCACTCCGCCTTCGGCACCAGGAACACCGTCGCGCCGTCCCGCCTCGCGGCCTGCGTCTTGAGGGCGACGCCCCCCACCGCACCGACCGTGCCGTCCGCTTCGATCGTGCCCGTACCGGCGATGACACGGCCGCCCGTGAGGTCCCCGCCCGTGCCGTCGCCGTCGAGCTTGTCGACGATCCCGAGGGAGAAGAGCAGCCCCGCGCTGGGCCCGCCCACGTCGGCGAGTTTCAGGCTGACCTTGACGTCCTTGGCGTCGAGGCCGAGGTACCCGAGCGCGGCCTGGGTCGCCGCGTCCTGGGACTCCTTCATCTGCTTCTCGTTGTGCCGCTCGATCTCCCTGACCGTGTCTCCACGCGGGTAGAGGGCGTCGCGCGGCATGACGGCCTCGTCGGTGCGGAACCAGCTGTCGAGGACGTCGGGGAGGGAGACGCGGGTGTCCGGTGAGGTCGCGACGATGGTGGTCATCCGCAGCTCGCCCCGGGCCTCCCGGGTCGGCGCACCCGAGATGGTGATCACCGGCTCGCCCTTGTGCTCGCCGAGCACGTTCGCCGTCTCGCCCGGCTGCGCCACCGAGAACGGCAGCGGCGCGAACACGGCCGCGGCGATCAGGGCCACGGCGGGCAGGGCGCAGACGGCGACGGCCTGGGGGCGCGTGAGACGAGAGAACACGGGATCAATCTAACGCGGGTGCGGTGGACCACCGGGGCCAGGTCACCGGCCCCCGTCCGCTGACCCGGTCGGCCGCCCGCCCCGGACGCCCCGGCCGGCGTCAGCGCAGCGCCTCCGCCACCTCGCGGGCCGCCTCGACGACCCGCTCTCCGACCCGTTCCGGTACGACGTCGGCCAGCATCACCACGCCCACACTGCCCTCGACGCCCGTCACACCGAGCAGCGGGGCCGCCGCCCCGCACGCGCCCGCCTCCAGCTCGCCGTGGGTGAGCGTGTAGCCCGGGTCCGCCCGCGGGTGCTGCCGGGCCGCGAGGATGGCCTTGCCGGCGGCGCCCCGGTCCAGGGGGTGCCGGAACCCGGCCCGGTAGGCGACGTGGTAGTCCGTCCAGGTCGGCTCGACCACGGCCACGGCGAGCGCGTCCGCCCCGTCGACCAGGGTCAGGTGCGCCGTCGCGCCGATGTCCTCGGCCAGCGACCGCAGCGCCGGCATCGCGGCTTCCCGCACCAGCGGATGGACCTGCCGTCCCAGCCGCAGCACCCCGAGCCCGACCCGGGCACGTCCGCCCAGGTCACGGCGTATGAGTGCGTGCTGCTCCAGGGTGGCGAGCAACCGGTACACCACGGTCCGGTTCACGCCCAGCCGGACGGAGAGCTCGGTCACGGTCAGCCCGTGGTCCGTGTCGGCGAGCAGCTTGAGGACCCGCAGTCCCCGGTCGAGCGTCTGGGAGGTCTCCGCGGTCACGACGCCCACTCCTTAGTGGTGAGGTCGGCGGCCCCCTGGTCGGCGGATGCGTCGCCGAGTCCCGTCGGCGACGCGCTTCAGAGGCCGCCGATCGGCCGGCGGCCCGGCCTGTCCGGGCCGCGTCGCTTCACGGCTGCGCTCCGCGGCGGCGCTGCCACGGGGCGTGTGCGTAGCGGGACAGTAGCGAAGGGGGTTCGCTGAGCGGAAGGCTCCGTCCAGAATCCGGGCACGGTCCGCGGTGTAGTGCTCAGGTTTGGGACGGTATGCGCGCCCCCCAGGTTGTGGAGCCCTCCCCGGGGCGTCACTTCATGCGGGTGGCCCACTCCTGCACCTTGGCGATGCGCTGCCGCAGCTGCCCGGCCGTCGCCTCGGCCGCCGGCGGTCCCCCGCACACGCGCCGCAGCTCGGTGTGGATCACGCCGTGCGGCTTGCCGCTCTGGTGGACGTACGCGCCGACCATGGTGTTGAGCTGCCTGCGCAGCTCCATCATCTCCTTGTGGGAGACCACCGGCCGCCGCTCGGCGGGCAGTTCGAGCAGGTCGGCCTCCTCGTCCGGCTTCTTGCGGCTGTGCGCGATCTGCCGGGCCTGCCGCTTCTGCAGCAGCAACTGCACCTGGTCGGGCTCCAGCAGTCCCGGGATGCCGAGGTAGTCCTGCTCCTCCTCGCTGCCGGGGTGGGCCTGCATGCCGAACTCGGCGCCGTTGTACATGACCCGGTCGAAGACGGCGTCGGACTCCAGCGCCTCGAAGGGCAGCATGTCCTGCTCGCCGGTGTCCTCGTCCTGCTCCCGGTTCGCCTCCTCCATCTCCTTCTCGGACTCGGCGTAGGGGTCCTCCTCGCCCTCCTTCTTGGGCTTGTCGAGGACGTGGTCGCGCTCGCGCTCCATCTCGTTGGCGAAGGAGAGCAGGTCGGGCACGGTCGGCAGGAACACGGAGGCCGTCTCGCCGCGCCGCCGGGACCGTACGAAACGGCCGACGGCCTGTGCGAAGAACAGGGGGGTGGAGATCGTGGTGGCGTACACGCCGACCGCGAGGCGGGGCACGTCGACGCCCTCGGACACCATCCGCACCGCGACCATCCACCGGTCGGTGTTGTTGCTGAACTCGTCGATCCGCTCGGAGGCGCCGGAGTCGTCGGACAGCACGAGCGTGGCCTTGCTGCCGGTGATCTCCCGGAGCAGCTTGGCGTAGGCGCGCGCCGAGTCCTGGTCGGAGGCGATGACGAGCGCGCCGGCGTCCGGGATGGCCTTCCTGACCTCGGTCAGCCGCTGGTCGGCGGCGCGCAGCACGGCCGGCATCCACTCCCCGCGCGGGTCGAGCGCGGTCCGCCAGGCCTGGCTGATGGCGTCCTTGGTCATGGGCTCGCCCAGCCGGGCGGCGACCTCGTCACCGGCCTTGGTGCGCCAGCGCATGTTGCCGCTGTAGGAGAGGAAGATGACCGGCCGGACGACGTTGTCGGCGAGGGCGTTGCCGTAGCCGTAGGTGTAGTCGGCCGCGGAGCGCCGGATGCCGTCGTCGCCCTCCTCGTACGTGACGAAGGGGATGGGGTTGGTGTCGGACCGGAAGGGCGTACCGGTCAGCGCCAGCCGCCGTGTCGCCGGTTCGAACGCCTCCAGGCAGGCCTCGCCCCAGGACTTGCTGTCACCGGCGTGGTGGATCTCGTCGAGGATGACGAGCGTCTTGCGCTGCTCCACGCGGTTGCGGTGGAGCATGGGCCGCACCCCGACACCGGCGTACGTCACGGCGACGCCGTGGTACTCCCGGCCGAGCGGTCCGGCGCTGTACTCCGGATCGAGCTTGATCCCTATCCGCGCGGCGGCCTCGGCCCACTGCTTCTTCAGGTGCTCGGTCGGGGCGACCACCGTGACCTGCTGCACGACGTGGTGGTGCAGCAGCCACGAGGCCAGCGTCAGGGCGAAGGTCGTCTTGCCGGCGCCGGGGGTGGCGACCGCCAGGAAGTCCCGCGGCTGCTCCTGGATGTACTTCTCCATCGCGCCCTGCTGCCAGGCGCGGAGCTTGCTGGCGGTGCCCCAGGGGGCGCGCCCGGGGAACGCCGGGGAGAGGTGGTGCGAGGCGGTGCTGGTGCCGGCGGTGGTAGTCACGGTCTCCGTTGGGGGTCGGGCGGCTCGTGCGAGGAGCCTGACGGCTCGGCTACGTATGACAACCGGGCCACCCTACCGGCGCGCTCGGCCGGCCGACGCGCGGACCGGGCCGGGTCCCGCGCGGGTGGGACCGACGTCACAGCTCCCCCAGCCGCCCCGCGATCCTCCCGGCCTCCGCCTCCATCCCGGACGCCACGTCGACGACCGGCGGGTACGCCACGTCCTGGTCCACCCCGGCCAGGTCGACGCCGTTGAGGGCGGGGGACGTGGCGGTCGCCGGCCAGGCGGTGAGCTTGTTGCCGTCGGCCGGGAGTCGTGGGCGGCGCGGGCGTGCAGCGGGGCCGCGGCCTGCTCGTACAGGTCTCCGCGGGCGGCCGTGCCGATGCACCTGGCGACCGGTAAATCTTCGACCGGAAGGGGAGGTTCAGCGTGCGGCCGGTGCACGGCAGCGGAGGCGAGCAGAGGCCGAGTTTCCTGACGTGCAGGACCCGCGGCGCTTCGTACGGCCCGGGGGGCGAGCGGAGGACGGCCGCTTCACGGCCGGTGCTCCCGCAGCCGGGTCGACACCCACACGCCCAGCAGGGCCACCGCCGCCATGGGCAGGAACACCGCGGCGAACGCGGCGGGGTGGGAGCCGGAGGTGTGGGTGGCGGTGTGGGAGACCGTGCCGCCGCCCAGGGCCGCGAAGGCGGCGCCGCCTCCGGACAGGAGGACGACGTTGGACAGGCCGTCGGAGATCTGCAGCGCGGCGGAGTTGCTGCCGGCCTCCTCCGGGGCGGAGAGCTTCAGCAGGAGCACGCTGGTGGAGGAGATGACCAGCCCCATGCCGAAGCAGCCGACGCCCCAGGCGGCGGCCAGGGTCCAGACGGGCACCGAGTCGACCAGCACGCTCGGCGCCGTGGCGATGGCCGCGGCGACCAGGAGCATGCCGACGGTCGTCAACCGCTCCCGGTACGGTTCGAACCGCGACCGCGACTGCACCCAGGAGCCCAGCGCCCACGTCCCACCGCCCGCCGCGAGCGAGAAGCCGGCCAGGGTCGGGCTGAGCCCGCGCTGGGTGACCAGCATCAGCGGCACGAAGGACTCCGCGGCGATGAACGACCCCGCGGCGACGCCGCGCAGCAGCACGACGGACGGCAGCCCGCGGGCGGCCCGGTAGGTGCCGCGGGGCAGCAGGCCGAGCACGGCGGGCACGAGCAGGGCCACGCCGAGCGCCCCCGGCAGGAGCGAGAGGGGACGCAGGTCCTGCGCGGCGTACTGAAGGAGGCCGGCGCCGAGGGAGATGGCCAGGGCGAGCCGGATGCGGCGACGGTCGGAGGAGGCCCCGGGACCGGGCCCGGCCGCGCTCCCCGATGCCGGGGGCGCGTCCGGACCGCCCGCCGGTCCGGACGCGCGCCGCCGGATCTGCGGCAGGGCGAAGGCGAGCGGGAGCAGGACCAGGACGGGGATGCCCACGAACACCCAGCGCCAGCCGAGCCGCTCGGTCACCGTGCCGGCGGCGAGCGGGCCGACGATCGACGGCACGATCCAGGCCGCCGCGAAGGCCGCCATGATCGCCGGTCGCAGCCGTTCCGGATAGGCCCGCCCGACCACCACGTACAGCGCGACGATCACCATCCCGCCGCCGAGCCCCTGCACGGCCCGTCCCAGGATGAACACCCACATCGCCCCGGCGGTCCCCGACAGCAGCAGCCCGGCGCCGAAGGAGGCGATGCCCGTCGTCAGCGGCGCGAGGGGCCCGTGCCGGTCCGACCACTGCCCGGCGAGCACCATCCCGAACAGGCTGGTCGTGAAGTACCCGGAGAAGGCGAACGCGTACAGCGAGATCCCGTCCAGCTCACGGGCCGCGACGGGCATCGCCGTGCCGACGGCGGTCGCCTCGAAGGCGATGAGCAGCACGACGGAGACGATGCCGACGCTCAGTGCCCGGTACCCCTGCCCCAGTACGCCCTCTCCTCCCTGCGCGGAAGGGGTCGGTGCACCGGCACCCACGACATCGGCGTCACGCGGCTTGGAGTCAGGCATGCCCGCCAGCGTAAGGTCCACGCGGCGCTTTGACCCCTGTCGCGAGACGGTCCCGGCCTGAGACCTTGGTCGTAC
>NZ_JAPSKN010000182.1 GCF_031181705.1 Streptomyces sp.
CCCCCCGGGAGGCTGGCAACCGCAGGCCTGAACGGCCTCTGACCCGGACCGCCTCGGCCCCCGGCCCGCACCCCGCCCGCGCCTCACTCCACCTCCGTCCCCACCCCCTCCGTCTCCCGGCGCTGAGCCGGTGCCGTGTCGTTCTCCCCAGCCGGCCGGGGGTCGCGGCGCAGGCATTCGATCAGGTAGGCGCCCGTGTCGGGGTCGCGGGTGACTCCGTGGGTCTCGCTGGCGAAGCCGGGGAAGCGGCGGTCGAAGGACTCCAGCGCCGTGAGGTAGCGCAGCAGCGGACCGTCCGCCGCCCCGGTGTTCTCGCCGGGCATGAGGACCGGGATGCCGGGCGGTGTGACGGTGACCATGGCGGCGGCGACCCGGCCGGCCGCTTCGGAGAGCGGGAGCCGTTCCGTGCCGCCGCGGATCAGCCGCTGGTAGCACTGCTGGGGCGGGGCGACCGGCTCCGGCAGCTGCTGGAACGCGGTGTCCAGCAGGTCGACGAGGCGTGCCGCGCGCAGATGCTCGTGCATCTCCTGGCACAGGCCGCGCAGCGTCAGTCCCGCGTAGCGCCGGGGCCGGTGCGCGACCAGTGCGGGCAGTACCCGGTCGAGCGGGGCGTCACCGTCGTAGAGGTCCTTGAAGTCCATCAGGGCGTCGAGAAGCGTGCCCCACTTGCCCTTGGTGATGCCCATGGAGAACAGCACCAGCGTGGTGTAGCTGTCGGTCTTCTCCACGACGATGCCGCGCGTGGCCAGATACGCGGTGAGCACCCGCGCCGGGATGCCCTGGTCGGCCATCTCGCCGGTCGCGTCCACACCGGGGCAGGTCAGAGTGACCTTGATCGGGTCGAGCATGCACCAGCCGTCGGTGAGGCCGGGGAAGCCGTGCCAGCCGGCGCCCGGCTCCAGGTGCCAGCAGGACGGTTCCGTGCGCAGCAGCTCCGCCGGTGCCTCGTCGAAGGGCAGGCGCGCCCCGCTCGCCGGGTCGGTCACCTCGTCGGGCTGCCACACGCCGAAGAACCACGGCGGCCGGTCGCCCGCCGCCTCGATCCGCCGCCCGATGCGCACCATCTCCTGGCGGAACCGGACCGCCTCCGTCACGGCTTCGTCGACCAGCCACCGTCCCTGCGGGCCGTCCATCATCGCCGTGGCCACGTCCAGCGAGGCGATCATCGGGTACAGCGGCGACGTCGTGCCGTGCATCATGAGCGTCTCGTTGAACCGGTCGTGCTCCACCGGTGCCCGGGGCGCGGGCCGGACGTGCACCATGGCACCCTGCGACAGCGCGGCCAGCAGCTTGTGCGTGGACTGCGTGGCGAACACCGTCGGCCGGTCCGGGCCGGGGAAGGCCTCCGCGTCCACGGACATGCCGTAGCGCCCCGCGTAGAGCGGATGGAAGCGGGCGTAGGCGAACCACGCCTCGTCGAAGTGCAGCCGGGGCGTGGCGGCGGCGAACGCGCGGGCCGCGGCCGGCGCGTCGTAGCAGAGGCCGTCGTACGTGGAGTTGGTGAACACCGCGTACTGGGCGCGGGACGACACCGCGTCCGCGGTGAGCGGGCTCGCCGCGATCCGCGCCGCCACCGACTCCGCCGCGAGCTCGCCCGGCGGCAGCGGCCCGGCGAGACCGTAGCCGTTGCGGGTGGGGACCAGGTACACCGGCCGGGCGCCGGAGACGACCAGGCCGTGCAGGACCGACTTGTGGCAGTTGCGGTCCACCAGGGCGATCTCGTCGCGGGTCACGCTGAAGTGCCCGACCAGGCGGTTGCACGTGGAGTCGCCATGCAGGACGAAGTAGCTGCGCTCGGAGCCGAAGACGCGCGCGGCGTTGCGCTCCGCCTCGCCGATCGGCCCGGTGTGCTCGAACAGCGAGCCGAGTTCCTCGACGGAGATCGACAGGTCGCTGCGCAGCAGCCGCTCCCCGAAGTAGTCGTGGAACGCCCGGCCCACGGGCGACTTGAGGAAGGCGACACCGCCGGAGTGGGCGGGCGTGTGCCAGGAGTACTCGTGGGCGTCGTCGAAGCGGCGCAGCGCCTTGAAGAACGGCGGGAGCAGGGCGTCCTGGTAGGCGCGCGCGGCGGTGGTGATCCGGCCCGCGAGGAACGCCGGGGTGTCCTCCAGCGGCCACACGTAGCCCACCACCGACTGCGACACCCACAGCGGCAGCTCCCGCAGCCCCTCGTCGGCCATGGCGAGGAACACCGGCAGGTCCCGGAAGCGGCGGCCGATCCGGCGCAGCACCCCGGCTCCGCCCGGTTCACCCCGCTCCTCGGGCGGCAGGTCCCAGGCGACCACCGCGGCGGCGACGCCCGCCTCGGTCCGCAGCACCGCCTCGGCGTCGGCGGCGCTCGCCGCCCACCGGACCTGTAAGCCCCGCCCGTGGAGCGCCTCGGCGATCCTCACCCACTGCCCCGCCGTGGCGCCCCCATCATCCGGACGCTCCGCCACCGCCATCAGCACCGTGCCGTCGGCCATGCCGTTCCCCTTCCCGATGGCCCGCGCCACCCCCCTTCAGTGTTCGCGCAGCCCGCGTGCGTGATCGGCGGGCCAACGGTCAAACCACCCCATCGAGGTGCGGTGCGGACGGCGTCTTGACGCGAGTCAACGGATCCGCGTCCGGCACTCCATCGCAGGACCCGATCAACTGTCTTGCAGATCATTCACCTGGGCGGGGCCGTACCGATCGTCCGGTGGGTCGTTGGTCGTAGTGCTCCGGCCGAGAAGGCCGGCGACCGATCCGGCGGAAGGAAACCGACACAGATGTACGGCACGCGGCGCATGGCGGTAGTGGCCTCGATCGTGGGGATGCTGATGGCCGTTCCGGCCGGCATGGCCACGGCTCATGCCGGTGACGGCGACGCGGGGGCGGGCGGTGTGCTGTCCAACCTCTCCGGCCGGAACTCCTCCGGCCACGCCAACCTCTGCGGCACCGGAAAGGTGGCCCTGTTCAAGGAGCGCACCTGTGTGACCGAGGACGACGGCAGGGGCGGCGGCGACCAGGCGGGCCCCAGCGGCGGCGTCCTGTCCAACCTGCTCTTCGCCCGGAACGCCTCGGGCCACAGCAACAACTGCGGCAACGAGACGGTGGCGGTGTTCAGCAGGACCACCTGCGTCACCGCGGACCGTTCCGGCCGCTGAGCGGTCACACCGGACACACGAGAGGGGCCTCGATGCAGTCGACTTCCTTGTGCGTGGGCGTGGTCGCGCCGCTGACGGGCCGGCTGGCCCCTCTCGGCTCCCCGCTGTCGTACGTCCTGCGCAGACTCGGCCCCCGCCTCGCGCACGTGCGCAACGGCGGCCGTCGGCACACCGTGACCGTCGCCGTGCGCGACAGCCGCTCGGACCCCGAGGCGGCCCGGCGGGCCGTGCGCGACCTGGCCGGTGCCGGCGCGCACCTCGTGCTGACGATGGCCGGGACCCGGGTGCTGCCCGCGGTCACCGACGCCTGCGAGGAGGCCGGCGTTCCCTGCGTGTCGACCACCTTCCCGTGGCAGGCCTACCTCCACGCGCGCGCCGCCGAGCCGGGGCACCGCTTCCGGTGGACGTACCACTTCGCGTGGGGGCTGGACGACATCGCCGCCGTCTTCGCCGACCTGTGGGAGCGCGTCGGCGGCCGGGGCGCCGTCGGGTGCCTGTGGAACGACGACCTGCAGGGCGCGCTGCTGCGGCACCAGCGCCACGGCTTCGCCCCGGTGACGTCCCCGCGCGGGCACACCCTGGTCGACCTCGGCGCCTACCGGGAACCGGCCCCCGGCTTCGCCGCACAGGTCGCCCGGCTGCGCGAGCACGGCGCCGACCTCGTCACCAGCGCCGCCACCGCCACCGACCTGGCCCTCTTCCACCGCGAGGCCCGGGCGGCGGGGGTGCGGCCGCGGCTGATCACCTGCTCGCGCTGGCTGACCTACCCGCACACCCACACCACCCCCGCCCCCGGCGTCCACGGCGAACTCGGCGACGCGCGCGTGGCCACCCTCGTGTACTGGAGCCCGGACCACCCCTACCGCTCCGGTCTCGACGGCACCACGTGCGCCGAACTCGCCCGCGCCTACGAACGGGACACCGGCGCCCCCTGGCTGCAGCCCCTGGGCCTGGCCCACGCCCTGCTGGAGACCGCCCACCACGCTCTCACCGTCGCGGACGACCCGACCGACCGGGCCTCCGTCGCCGGGACCCTCGCGGACACGACCCTCGACACCGTCGCGGGCACCCTCGACTGGACCCGGGGACCGGCGCCCAACATCGCCCTGCTCCCCCTGGTGGGCGGGCAGTGGCAGCCGACTCCGCGCGGCCCCCGGCTCGCCGTCGTCGGCAACCGGGCCCACCCGGGCGTTCCGCTCACCGGGGAGCTCACGCCGGCCCGCTGACTCCCGACCGCACGAACCGCCGCAGATGCTCCCCGGTGAACGATCCGTCCGCCTCCAGGAGTTGCCGCGGCGTCCCCTCGAACACCACCTCGCCACCGTCGCGGCCACCGTCCGGGCCGAGGTCGATCACCCAGTCGGCCCGGGCGACCACGTCCAGGTTGTGCTCCACGACGACGACCGTGTTGCCCGTGTCGACCAGCCGGTCCAGCAGGCCGATCAGGCCCTCCACGTCGGCCATGTGCAGACCGGTCGTCGGTTCGTCCAGCACGTAGACCGCGCCCGTCCGGTGCAGCCGAGTCGCCAGTTTGATGCGCTGCCGCTCACCGCCGGAGAGCGTGGACAGGGGCTGGCCGAGCGTCAGATACGTCAGTCCGACGTCCCGCAGGGCGCGCAGCCGGCGCCGTACCGCCTCGTCGTCGAAGAAGCCGAGTGCCTGCTCGGCCGTCATCTCCAGGACGTCGGCGACGGAACGGCCCCGCACGGTCAGCCGCAGCACCTCCTCCTTGAAGCGCCGCCCCTCGCAGCCGTGGCACGTCGTCGTCACCGGGTCCATGAAGGCGAGGTCGGTGTAGATGACGCCCCGGCCCTCGCAGGTGGGGCAGGCGCCGCCGGAGTTGAAGCTGAACAGGCCCGCCTCGGCCCCCGTCTCGCGGGCGAAGATCTTGCGGACGGTGTCCATGATCCCCAGGTACGTCGCCGGTGTGGACCGGCCCGAGATGCCGATCGAGGACTGGTCGACCACCACGGCCTCCTGGTGGGCCGCGGTGAACTCCGCGACCAGACTGCTCTTGCCCGAGCCGGCGACCCCGGTCACCGCGGTGAGCACACCCGTGGGGAACCGCACGGTCACGTCCCGCAGGTTGTGCCGGTCGGCGCCCTTGACCCACAGTTCGCCGGTGGGCCCGCGCACCTCCTCCTTGACCGCCGTACGCCGGCGCAGACAGCGTCCGGTGAGCGTGTCCGACGCGGCCAGTTCCCGCGGTGTCCCCGCGAACACCACCGTGCCGCCCCCGGCGCCGGCGCCCGGTCCCATGTCCACCACGTGGTCGGCCAGCGCGATGACGTCCGGGTCGTGCTCGACGACCAGCACGGTGTTGCCCTTGTCGCGCAGCCGCAGCAGCAGATCGCCGAGCCGGCCCACGTCCCGCGGGTGCAGTCCGACGCTCGGCTCGTCGAAGATGTACGTCATGCCGGTCAGGCTGGAGCCGAGGTGCCGCACGGTCTTCAGCCGCTGCCCCTCCCCGCCGCTGAGGGTGGCGGTCTCCCGGTCGAGGCTGAGATAGCCGAGGCCGATCGCCTCGATCCGCTCCAGCGCGGCCACGGCCGCCTGGGCGATCGGCCGGGCCACCGGGTCGTCGATCTCCTTCAGCACGGTGATCAGGTCGGTGACCTGCATCCGGGTGCAGTCGGCGATCGTCCGGCCGCCGATCCGGGTGGCCAGCGCCGCCGCGTTGAGCCGCGCTCCGCGGCAGGCCGGGCAGACGCCCTCCACCGAGAACTCCCGGACCAGGTCCCGGGTCTTCTGGCTCATGCCGGACAGGTCCCGCTTCAGGTACAGCCGCTCGAAGCGGTCGGCGAGGCCCTCGTACTCGGTGGTCCACGTGCCGCCGCTGCCGGTGACGTCGACCTTGCTGCCGGGCCGCCCGCGCATCAGGAACTCCCGCTCGGCGGCGGTGAACCGTCCCACGGGCTTGTCCGGGTCGAGGTCGGGGCTGTTGGTGTACGTCTGGCCCTGCCAGGTCCCCGCCGCGAACGGCGGGAAGCGGACCGCCCCGTCCGCGAGCGAGCGGTCCGGATCCAGGATGCGGTCCCAGTCGGGGCCCACGGTACGGCCGATACCGTCGCACTCGGGACACATGCCCGACGGGTCGTTGAACGAGTAGGCCGTGGCCGGGCCGGCGCTCGGCGTGCCGTGCCGGGAGAACAGGACGCGGATCACCGAGTAGACGTCCGTCATGGTGCCGACCGTCGACCGGGAGTGGCCGCCGACCGGCCGCTGGTCGACGACGATCGCGGGGGTGAGGTCCTCCAGGGCGTCCGCGTGCGGCCGTTCGAACTTGGGCAGCCGGTTGCGGACGAACCACGGATAGGTCTCGTTGAGCTGGCGCTGCGACTCCACGGCGATCGTGTCGAAGACGACCGACGACTTCCCCGACCCCGAAACGCCGGTGAACACGGTCAGCCGGCCCTTCGGGATGCGGAGAGTGACGTCCTTGAGGTTGTTCTCGCGGGCTCCGGTCAGGGTGATGAATGCGGGCATGAGCCCGACGCTAGGCGGAATACCCGACAGCCTCTGGCGTGATTTCCCGCAGTCCTCCCTCCTCCATCCGCAGCCAGCGCGTGATGCCGATCGACTGCAGGAACGGCAGGTCGTGACTGGCCACGATCAGCGCCCCCTCGTAGGAGTCCAGGGCCGTGGTCAGCTGCCGCACGCTGGCCATGTCCAGGTTGTTGGTCGGCTCGTCCAGCAGGAGCAGCTGCGGGGCCGGCTCGGCCAGCATCAGGGCGGCCAGGGCCGCCCGGAAGCGCTCGCCGCCCGACAGCGTCGATGCCCGCTGGTCGGCCCGGCCGCCCCGGAACAGGAAGCGGGCCAGGCGCGCCCGGATCCGGTTGTTGGTGGCGCCCGGCGCGAACCGGGCCACGTTCTCGGCGACCGTCCGCTCCCCGTCCAGGACGTCGAGGCGCTGCGGCAGGAACCGCAGCGGGACGTGCGCCGTCACCTCGCCCGACTCCGCAGCCAGCTCCCCGGTGATGGTGCGCAGCAGCGTGGTCTTGCCCGCGCCGTTGCGTCCGATCAGCGCGACCCGCTCGGGACCGCGCAGTTCGAGCCCGCCCTCGACCCGGGCGCCGTACCGGAGCCCGAGATCCTGGAGGGTGAGGACGGTACGCCCCGGCGGGACGGCCGTGAACGGCAGGTCGACGCGGATCTCGTCGTCGTCGCGCACGGCCTCCACCGCCTCGTCGAGCCGCTCCCTGGCCTCCGCCAGCTTCTCCTCGTGCATGATCCGGTGCTTGCCCGCCGAGACCTGGGCCGCGCGGCTCTTGAGCTTCATGACGGCCCGGGGTTCGCGCTTGGTGTCGTACATCTTCTGCGCGTACCGCTTGCGGCGCGCCAACTTCACCTGCGCGTCGGTAAGTTCGCGTTTCTGCCTGCGGAAGTCGGCCTCGGCGACGCGCACCATGCGCTCGGCCGCCTCCTGCTCGGTCTCCAGCGCCTCCTCGTAGGCGGAGAAGTTGCCGCCGTGAAAGGTGATCCCGCCGGAGCGCAGGTCGGCGATCTGGTCGACGAGGTCCAGCAGTTCCCGGTCGTGGCTGACGACGACCATGACGCCCGGCCAGGACCGGACGGCCGCGTACAGCCGCCGGCGGGCGTACAGGTCGAGGTTGTTGGTCGGCTCGTCCAGCAGCAGTACGTCGGGCCGGCGCAGCAGCAGCGCGGCCAGCCGCAGCAGGACGGACTCGCCGCCGGACACCTCGCCGACGGTGCGGTCCAGCCCGATGTGCCCGAGGCCGAGTTCGCCGAGCGTGGCCAGGGCGCGTTCCTCGACGTCCCAGTCGTCGCCGACGGTCTCGAAGTGCTCCTCGGCCACGTCGCCCGCCTCGATGGCGTGCAGCGCCGCACGCCGGGCGGCGATGCCGAGCGCCTCGTCGACGCCCAGGGCCGTGTCGAGCGTGACGTTCTGCGGCAGGTAGCCGATCTCGCCGGCGACGCGGACGGTGCCGTCGGCCGGTACGAGTTCACCGGCGATCAGCCGCAGCAGGGTCGATTTCCCCGACCCGTTGACCCCGACCAGGCCGGTCCGGCCGGGGCCGAACGCGGCGTCCAGGTCCTCGAAGACGACAGTGCCGTCGGGCCAGGTGAACGACAGGGAGGTGAGGGTGACGGAAGGGGACATGGTGGCCTCACTCGCGGTTGCTCGAAGCAGTCAGGGGCAAACGCGTGTCGAGACACCTGCGACCAGGGAGGAGGCCTCACGGGCATGAGAAGGGCCCTGCACCGGGGGACGGCTCGGACGCCGAGGTCGCACGCAGCGCACACACCTCACGGGTGGGGCGCGGTGTCTCAGGACCTCAGACGAGCAACGTCCTTCTCCCATCGACGGCAACAGGACCGCTGTACACCGTAGGAAGGGGTACAGGGGCCTGTCAACGCGTTTAACCGAAGCCGATCTCCCGCCCCAGGAGGCCTCGTGTCCCACGGTTCGCTCACGCTGCCGGCCCGGCTGTCGCTGCTGGCCTGGGACACCGCGCGGCCCCCGGCGGGCGGCGCCCACCCGGCCGGCCCGGTGCGGGCCGGTGCCCTCGTCGACCTGGCCCGGCGCGGGCTGCTCACCGACGAGGACGGCATCGCCACGCCGGCCGACATGGACTCCCGCAGCGGCGACGCCGCCCTGGACGGGCTGCTGGAACTCGTCCACGAGTCGTGCCCGCACCCCTGGCGGACCTGGGTGACGCTGCGGGCGCGGGTGACCGCCGACGCCGTGCGGGAGCAGCTCGTGGCCGGGGGGTACCTGCGGGCGGAGAAGAGACGCGTCCTCGGTGTGTTCCCCTCCGTCGAGTACGCGCTGGAGCGGGCGGCCGCGGTGAAGGTGCTGCGGGAGGAGACGCGTGAGGCCCTCCTCGGGCCCCTCCCGGCCGCCGGCCTCGCGGAGCGGGACGCGGCGGTCGCCGTCCTGGCCGACGCGGCGGACCTGCTCGGCGGGAGCGCGGGCGAGCGGCGCGTCGAGGAGCTGACCGAGCGGGCCGGGGCGTCGGTGCCGGGCCTGGAGAGGATCGTCCGCGAGGTGCGCGCGGCGGTGGCCGCGACCGTGCCGGTGCCGGCGTCTTCCTGACGGACCGTTCCACGTCCCGGTCGGATTCCGGCCGGCCGGCGGGCCCGGGGCGGCTGGTCGAGTGACGGGCACGACGAACCAGAACTGCCGTGCCGCGGCCTTCCCCGCCCTGCCCGTGCCCGGCACCGCGCTGGTCCCGCCCCGCGCAGGGGACGCCGTCAGCGCCCGGCTCGTCGGGGAGGCCGGTGCCGCCGCCCCGTCGCCACGACCAGCGCCGGGCTCGTCCGGGCGCTCGGGGCGGCGGACGGCGCACGCGTGACCAGGCTG